>CAZFHV010000008.1:0-34841 GCA_964519095.1 uncultured Chromatiaceae bacterium | reverse complement strand
GGCGGGTCCTCGGAGGCGGACCTGGAGACCATGGAGAAGCGGGGCTTCCCCTTGGGGGTGGACGCGCTGCACCCGGTGAGCGGGGAGCGGGTGCCGGTATTTGCGGCCAACTTCGTGCTCATGGGCTACGGCACCGGGGCGGTGATGGCGGTGCCCGGCCACGACCAGCGGGACTGGGAGTTCGCCGAGCGCTACGGGATCCCCAGGCGCCAGGTGATCTTCCCCGCCGAGGGGCCGGGCCCGGGCATCGGACACTGTGCCTACGTGGAGAAGGGGGTGCTCCGCTTCTCGGGGCCCTTCGATGGTCTGACCTCCGCCCAGGCCTTCGACGCCATCGCGGCCTATCTGGAGGAGCGCGGCCGGGGCCACAAGCGGGTCAACTATCGGCTGCGGGACTGGGGCATCTCCCGCCAGCGCTATTGGGGTGCCCCCATCCCCATCGTTCATTGCCCGAGCTGCGGGGTGGTGCCGGTTCCGGCGGCGGAGCTGCCGGTGGTCCTGCCCGAGGCGGTGGTGTTCGACGAGCACAGCCGTAACCCCCTCACCGACGACCCCACCTGGGCCCGGACCCCTTGCCCCGAGTGCGGTGGGGAGGCCCGGCGCGAGACCGACACCTTCGACACCTTCATGGAGTCGAGCTGGTACTACGCCCGCTACGCCTGCCTGGACGCCCGGGCCATGCTGGATAGCCGGGCCGACTACTGGCTGCCGGTGGATCATTACATCGGCGGCATCGAACACGCCATCCTGCACCTGCTCTACGCCCGCTTCTACCACAAGCTGTTGCGGGATGCGGGGCTGGTGGCCTCGGACGAGCCCTTCACCCGCCTCCTGACCCAGGGCATGGTGGTGGCGGACACCTACTACCGTGAGGAGGCCGACGGCCAGCGCCACTGGTTCAACCCCGCCGAGGTGGAGGTGGAGCGCGACGAGCGCGGCCGGCCCCTGCGGGCACGGCTCGCGGGCGACGGCGAGCCGGTGGCCATCGGCGCGGTGGAGAAGATGTCCAAATCCAAGAACAACGGTGTCGATCCCCAGACCCTGGTGGATCGTTTCGGCGCCGATACGGTGCGCCTTTACACCATGTTCACCGCGCCGCCGGAGCAGTCCCTGGAATGGTCGGACGAGGGGGTGGAGGGTGCCCACCGCTTCCTCAGGCGCCTCTGGAGCCTGGCACGACTGCGCGCGGAGGCGGTGCGCGGGGCCGGTGCGGTGCTCGAGTCCCTTGGTGAGTCCGCGCGACAGGTCCGCCGGGAGGTTCACGAGACCCTGCGCAAGGCCCACTACGACTACGAGCGCCAGCAGTTCAACACCGTGGTCTCCGCCTGCATGACCCTGGTCAACAGCCTCAACCGTCTGGGGGACGCCCCCGACGAGCGGGTGGTGCTCAAGGAAGGGCTGGGGATCCTGCTGCGGCTGCTGGCCCCCATCGCGCCCCATCTCAGCCACCACCTCTGGCGGGAGCTGGGCTACGGGAAGGACGTGCTGCGGGCGGACTGGCCGGTGGTCGTCGAGGTGGCCCTGCGCCAGGACAGCCTGGAGTACGTGGTGCAGGTCAACGGCAAGGTGCGCGGTAAGATTCAGGTGCCGAGCGACGCGACCGCGAAAGCCGTGGAGCAGGCGGCCCTCGTCAACGACAACGTCCGGCGCTTCCTGGCCGACGGGGCCGTGCGCAAGGTCGTCGTCGTGCCCAACAAGCTGGTCAACATCGTCGCCGGATAGACAAAGGGGTGAGATCATGCCTATGCTCGACCGCCTTCGCCACTGGATTCTCTGCTCTGCCGGGCTGCTCACCTTGGGCCTGAGCGGCTGCGGGTTCGAACTGCGGGGCACCACCGCTGTGCCCCAGGGTCTCGGCCCCGTGTATGTCGAGGGCGGTGGCTTGCTGGTCAAGCTCCTGAAGGAGCGTATCCTCAGCTCGGGCCAGGGGCTCGCTGCGAACGCGGGTGAGGCCAAGAGCGTGATCCGCGTTTTGGGAGAACAGTCGGGAGATCGGGTGCTCTCCGTGAACAAGGACGGTAAGGTGATTGCCTACGAGCGTCACTACCAGGCGCGCTTCAGTGCCTCCAGCTCAGTGGAGGGTAAGGCTCCAATACCCCCCCAGGCCATTGATCTGGTACGCAGCTTCATCAATCCCGATACCGAGGTGCTGGGCAAAGCGCTTGAGGCGGACATGATCACCAACGACCTGCGGGTGGACGCGGCCCGCCAGATCTTGCAGCGGGTGGCGGTTCAGTGGCGATAGGCCGGCCTCGCCCTCGCCGGCCTGGTCGCGGAGTGCCATGCGCCTGAGGGTCGATCAGCTCCCGGCGCGCCTCGCCCAGGGACTGGCCCTTTTCTATCTCCTCAGCGGGGATGAGCCCCTGCAACTGGGGGAGGCCGCCCAGTGGGTGCGTCAGCGGGCCCGGGAGCAGGGCTACCTGGAGCGCGAGGTCCTGGAGGTGGGGGCGGACTTCGACTGGCGTGAGGTCGCCGGCGCCGCCGCCTCCCTGTCCCTGCTCTCGGACCGGCGCCTGATCGAGCTGCGGCTCGCGAGCGCCAAGATCGGCGCCGAGGGTAGCCGTGCCATCAGCGAGCTCTGCGCCCGACCCAGTCCCGATCTGCTGTATCTCCTAGTGGCACCCAAGCTGGAGCGCGGCACGAAGGAGCCCGCCTGGGTCTCCACCCTGGATCGGGTGGGGGTGGTGGTACAGGTCTGGCCACTCGAGGGCCCTGCCCTGGTCCCCTGGTTGGAGCAACGCCTGCGCGGGGCGGGGCTCTCGCCGGAGTCCGGCGTGGCGGCCCTGCTGGCGGAGCGGGTGGAGGGCAACCTGCTCGCCGCCGCTCAGGAGGTGGAGAAGCTGGTGCTGCGCTACGGGGGCGGGCCCGTGTCGGTGGAGCAGGTGCGGGCCGAGAGCGCGGACAGCGCCCGCTTCGACGTCTTCGACCTGGTGGACGGGATGCTCGGCGGGACCATTGAGCGGCTGCCGCGCATCCTGGATAGCCTGCGGGCCGAGGGGCTGGCCTCCGCCGTGGTCCTCTGGGCCCTGGCCCGGGAGCTGCGGCTCCTAGTGCAGATGGCGACGGAGCCCCGTCGCGGCCCGGCGTCGGGAGCCGGAACCTACCTGAGCGACAAGCGCCGCCCCCTCTACCGCGCCGTCCTCGCCCGTCATCCCCCCCGCCGGCTCTTGGGTTTCCTCACCCGCTGCAGCAGCATCGATCGGCAGATCAAGGGCCAGGCGGTGGGCGACGCCTGGGAGGCCCTGCTCGGCCTCTGCTGCGAGATCGCCGGTGCCCGGCCCCTGCCGAGTTCCCCGGGCCCCTGAATCTGCCTCGCCGTGCCGCCCTCGGTGAATCTGCTACACTCCCGCCGTCTTTTTTCGGAAGCGACCATGGATACCGCCGTCACCGACGTCCTCGACTACATGAACCGGGTGGGCAGCCAGGCCCGCACCGCCGCCCGACACCTGGCCCGCGCCGCTACCGCGGCCAAGAACGCCGCGCTGCTGGCCATGGCGGCGGACCTGGAGCGGGAGCGCGCCACCCTGCTTGCCGAGAACGGCCGCGACCTGCAGGCTGGCAGTGCCCGGGGGCTCAGGGAGGCCATGCTGGATCGGCTCGAGCTCACCCCTGCGCGCATCGATGCCATGATCGAGGGCCTGCACCAGGTGGCCGCCCTGGCGGACCCGGTGGGGGCCATCAGCGACCTCAACTACCGCCCTTCTGGGATCCAGGTGGGGCGTATGCGGGTGCCCCTGGGGGTGGTGGGCATCATCTACGAGGCGCGGCCCAACGTCACCGCCGATGCCGCGGCCCTGTGTCTCAAGGCGGGCAACGCCACGGTGCTGCGGGGGGGCTCGGAGGCCTTCCACTCCAACCAGACCATCGCCGCCAGCGTGCGCCGCGGCCTGGAGGCGGCCCGGCTGCCCGCCGACGGGGTCCAGGTGGTGGCCACCACCGACCGGGCCGCCGTGGGGGCCATGATCAGCATGCCCCAGTACATCGACGTCATCATCCCCCGCGGGGGCAAGGGCCTGATCGAGCGCATCAGCCAGGAGGCCCGAGTGCCGGTGATCAAGCACCTGGACGGCATCTGCCACGTCTACGTCGACGAGGGGGCGGACCCCGACAAGGCCTTTCGGGTGGTCATGAACGCCAAGACCCAGCGCTACGGCACCTGCAACACGATGGAGACCCTGCTCGTCGCCGAGGCGATGGCCGATGCCCTGCTGCCGCGCCTGGGCGAGGCCCTGGCCGCCAAGGGCGTGGAGCTGCGGGGCTGCCCGCGTACCCGCGAGATCCTCGCCGGGGCGGTTCCGGCCACCGAGGACGACTGGGCCACCGAGTACCTGGCCCCCATCCTCTCCATCCGCGTGGTGGCGGACCTGGACGCCGCCATTGAGCACATCGGCCGCTACGGCTCCCAGCACACCGACAGCATCGTCACCGAGGACTATCCCCGCGCCTGGCGCTTCCTGCGGGAGGTGGACTCCAGCTCGGTGATGGTCAACGCCTCCACCCGCTTCGCCGACGGCTTCGAGTACGGTCTGGGGGCGGAGATCGGCATCAGCACCGACAAGTTTCACGCCCGGGGACCCGTCGGCCTGGAGGGGCTGACCTCCCAGAAGTTCGTGGTGCTGGGGGACGGCCACATCCGCCAGTGAGTCTCGCGTCCTGCCGCCGAGGTAGTCTGCGCCGGCCATGATCGGCGTCCTCGGCGGCACCTTCGACCCCATCCACTTCGGCCACCTCCGCCCGGCCCTGGAGGTGATGGAGGCCCTGGGGCTCGAGGAGGTGCGCTTCATCCCGCTCGGGGTCGCACCCCATCGCTCGCCGCCCCGCGCCAGCCCGGCCCAGCGGCTCGCCCTGGTGGCGGCGGCCATCCGTGACCAGCCCGGCTTCGTTCTGGACGACCGGGAGCTGCGGCGCCCGGGTCCCTCCTACAGCTACCACACCCTCCGGAGCCTGCGTGAGGAAGTAGGCGCCGAGCGACCCCTCTGCCTCCTGCTGGGGGCCGATGCCTTCGCCGAGCTCATGACCTGGCACCGGCCGGAGGGGATCCTGGAGCTGGCCCACCTGGTGGTGATGGAGCGGCCCGGCGGCCAGCCGCCCTCCGACCCCACCTTGCGCGACTGGATCGCGGAGCGGGGCACCGACCGGCCCCCTGCGTTGCGCGGGCGTCCCGGCGGGCACATCCACTTCCAGCCCGTCACCCAGCTCGCCATCGCCGCCACCGCCATCCGCGCCGCCATCGCGGCGGGCCAAAGTCCCCGCTATCTGCTGCCGGAGCCGGTGCTGGCCCTCATCGAGCGGGAACGGCTCTACCGCGACTGAGGGCGGGATCGGTTATCCTTTGACCTTCACTTCACACCTCACGAGGTAACCCACGGGAATCTTCATGGAGCTAGAACAACTGCGCGAGCTCGTCGTCCATACCCTCGACGACATGAAGGCCAAGGACATCGTCGTCCTTGATGTCCGCGACAAGACCAGCATCACCGACTACATGGTCATCGCCTCCGGCACCTCGGATCGCCACGTGAAGGCCATCGCCGAGACCCTGGCCTTCCGCGCCAAGGAGGCCGGGGAGACCCCGCTGGGCAGCGAGGGCCTCCAGCAGGGGGAGTGGGCCCTGGTGGACCTCAACGGCGTGGTGGCCCACGTGATGCAGCCCCAGGTGCGGGATTTCTACGCCATCGAGCGACTCTGGTCCGCCGACCTCCTCCCCAAGCGCAAGGCCGCCGCCAAGCGCCACTGACCGCCCATCGTGGAGCGCTTCGTCCGCATCTACGAGCTCAATCGCATCCTCCAGGCGGCGCGCCGCCCCGTCTCCCACAAGCGTCTGGAGGAGGAGCTGGGCTGCTCCCGGGCCACGGTGACGCGCCTGATCGAGGACATGCGCCTCTACCTCAACGCCCCCATCGAGTACGACCGCGAGCACAACGGCTACTACTACGACCGTCGCGAGTCCCCCCGCTACGAGCTGCCGGGACTCTGGCTCAACCCCTCCGAGCTGCACGCCCTGCTGTCGGTTCAGGAGCTGCTGGGGGCGGTGCAGCCGGGTCTACTCGAGGCCCATCTCAAGCCCCTGCAGCGGCGCATCGCGGAGCTGCTGCGCCTGCGCCACGCGAGCAGCGACGAGGTCCCCCGCCGCATCCGCATCCTCCAGGTAGCGGCGCGCGCCCAGGGTGCCTGCTTCCAGACCGTAGCCGGGGCCCTCGCCCAGCGCCAGCGGCTCTGGCTGCGCCACTACAACCGCGCCAGCGATGAGCACAGCGAGCGGCTGGTCTCGCCCCAGCGCCTCACCTACTACCGGGACAACTGGTACCTGGACGCCTGGTGCCACCTGCGGGAGGCCCTGCGCACCTTCGCCCTGGACGCCATCGAGGCGGCCGAGGCCCGCGCTGAGCCCGCCCAGGAGGTGGCAGAGGCCGAGCTCGATGCCCATCTGGGGGCCGCCTATGGCATCTTCGCCGGGGCAGCCACGGAGGTCGCGGTGCTCCGCTTCACACCCCAACGGGCCCGCTGGGTGTCCCAGGAGCGCTGGCACCCCCAGCAGGAGGGACGCTGGCTGGGCGACGGCGGCTATGAGCTGCGCATCCCCTATGCCAACCCCCTGGAGCTGGTGATGGACGTCCTCAAGTACGGGCCCGACGTGGAGGTCATCGCCCCGGATGCGCTGCGCTCCGCGGTGGCGGAGCGCCTGCGAGCCGCTACAGAACGCTACGCCCCTTCCCCCGGCGGAGTCACAGCCTCGGCCAGCGGGCCGGACCCCTGAACGACCTCTGGTAGAATGGGCTATGGACGTCTCCCACATCCTGGCCCCCCTCAACGAGGCACAGCGCGACGCCGTCACCGCCCCCCCAGGGAATCTCTTGGTGCTGGCGGGGGCCGGCAGCGGCAAGACCCGGGTGCTGGTGCATCGCATCGCCTGGCTGATCCAGGTGGAGGGGGCCACCCCCTGGTCGATCCTCGCGGTGACCTTCACCAACAAGGCCGCCCGGGAGATGAAGGGCCGCATCGAGGAGATCCTGGGCACGCCGGTGGGCGGCATGTGGGTCGGCACCTTCCACGGCCTGGCCCACCGCCTCCTGCGGGCCCACTGGGAGGAGGCCAGGCTGCCGCGGGAGTTCCAGATCCTCGACGCCGAGGACCAGTTTCGGCTGATCCGCCGCATCTTGAAGCAGCTGGAGCTGGACGAGGCCCGTTGGCCGCCCCGCCAGGCCCAGGGCTTCATCAACGCCCGTAAGGACGAGGGTCGCCGTGCCGAGCAGCTCGACGACCAAGGGGACCTCGTCCTGCGCCAGATGCTGCGCATCTACCGGGAGTATCAGGCGGCCTGCAGCCGCTCGGGGCTGGTGGACTTCGCGGAGCTGCTGCTGAGGGCCCACGAGCTGTGGCGCGAGCGGCCCGACATCCTCCACCACTACCGCCAGCGCTTCCACCACATCCTGGTGGACGAGTTCCAGGACACCAACGCCATCCAGTACGCCTGGCTGCGGCAGTTGAGCGGGGAGCGGGCCAACCTGTTCCTGGTGGGGGACGACGACCAGTCCATCTACGGCTGGCGGGGTGCCCGGGTGGAGCACATCCAGGGCTTCGTCAAGGACTTCCCCCATACGCGCCTGGTGCGCTTGGAGCAGAACTACCGCTCCACCGGCAACATCCTGAGCGCCGCCAATGCCCTGATCGCCAACAACCCCTCGCGCCTGGGCAAGAACCTCTGGACCGAGGGCGCCGAGGGCCAGCCGATCCGTCTCTACGCCGCCTTCAACGAGGTGGACGAGGCCCGCTTCGTGGTAGAGCGCATCCGCCAGGCCGTGGAGGAGGGGCGGCGGCGCGCGGAGATCGCCATCCTCTACCGCACCACCGCCCAGTCGCGCCAGTTCGAGGAGTCCCTGATCCGAGCCCAGATCCCCTACCGGGTCTATGGGGGGCTGAGGTTCTTCGAGCGGGCCGAGATCAAGGATGCGCTGGCCTATCTGCGGCTCCTGGCCAACCCGGCGGAGGATGCGGCCTTCGAGCGGGTGGTCAACACCCCCCCGCGGGGGATTGGGCTGCGCACCCTCGACCAGCTCCGCGAGGTGGCCCGCGACCAGGGTTGCGCCCTCTCGGAGGCGGCGCGGCAGCTCCTGAGGACCAGCGCCCTGGCCCCCCGGGCAGCGGGGGCGTTGGGGCAGTTCCTCACCTGGCTGGAGGAGCTGCGTCGGGCAACGGCGGGGCAGCGGCTCGATGCCCTGGTCGCCAGCGTGATCGAGGCCAGCGGACTCCCCGACTACTACCGCCAGGCTAAGGACGGCAAGGGGGTGGACCGCATCGAGAACCTCCAGGAGCTGGTCAACGCCACCCGCCAGTTCGGACAGGAGACCGAAGGGGACGAAGAGGGGGACGTGCTCGGCGCCTTTCTCGCCCACGCGGCGCTGGAGGCGGGTGAGGCCCAGGGAGACCTGTTCGATGACTGCGTCCAGCTCATGACCCTGCACGCGGCCAAGGGACTGGAATTCCCGCTGGTCTTCATCGTCGGGGTGGAGGAGAAGCTCTTTCCCCACAGCCTCTCGGCGGACGATCCCCAGCGCCTGGAGGAGGAGCGCCGGCTCTGCTACGTGGGCATGACCCGAGCCATGGAGCAGCTCTACCTCACCTATGCGGAGACCCGCCGCCTCTATGGTTCGGAGAGCTA
This sequence comes from uncultured Chromatiaceae bacterium, assembly GCA_964519095.1. GTDB lineage: Bacteria > Pseudomonadota > Gammaproteobacteria > Chromatiales > Chromatiaceae > JAEHCY01. Next base: position 26,182 of record CAZFHV010000008.1, on the reverse strand, counting down.
CCCCCTGCCTTCGCGGTTCCTGCGGGAGATCCCCGGGGCGCTGCTGGAGGAGGTGCGCGCCACCAGCGGGTTCGGCCAGGCGCCCCGTTGGCTCCCGCCCCAGCCCGCGGCGGAGACGGGGCTGCGGCTCGGTCAGCGGGTGGTGCACCCCAAGTTCGGGGAGGGCGTGATCCTCAACAGCGAGGGACGCGGCCCGGCCGCCCGCATCCAGGTGAACTTCCAGGCGGGCGGCAGCAAATGGCTGGTGGTGGCCTACGCCAACCTCCAGCCGATCCGCTGACCCCGGGCGCTGACCAAGGGAACAGGGCGGGGCGCCCCAGCCAGCTCGCGAGCCTGGCCCGAGGGGGCGTGGGCCGAAATTCCGCTTCCGAAGGGTATAGAATCCCGGTCCCATGGCGGGACGGGTCCCATCGGGTCCAGGACCATCACCAGTAGCGGGAGGGGTAAGCATGCGACGCCGTGAGTTCATCAAGAAGGTCGGGGCCGGCGGCCTGGCCCTGGGCGCTGGTGTGGCCCCCCTGGAGCAGGCCCGGGCGGCACCCGAGTTCAAGTGGAAGATGGTCACTACCTGGCCCAAGAACTTCCCTGGCCTCGGCACCGGGGCCAACAAGCTCGCGGAGCTGATCGGCGAGATGAGCGGCGGGCGCATCCAGGTGAAGGTGTACGGGGCCACGGAGCTGGTTCCCGCGCTCGAGGTCTTCGATGCGGTCTCCCGGGGCACCGCCGAGATGGGTCACGGTGCGGCCTACTACTGGAAGGGCAAGAGCGAGGCGGCCCAGTTCTTCTCCACCGTCCCCTTCGGCCTCACGGCCCAGGAGATCAACGGCTGGTTCTACTACGGGGGCGGGCTCGAGCTGTGGCAGGAGCTCTATGCCCCCTTCGGACTCATCCCCGCCCCCGCCGGCAACAGCGGGGTACAGATGGGGGGCTGGTTCAACAAGGAGATCAAGGGTGTGGAGGACCTCAAGGGCCTCAAGATGCGCATCCCGGGCCTGGGGGGTGAGGTGCTGAGCCGTGCCGGCGGCACGGCGGTGAATCTGCCGGGCGGGGAGCTGTTCACCGCCCTGCAGTCCGGGGTGATCGATGCCACCGAATGGGTCGGTCCCTACAACGACCTGGCCTTCGGCCTCTACAAGGCCGCCAAGTACTACTACTACCCCGGCTGGCACGAGCCGGGCAGCTGCCTGGAGGCCATGATCAACAAGAAGGCCTTCGAGGCCCTGCCCAAGGACCTCCAGTCCATCGTGCTCAATGCCTGCAAGGTGATCAACCTCGACATGCTCTCGGAGTTCACCGCCCGCAACCCCGGTGCCCTCCAGACCCTCATCGAGAAGCACGGCGTGGAGCTGCGGCGCTTCCCCGATGACGTGGTGCAGAAGCTCCGGACCATCTCCCAGCAGGTGGTGGCGGAGATCGCCCAGAAGGACGAGTTCTCCAAGAAGGTCTACGGGTCCTACGAGCGGTTCCTGCAACAATCGCGTCAGTATTCCGGCGTCTCGGAGCTCGCCTACCTGCTTGCCCGCGACCGCACCTGATTCGACCCCGCCCGAGGCGAGGCCTCTGGCGGTCTCGCCCTCCGGTCCGCCGCCCCTGGGGCTCTACGTCCACATCCCCTGGTGCCTGCGCAAGTGCCCCTACTGTGACTTCAACTCCCATCCCCTCAGTGGCGAGCTTCCGGAGCAGGCCTACGTCGGGGCCCTGCTAGAGGACCTGGAGCAAGACGCGGCCGCCGTCGGCGGACGGACGCTGGAGTCCATCTTCATCGGCGGGGGCACCCCCAGCCTGTTGACCCCGGGGGCGGTCGCCCGCCTGCTCGGGGGCATCCGCGAGCGATTGATCTGCGCCTCCGATATGGAGATCAGCCTGGAGGCCAATCCAGGCACCGTGGAGCAGGGCCGCTTCGAGGGCTACCTGGGCGCCGGGGTGAACCGCCTCTCGCTCGGCATCCAGAGCTTCGACGCCCAGAGCCTGCAGCGCCTGGGGCGGATCCACGACCCCGCCCAGGCGCGGGCGGCGGTGGCGGCGGCCCGGCGGGCAGGCTTCCGAGAGATCAATCTGGACCTGATGTACGGCCTGCCTGGGCAGACCCCAGAGGGGGCGATGGCGGACCTGGAGGAGGCCCTGGGGCTCCAGACCCCGCACCTCTCCTATTACCAGTTCACCCTCGAGCCCCATACCGCCTTTGGTCGCAGTCCCCCGATCCTGCCGGAGGAGCCACTGCTCGATGAGATCGAGCACCGGGCGTCGGCGGCCTTCGCCGCCGCGGGTTACCATCACTACGAGGTGTCCGCCTACTGCCGGCCCGGACACCCCTGTCGCCACAACCTCAATTACTGGCGCTTCGGCGACTACCTGGGCATCGGTGCCGGGGCCCACGCCAAGCTCACGGACGCCCCGAGTGGCCAGGTGATCCGCCTCTGGAAGCGCTCCCACCCAGGGGGCTATCTGGCCGCGGCGAAGAGGGGCCCTTTCGTCGCTGGGCGCCGCCCGCTGGGCCCGGCAGACCTGATCGCGGAGTTCGCCATGAACAGCCTGCGCCTACGCGAGGGTTTCACCAGCGACCTCTTCGAGGCCCGCACGGGCCTCCCGTTCGCCCGGCTGGAGCCGCGGCTGAGCGCCGCCGTGGGACGGGGGCTCCTCGAGACCGACGGCCCATGGATGCGGGCGACGGCCCTGGGTCGCCGCTTCCTCAACGACCTCCTGGCCCTGTTTCTCGACGACCTCCAGTCCCGATCCGGGACCAGATCCACGCCGGACCCTTGAATCGGATACCGAACCTCTGTATTTTTTATCGTTTACTTTGTCAGCCGCGTCCGAGAACCGCGCCTACCGGGTGTCACCATGAAAGAAGGCATTCATCCCAAGTACTCCGAGGTCAAGGTGTTGTGCAGTTGCGGCAACGAGTTCCGCACCCGCTCCACCCTGGGGCGGGACCTGCACGTGGAGGTCTGCTCCGTCTGCCATCCCTTCTTCACGGGCAAGCAGAAGATCATGGACACCGCTGGTCGGGTCGACAAGTTCCGCCGCAAGTACGCCCGCTGATCGCCACTCCCCGGCGGCGCGGTGGGCTTGCCCCGGGTCCGCGCCGCCCTATCCTTGCCCCTGATCGGTCCCCGCGGCTGCCGCGGTCGGGTCGCCTGTCCGAGGGCCGTCGCTCCTCAAGGATTCATTGCTCCCGGTACCACTCCCTCGGTCATCCCCCAGGGTCCCCGCCCAGGGCGCGCACCTCTGGGGTGCCGAGCCCCCGCTCCGGTTGCTCGGTCAGGGGATCCAGCGGTGGATTGCGCAGGGCCAGCCGGGGCAGGACCACCAGCTCCAGGCGCACCCCGTTGACCTCGAAGCTGATCAGCGGATGGTCCCGGCGCGTCCCGTCGGCGTAAACGAAGGGCCGATCCTGGACCCGCCAGGGGATGCCACGCTCCATCAGCTCCAGCACCACCTCTTCCGGGGTCTCGGCGAACAGAAAGAGTCGCGCGCCGGTGGCGAGGCTGGCCGTGCCGCGGCGGGCAGGGCCCACCAGGCGCGGCTGGAAGCACACCAGGGCCTCCATGGCCGCCAGGGCCTCCTGCCGGACCCTAAAGAGCTCCCGCTCCCGTTGCGGGGCCCCGAACAGGCCCTGTTGCTGCTGTAGCGCCGCCTCCACCTCCCCGAGCTTGGGCCAGCGCCGGGGGTCCCTCACCCCCAGCCGCTCCGCGGCCTTCTTGAGCGCGCGGTTGTGGTCGGGGATTCGCTGCTCCTGCATCAGCCGCGCCGCCTCATAGGCCAGCCGCTGGCGGATTGCGTCACGGTCGCGCTGGGACATCCTTTGCCGGGAGCGTTGAGTTGAGGGGAAGGGGCCGCCGATCCTTCGGGCGCCGGTGGCCCCACGACCATTGTACCCACCCGGGGAACGCCGCTCGCATCCAACGGCGGAAATCGCTATCGTAAGAACCCAGTCTCCATAAGGATATGGGGACGACTGGCGCTCTTCTGTCGGCGGCGTCCTAGAGGAACGGGCATCGAAAATCCTATTGCCAATATGGAGTTGCGGCCTAGAATGAAAGCGGCGGGTTCATCGGGGTCCAACGGGTTCAAGGATCAGGCCTGATGTTCGATTTTCGTGCTCGCAAAGCGCCCTTGATTGGGGTAGACCTGAGCTCGAGCGCGGTCAAGCTCCTGGAGCTCAGTCGGCCCAAGGGTCCCGCGGAGACTGGCTTCCGCGTCGAGAGCTACGCGGTGGAGCCTCTCCCTCCCGGCGCAGTGGTCGAGAAGAAGATCGCCGACCTGGAAGCCGTCGGGGAGACCCTCAACGGGGCGGTCAAGCGCTCGGCGACTAAGGCCCGCCGGGCGGCCATAGCGGTGTCGGGCTCCTCGGTCATCACCAAGGTGATCTCCCTGCCCGTCTCCCTCTCGGAGCGGGAGATGGAGGAACAGATCAATCTGGAGGCCGACCAGTACATCCCCTACGCACTGGACGACGTGAACCTGGACTTCACGGTACTGGGACCCTCCGCGAAGGGGGCAGACCTCGTCGACGTCCTGCTAGCCGCCTCGCGACGGGAGAACGTCAGCGACCGGCTCGCGGCCCTGGAGCTCGCAGGCCTGACCGCGGCGGTGGTCGATGTGGAAGGCTACGCCATCAGCAATGCCTGCGAGACCTTCATCGCCACCATCCCGGCGGCGAATCGGCGCGAGCAGGCTATCGCGGTGGCGGACATCGGGGCCAACGCCATCGCGGTCCATGTGCTCGATGAGGGGCGGGTCATCTACTCCCGTGAGCAGGCCTTCGGTGGCAACCAGCTGACCGAGGAGATCGCCCACCGTTACGAGCTGACACCCTCCCAGGCGGGGGCGGCGAAGCGCAAGGGTGGCCTCCCCCCCAACTATCAGACGGAGGTGCTCGGCCCCTTCCTGGATGCCCTCGCCCAGCAGATCAACCGGGCGCTCCAATTCTTCTATTCGGCCAGCGCCCAGAAGCAGATCGGCCTGATGATCATCGCAGGGGGCAACGCCAACCTCCCCAATATCGACGGCGTCATCGGCGCCCGCATCAACACCAAGACCCTCATCGCCCAGCCCTTCACGGGGATGTCGTTCTCGCCGCGCGTCGATTCCAAGGCCCTGCTCGCTGATGGGCCGGCCATGTTGGTAGCGGTAGGGCTGGCGCTGCGGGGCTTCGACTGACCATGATCCGCGTCAACCTCCTCCCCTGGCGAGCAGCGGCCCGCGCGCGGGCCAGACAGCACTTCCTGTTGGCGGCGCTCGCGGTAGTCGCGCTCACAGGGCTCGTCGGCTGGGCGGTCCACAGCGGCATCGCCCAGGGTATCGGCCACCAGGAGGCGCGCAACGCCTTCCTGGAAGGCGAGATCCGTCAGCTCGACCGACAGCTACGGGAGATCAAGGACCTGGAAGCCACCAAGGCGAGGATGATCTCCCGGATGTCCATCATCCAACAGCTCCAGGCCAGTCGGCCCGCTGCGGTGCATCTGCTGGACGAGGTCGTCGCCACCGTGCCGGAGGGGGTCTTCCTCACCAGCCTCCAACAGGTGGGTGCAGCGGTGTCAGTCAAGGGGCGGGCCCAGTCCAACGCCCGGGTATCGGGTCTGATGCGCAACATCGAGGGCGCGACCTGGATCGGAAACCCCACCCTGGCAGTAGTGGAGAACAAGGAGCGTACCGGCACCGGCTTGAACCATTTCCAGGTCAATCTGCTCCAGCAGACGCCAAAGCTCGTCGAGACCGATCCGGGCGAGGGCCGCCCCGCCGCGGTGCCCCGCTGAGGTGGCGACCTAGGATTCCCTCATGGACCTCAAGGACCTCAACGAGCTGGATTTCAGTAACTTCATGGAATGGCCCGTCCCGGCAAAGGGGTTCGCGGTCTTCCTGCTGTGCGCCCTCATCGCCGGGGGCTGGTACTACTTCGATACCCAAGGACAGCTCGCCCAGCTCGAGACCGCTGAGCAACGGGAACAGGAGCTGCGACGCGAGTTGGAGTTCAAACAGAAAAAGACCGCCAGCCTGCCCGAGTACCGCCAGCAGCTCACCGAGATGCGCGAGTCCCTGGGGGCGATGATCCGCCAGCTCCCCAACAAGTCCGAGGTGGCGGCCCTGTTGATCGATGTCTCCCAGACCGGCCTGGGGGCGGGGTTGGAGTTCGAGCTGTTCCAGCCGCTGGGGGAATCCCCCAAGGACTTCTACGCGGAGCTACCGATCCGCATCCGGGTGCGGGGCTCCTACCACCAGTTCGGCGAGTTCGTCAGCGGGCTGGCCTCCCTGCCGCGCATCGTCACCATCCACGACATGAGCATCGCCGGCAAAGACCCCAATGCCGGCGGCACGGACCTGCGTCTGGAGGCGACGGTGAAGACCTACCGCTACCTCGAAGAGAAAGAGGGCGGAGGCCCGGCCCTGTGACGCATCCAGCCGCGGTAGCGGCCCTCTGGGGGGCGCTCCTGCTCGGGGGGTGCACCAGCGGGGACCTCTCGGATCTGCAGGGCTACGTGGAATCCGTCAAGCAGCGCCCCCCCAGCCCCTTGGAGCCGATTCCGGCCTTCAAGGAGATCCTGCCCTTCGTCTACCAACCGGGCGAGCGTCGCGACCCCTTCGTCCCGGACAAAGAGACCAAGCCTCAGCCCTCGCCGGTGGCCGGGGGCCTCACCCCCGATCCCACCCGACCCCGCGAGCCCCTGGAACGCTTCCCGCTCGACGAGATACGCATGGTGGGTACCCTTGAGCAGCATCAAGTCCGGGCAGCCTTGGTACGGGCACCCGACGGGATCCTGCATCGGGTTGGGGTAGGCAATTACCTGGGGCAGAACAGCGGCAAGATCGTGGGCATCAAGGATAACCGCATCGAGATCGACGAGATCGTCGGGGACGGGGCGGGCAATTACCGGGAGCGTCAGAGCACCATTGCCCTCAGCGAATGAACCGGGGAGGATCGGGATCATGAGTAGGAGCCAGGCTGTCGGTGCAGGCCAGTCCCCCCGCGTGGGTATTGGCCTCCCTTGGCGGGGGCTGATGCTGGGCTGGCTCGCCCTCTCGCTCTGGCTCCCCTGGCTGGCCGCCGGGGCGGCCGAGACGGTCCTGGAGACGGCCGATGTGCGCGTCGCTGCCGGCAACGACATCGATATCCGCCTCAACTTCTCCGGGCCCGCCCCCCAGGCCAAGGCCTTCACGACCAGCAACCCGGATCGGCTGGTGGTGGACCTGCCGGGGGTCAGGAACGGGCTCAAGCAGCGCAACCTGCCCATCCAGTCAGGCGCGGCCACCAGCCTCACCGCCATCGAGGCCAGCGACCGCACCCGCGTGGTGGTCAACCTCAATAGCGCCCTCCCCTACGAGGTCACCACCGAAGGCAGCCATGTCCTCATCGGTATCCACGGCGGCGGGGCCGGTGCGGCGCCTGCACCGGTGGGGCAGCGCACCCCAAGGGAGCCCGCCCCGCAAGCCGCGAAGGGCCGGGACGGGGGGGGGCGGGGCCAGCTCCGTGAGGTCGATTTCCGAAGGGGCACCTCCGGGGAGGGCCGCATCCTGATCCGGCTCCCCAGTGCCAGGACCTCGGTGGACGTGGTCGAGCGCGGCACCCACTTGGTGGTGGACCTCACGAGCACGACGGTACCCCCGAAGCTGGTGCGCCGGCTCGATGTCACCGACTTCGGCACGCCGGTGGTGGCGGTGGAGACCCGTCCCAAGGATCAAAATGCCCAGATCGACATCCAGACCGCCGGTGAGTTCGAGTTCATGTCCTACCAGGCGGAGGATCTCCTCACCGTCGAGGTACGCCGGCCCTCCAAGACGGCGAAGGAGCGGGCCCGGCGCGACAAACCGACCTACTCGGGGGATCGGCTGTCGCTCAATTTCCAGAACATCGAGGTGCGCGCGGTTCTGCAGCTCCTGGCAGACTTCACCGGGATCAACATCGTCGTCAGCGACGGGGTGGCCGGGAGCATCACGCTGCGCCTGAAGAACGTCCCCTGGGACCAGGCCCTCGACATCATCCTCAAGACAAAGGGCCTCTCCAAACGCGAGTCCGGCAACGTGATCCTGGTGGCTCCCACCGCCGAAATGGCGGCTCAGGAACGCCTGGAGCTGGCCTCCGAGCAGCAGATCCAAGACCTCGCCCCCCTGCGCTCGGAGTTCGTGCAGATGAACTATGCGAATGCGGCGGATATCGCCAAGCTCCTGAAATCCCAGGACAACCGGCTCCTGAGCGAGCGGGGCGCCGTGTCGGTGGACCAGCGCACCAACACCCTCCTGGTGCAAGATACCGCTGCCAAGCTCGATGAGGTGCGTGGTATCGCCCAGCGCCTCGATGTGGCGGTGAGGCAGGTGATGATCGAATCCCGGGTGGTCATCGCCAGCAATGAGTTCGCCAGGGAGCTCGGGGTGCGCTTCGGCTTTGTCCGCGAAAAGGGCACCGACGAGGACACCATCCGCAACATGGGTTTCCTGGTTAACCTGCCGACATTGACCAATCCTTCCGGCACCGCCGACTTCATCATCGGCAAGGTGGGTGAGTATCTGCTGCGGCTCGAGCTGACCGCCATGCAGCGGGAGGGCAAGGGCGAGATCGTCTCCAACCCCCGCGTGGTCACTGGCAACGATCAGAAGGCCACCATCAAGGTCGGCAAGGAGATCCCCTACCAGGAATCCGCCGCCTCGGGCGCCACCACGGTCACCTTCAAAGAGGCCGTGCTGGAGCTCGACGTGACACCGCACATCACTCCGGACGATCGCGTCCAACTCGATCTGAATGTCAAAAAGGACAACCCGGACTGGGCACGCCAGGTATTGGGCGTCCCACCGATCGATACCCGCTCCGTCAAGACCAAGGTACTGGTGGACAACGGCGAGACCGTGGTGCTCGGTGGTGTCTTCGAGCGCGAAACCCGCAAAGGCAAGGAGTCCGTGCCCTTCTTCGGCGAGATCCCCCTGTTGGGTTACCTGTTCCGCCGCACCACCCAAGCGGACGCCAACAGCGAGCTGCTGATCTTCGTGACGCCCAAGATCCTCAAGGAGCAGATGAAGGCCCGCTGACGGCGCGCGCTTCGGCCGCCAGGGCTGTAGAATAGCGCCCCCACTCGGGTTGGTGACCTCTCATGGCCTTGACGCAGAACATCTTCCTGGTCGGTCCCATGGGCGCCGGCAAGAGCACCATCGGTCGCCAGCTGGCGGCCGCCCTCGGCTATAGCTTCCGCGACAGCGATCAGGAGATCCAGCGCCGCACGGGGGTGGACATCCCCACCATCTTCGAGTTCGAGGGGGAGGCGGGATTTCGGCAGCGGGAGCGTCAGGTGATCGACGAGCTCAGCCAGGGGGAGCGTATCCTGCTCGCCACCGGGGGCGGGGCCGTGATCAACGAGGACAACCGTCGCGACCTCACCACACGCGGTTTCGTGGTCTACCTCCACTGCAGCCCCGAGCAGCAGTACGCCCGCACCGCCCGGGACCGCAACCGACCCTTGCTGCAGAATTCCGAGCCCCTAGAGACCCTGCGGGCCCTGATGGCGGCGCGTGACCCCCTCTACCGACAGGTGGCGGACCTGGTGGTCTCCACCGAGAAGCGCAGCGCGGGGACCGTGGTGCGCGAGATCCGCCAGCACCTGGAAAACCGCGGCCTCTAGCCGCCGCAACCACCTGGTCCTCCCATGCAGACCCTTCGCGTCGAGCTCGGCGATCGCAGCTATCCCATCTACATCGGCGCGGAGCTACTGGCTCAGGCGGCCCTCTACCGCCCCCACATCAGCGGCTCCCAGGTGATGATCGTCACCAACGAGACCGTCGCCCCCCTGTACCTGGAGCCGGTGCGTGCGGCCCTGGAGGGGCTCTCGGTGGCGGAGCTGATCCTCCCCGACGGGGAGGCATACAAGACCCTGGCGGTGCTGGAGCGTATCTTCGATGCCTTGCTCGAGCGGCGCTTCAGCCGCCGCTGCACCCTGGTGGCCCTGGGCGGGGGCGTCATCGGTGACATGGCGGGCTTTGCCGCGGCCTGTTACCAGCGCGGGGTGCCCTTCATTCAGGTGCCCACCACGCTCCTCGCCCAGGTGGACTCCTCGGTGGGCGGCAAGACCGGTGTCAATCATCCCCTGGGTAAGAACATGATCGGGGCCTTCTACCAGCCCCAGGCGGTGATCGCCGACACCGCCAGCCTCGACACCCTACCGGACCGGGAGCTCTCGGCGGGTATCGCCGAGGTGATCAAGTACGGCCTCATCCGCGACCCCGACTTCTTCGCCTGGCTCGAGGCGCACCTGGATGGGCTGCTCGGGCGCGACCGGGCCAGTCTGGCCCATGCCATCGAGCGCTCCTGTCGCAACAAGGCGGAGGTGGTGGCCGCCGACGAGCGGGAGGCGGGCCAGCGAGCCCTTCTCAATCTCGGCCACACCTTCGGTCACGCCATCGAGACCGGCATGGGCTACGGCGAGTGGCTGCACGGGGAGGCGGTGGCCGCCGGGATGGCCATGGCGGCCCAGCTCTCCCGGCGCCTGGGCTGGATCGAGGCGACGGCCGAGCAACGCATCCGCGCCCTCATCGGGCGGGCGCGCCTCCCCGTAACCCCGCCCAGCGCCCTGGGCCCCGAGGACTTCCTCCGCCTCATGGCGGTGGACAAGAAGGTCCTGGAGGGGAAGCTGCGCCTGGTGCTGCTGCGCGGCATCGGGGAGGCGGTGGTCACCGAGGACTTCGATCCTCGGGCCCTGCGCGCCACCTTGGAGAGCGACAGCACCGGCGCGATCTGAGGCCCGGATATCGGGCGGAAATCCAGCCCTATTGTGGGCGCGGGCTTGCCCGCGCGTGGTACAGCGTCAAGCACCGGCAAGCCGGTGCCTCACGCCCCGACCCGCCGCCCCCTTCACTCCCCGTCTACGACTGATCCAGATAGCAGACCACCCGCTGCTGCAAGGTGTTGGCGTTGAGCCGCAGCACCGCAGGACTCTTCGGGTTTGGCAGATCCACCACCCGCACGCAGTGGGCCCACTCCGCCGCGGCCGGCAGCAGCTCGGCGAGGCGGTTGGGCTGCTGGTCGAAAAACGCCTGGCTGAGCCGGTTGTCATGGCGCTGGGGGAAGATCGCCAGGTAGAGGATGTCCGTCTCCACCAGGTCACTGAAAAAGTGGGTGCCCAGGGATACGTCGGGCACCAGGCCCTCGTGCATGGTGACGATCTCGCAGAGCACCGCCGCGTTGTTGATCTCCGCGAAGCGCACCGGGACCCCCAGCTCCGGTGAGGCGGTGCCCCAGCGGCCCGGCCCGATCAGCATGAGGGTCTTGACCCCCTGGAGACCGCGTATCCGGGTGACCTGGCCGATGAGCCGGGCGATCTTGTGGCGATCCCCGAGGGGCAGGCTCCCGTAGGCGCTGGGCACCACGTAGACCACCCGGTCGATGGTGCCGATGCGGCTCTGGCCGATGACTGCCCCGTGGGCCTCCAGCACCAGATGCTCCGGTGCGATGCGTTCGGGGGGATTGGCAATGGTGCCCGCCTCCCGTACCTGGAAGGGGCGACACTGCAGCAGATTGACCCGGTACCTGTTCTTGTCGAAGAGGTTGACCGTGAACTCCACGTCCACCGGGTAGTCGTAGGCCTGCTGCAGGGTCTTGAGCATCTCCCGCATGTCTTCCACCAAGGGGGTGTCGCGCAGTAGCTGCTCGAAGGTCAGCACCCAGGGGAAGACGTCCTGCATGCCCCGTTCCCGCGCCCGCTGTTCCAGTTCGGCGTCGAGGGAGGCGAGGGCGTGGAGGGGCAGGTTGGGAGTCTGCTGGGCCAGCTCGCTGAACTGACGGCTGGTGAGCTGATTGGCCTCCAGGTCCAGCAGGTCGATACGCTTCTGGGAATACTGGCGCACGCTGTCGAAATTGCTCTCGGGGCGCCGTTCGGGGTCGCTCAGGGACACCACCCGGGTGTAGTCGTCGTCGGAGCGGTCCACCGCGCGGGTGCCCAGTCCCATCACCAACCGCACCATGCCCGCAGTGGGATCGATCTGCTCGCTCCAGACATAGGGATTGAACGAGAGACCCACCCCCGCGATGTGGGGATAGAAGAGGCTCCCGTGCTGCTCGCCGGAGACCCGCTGCACCAACAGCGCCATCTGCTCGTCGCGGTCGAGGATGCCGCGTCGGGCCCGGTAGTTGAGGGCCCGCTCGCTCATCGTGCTCGCGTAGATGGTGCGCACGGCGGAGAGGAGGTCGTCGAGGCGCTTCTCCCGCGGCCCCTGGTTGACGCAGAAGATGCTGTCGTACTTGCCGGCGAAGGCGTTACCGAAATTGTCCTCCAGGAGGCTGCTGGAGCGGAGGATGATGGGCGACTGGCCGAAGTAGTCCAGCATGTCGGAGAACTGCTGGAGGATGTAATCGGGGAAATCCCCGCGCAGGATGCGGCGGCGCGCGGTCTCCGCCCCGTCGAGGAAGGTGGCGGGATTCTTCTGCTTCTCGCGCACCCACCAGACGCCGTTGCGCACCAGGTAGGTGTAGAAGACGTCCGAGCCCACGAAGAAGGAGTCGTGGATCTCCAGCAGGTCCTTCCAGTGGGGTTGGTTCCTTTTCAGGATCGCCCGCGCCAACAGCACCCCCACCGTCTTGCCCCCGATCAGGCCGGTGCCGATCATGCGGCTCTTGATGGCGAGGATGTCGCTCAGGGTCAGGTACTCCTCGGCGAGCCGCATCACCCGCTCGTCGCGCGACACGGTCATCCGCAGGGTCTGCTTGAGCAGGCTCTGGGCGACGTCCGCGATATGGAGGTTGTTGCGCTCGGCAGCCACCACCTCCTCGGCCTCGAGGAAGGTACGGTTCCAGATGTCGAGGCGCGTGTCGGTGGTCTTGAGCCCGGTCCAGGGCGCCAGGGTGAGGATCTCGGAGATGGTGGTGCTGTCGGCCACCGGGAGGAAGTCGTTGCCCCGCCAGACGTGGACCATGTACATGGTGGGGGAATAGCGCTGCTGCACCTTGAGGGGCCGCACGTACAGCTCACCCCGATGACGATAGACGTCGTTGAAGAGCTGGGTGGTGTCGAGGATCGGCGCGGTGGCGAGGAAGGAGTGATGACCACGCAACAGGGAAAAGTAGGCCACCGTCTCCAGATCGTACAGGTGGGGACAGGTGAGCATGAAGAAGTTGCCCAGCATCTGGTCGCTGTACCAGTCAGCCACCAGGTCCGATAGACAGTCGAACACGTAATAGGCGCCGCGCCCGGCCCGCTCGATGGTGTCGTGGATGGCGGTGAGGAAGGGCTCGAAACCCTCGCCGGGGTCCAGCACCTGCACCTCCACCCCCGGCCTCTCCGCTACCAAGGTTGCGTGGCGGGCGAAATGGAAGTACACGAGCTTGCGCCCCCGCTCCAGGGCGTAGTGACAGAAGGGCTCTACCAGCGGGGTGTAGTCGTCAATACAGTCCACCTGCCAGACGATGTTGTCGCCCGCCATGATCCCGCGGAACACCCGGTCCAGACCCGCGAGCCCGGTGCTCACCTGTGCATCGATCGCCGCCATCAAGCCCTCCCGAAAAACCCACTGGGGGCACCGGCCCACCGCTGTCGAGCGGTGGGGCGCCCGCCACTCCGCCGCTGCCCTTGCGAAACCCCTTGCTCGTGCCTCTTGCTGGGAACGAGGCCAAGAGGCGTAATCCTACCCCATTCGGGGGGGCAGTCACCCCTCCCCGTTAGACGCGCTGCCCCCCCTGTGGCGCCTCAGCCTGGCTGGGCCAGAGACAAAACTTTGGTTTGGCGGACCCGAAAGCGGTAAACTCCCGCCGCTTCGGCGGAGCACCCCCGAGGCCGAAATTCGTGCTTGCCCATCGATTATTTGCGGAGGGGATCTTCCCGATGTCAGATTACATCCACAGCACCATCAACTACCTCAAGCAGTCGAGCCCCGCACAGGCCGAGTTCTACCAGGCCGCCGAGGAAGTCCTCACCTCCCTCAAACCCCTCCTCGACCGCCATCCCAAATACCAGAGGCATAACATCATCCAGCGGATCGTGGAGCCGGAGCGTCAGATCCTGTTCCGGGTCGCCTGGGTGGACGACCGCGGCAACATCCAGGTCAACAAAGGCTATCGCATCGAGTTCAACTCCGCGATCGGGCCCTACAAGGGCGGGCTGCGCTTCCACCCCAACGTCACCGCGGGCACCATCAAGTTCCTGGGTTTCGAGCAGATCTTCAAGAACTCCCTCACGGGTCTGGCCATCGGCGGGGGCAAGGGTGGCTCCAACTTCGATCCCAAGGGCAAGTCCGACAACGAGATCATGCGCTTCTGCCAGTCGTTCATGACCGAGCTGTTCCGCCACATCGGCCCCACCATCGACGTGCCGGCGGGCGACATCGGCGTGGGCGGCCGCGAGATCGGCTACCTCTACGGCCAGTACAAGCGCCTGACCGGCCGCTACGATGGCGTGCTCACCGGCAAGGGCCTGAACTGGGGCGGCTCGCTGGTGCGCACCGAGGCCACGGGCTACGGCGCGGTCTACTTCGCCCAGAACATGCTGGCGGAGCGCGGCGACTCCCTCGAAGGCAAGACCTGCGCGGTCTCGGGTTCCGGCAACGTCTCCATCTACACCGTGGAGAAGCTCTACCAGGTGGGCGCCAAGCCTGTCACCGCCAGTGACTCCAACGGCATGGTCTACGACAAGGACGGCATCGACCTCAACCTGCTCAAGCAGGTCAAGGAGGTGGAGCGGGCCCGCCTGACCCGCTACGCCGAGCAGCGGCCCGGTGCGGTCTACACCCCCGTGGAGAACTACCCCACCGGTCGCAACGCCGTGTGGAGCGTGCCCTGCCAGGCAGCCTTCCCCAGCGCCACCCAGAACGAGGTGAACGAGGAAGACGCCAAGACCCTACTGAAGAACGGCTGCATCTGTATCTCCGAGGGGGCCAACATGCCCTCCAACCAGGCGGCCATCGACGCCTTCCTGGCCGCCGGTATCGCCTACGGGCCGGCCAAGGCGGCCAACGCCGGCGGTGTGGCCACCAGCCAACTGGAGATGAGCCAGAACGCCAGCATGCTCCAGTGGAGCTTCGAGGAGGTGGACGCCAAGCTCAAGCGCATCATGGAGAACATCTACCGCAACGCCAGCGAGACCGCCAAGGAGTTCGGTGCCCCGGGCAATCTGGTGCTCGGCGCCAACATCGCCGGCTTCCGCAAGGTGGCCGACGCTATGATTGACCAGGGCGTGGTCTGATCCCCAGCCCCGGCCACCGCCGCTGGCCTCGGCTCCGGGCTGGGGCCAGCGGTACGGGCCGAGACCCGACCGGGCAGCCGCCGGGGGGCCCTCTCTCGCGCGAGGGGCGCCGCGGGGCAACCGGAGCCGCCCTCGTCTCGCACGAATCGGGGCTTCGGGATTCGCGTCCCTAGCTGGTATAGTATGAATTTCTTGCATTTTCTGGATCATCGGGGCACGCCCATCGAGCCTTGGCGTGGCCCCGCAGGGAGCACCCGCCGCCGTCGCTATTGAGGAACCCCCATGAGCATTGTCTGCCCGCCCACCGCCTCGGGTCTCTACGATCCGCGTAACGAGCACGACTCTTGCGGCATCGGCTTCGTCGTCGATATCAAGAACCGCAAGAGCCACGAGCCCATCCGCCAAGGTCTGGAGATCCTCGCCTGCCTGAGCCACCGGGGCGCGGTGGGCGCCGATCCCCTGGCGGGCGACGGTGCGGGGATCCTGCTCCAGGTGCCGGATGGCTTCCTGCGGGCGGAATGCGCGGAGCTGGGCATCGAGCTCCCGGCGGCGGGGGACTACGCGGTGGGCATGATCTTCCTGCCCCGCGATCAGCGCACCCGCGCCCACAGCGAGGCCGCGCTGCAGCGCACCATCGCCGCCGAGGGGCAGATCGTCCTCGGTTGGCGCGACGTGCCCACGGACGGCTCCTGTCTGGGCCGCAGCGTGCGGCCCTCCGAGCCGGTGATCCGCCAGTTGTTCGTCAAGCGGGGCCCCGACACCCCCGCGGGGGACGCCTTCGAGCGCAAGCTGTTCGTGATCCGCAAGCAGGCCCATCACATCGTTTGGGATGGGGAGCTGGTGGGGCGCCACCAGTTCTACGTCCCCTCACTATCCGCGCGCACCCTGGTCTACAAGGGGATGATCCTGGCGCGCAACATCGGGGTCTATTACCCGGAGCTGCGGGACCCGCGGATGGACTCGGCGCTCGCCCTGGTGCACCAGCGATTCTCCACCAACACCTTTCCCTCTTGGTCCCTGGCCCAGCCGTTCCGCTACCTCTGCCACAACGGCGAGATCAATACCCTGCGCGGCAACATCAACTGGATGCTGGCGCGTCGCCACAACATGACCTCCGAGCGGCTCGGCGCGGACCTCGACAAGCTCTGGCCCCTCATCGGGGATGGGGCCTCGGACTCGGCCACCTTCGACAACGCCCTGGAGCTGCTGGTGGCCGGCGGCTACTCGCTCCCCCACGCTATGATGCTGATGGTGCCCGAGGCCTGGGCGGACAATCCCCTGATGGACCCCGAGCGCCGCGCCTTCTACGAGTACCACGCGGCCCTGATGGAGCCCTGGGACGGACCCGCGGCCATCGCCTTCACCGATGGCCGTCGTATCGGCGCCACCCTGGACCGCAACGGCCTGCGGCCCGCCCGCTACCTGGTCACCAACGACGACAAGGTGATCCTCTCCTCCGAGATGGGCGTGCTGCCCGTGCCCGAGGAGAAGATCGTCAAGAAGTGGCGCCTGCAGCCGGGCAAGATGCTGCTGATCGACCTGGAGGAAGGCCGCATCGTGGATGACGCGGAGATCAAGGCCCAGCTCGCCTCCGCCCATCCCTACCAGACCTGGCTCGATGGCACCCAGATCCGGCTCGAGGACCTGCCCCCCGAGATCGGGCCCATGGCCCCGGACCTCCAGACCCTGCTGCGCCGCCAGCAGGCCTTCGGCTATACGCAGGAGGATCTGCGCATCTTCCTCACCCCCATGGCAATCAGTGGCGAGGACCCCATCAGCTCCATGGGCCGGGACATCCCCCCCGCGGTGCTTTCCAACCGGCCCAAGGTGCTCTACGACTACTTCAAGCAGAAGTTCGCCCAGGTCACCAACCCGCCCATCGACCCCATCCGCGAGGAGTTGGTGATGTCGCTGGTGTCCTTCATCGGACCGCGACCCAACCTGCTGGACCTGGAGAGCGGGGGCGCCCACAAGCGCCTGGAGGTCAAGCGCCCCATCCTGAGCAACGTGGACCTGGAGCGGGTGCGGCGCATCGAGTTCCACGTGGACCGGGCCTTCCGGACCCGCACCCTGAGCATCGGTTACCCGGTGGAGCGGGGTGCCGAGGGTATGGCCAGGGCCTTGGAGGACCTCTGTCGCGAGGCGGCCGACGTGGTGCGCCAGGGGTTCAACATCCTGGTCCTCTCCGACCGGGTGCTGGATGCGGATCACATCGCCATCCCCGCCCTGCTGGCGACCGCCGCTGTCCATCATCACCTGATCCGAACCGGGCTACGCACCGAGGTGGGACTGGTGGTGGAAACCGGCGAGGCCAAGCGGGTGCACGACTTCTGCCTGCTGGCGGGCTACGGGGCCGAGGCCATCAACCCCTGGCTGGCCTTCGACACCCTCTCCGCGAGCCTGCCACAGATCACCCCGCGGATGAGCGAGGCGGAGGCCCACGAGCACTACACCAAGGCCATCGCCAAGGGCATCCTCAAGGTGATGTCCAAGATGGGCATCTCCACCTATCAGTCCTACTGCGGCGCCCAGATCTTCGAGGCGGTGGGGCTGGCCAGCGAGTTCGTGGAGCGCTATTTCACCGGCACCCAGGGGGTGATCGAGGGCATCGGCCTTCTGGAGGTCGCCCAGGAGACGGTGCGCCGGCATCGCCAGGCCTTCGGCAATGCCCCCCTCTATCGCCAGCACCTGGACGTGGGTGGGGAGCTGGCCTTCCGGCTGCGCGGCGAGGACCACGCCTGGACCCCCGAGACCATCTCGCTGCTGCAGCACGCGGTGCGCTCCGGCGATTACGAGCAGTTCAAGGTCTACACCCGGGTGATGAACGACCAGCGCGATCACCTGCGCAACCTGCGCGGACTGTTCGAGCTGCGGTTCGCCAGCAACCCCCTGCCCCTGGACGAGGTCGAGCCCGCCAGCGAGATCGTCAAGCGCCTGGCCACCGGGGCCATGTCCTTCGGCTCCATCTCCTGGGAGGCCCACACCACCCTCGCCATCGCCATGAACCGCCTCGGGGCCAAGTCCAACACCGGCGAGGGCGGCGAGGACCCGGTGCGCTACACACCCCTGGAGGGGGGCGATTCCAGCCGCTCGGCCATCAAGCAGGTGGCCTCCGGCCGCTTCGGGGTGACGGCCGAGTACCTGGTCAACGCCGATGCCCTGCAGATCAAGATGGCCCAGGGGGCGAAACCCGGCGAGGGCGGCCAGCTCCCCGGCCACAAGGTCAACGACTGGATCGCGCGGGTGCGTCACTCCACCCCCGGCGTGGGCCTGATCTCCCCACCGCCCCACCACGATATCTACTCTATCGAGGATCTGGCGCAGCTCATCTTCGATCTGAAGAACGTCAATCCCAAGGCTGCCATCAGCGTCAAGCTGGTCTCGGAGATCGGGGTGGGCACCGTCGCCGCCGGGGTGGCCAAGGCCCACGCGGACCACGTCACCATCTCCGGTGAGGACGGGGGCACCGGCGCCAGCCCCATCACCTCCATCCAAAACGCCGGCTCCCCCTGGGAGATCGGCCTCGCCGAGACCCACCAGACCCTGGTGGCCAACCAGCTCAGGGGCCGCATCGCGGTCCAGGTGGACGGGGGCCTGCGCACCGGGCGCGACGTGGTGATCGGTGCCCTGCTGGGGGCGGACGAGTTCGGCTTCGGCACCGGCGCCCTGATCGCCGCCGGCTGCGTGATGATGCGCAAGTGCCACCTCAACACCTGTCCGGTGGGTGTCGCCACCCAGGACCCGGAGCTGCGCAAGCGCTTCCCAGGCCAGCCGGCCCATGTCATCAACTTCTTCACCTTCCTGGTCCAGGAGGTGCGCGAGCTGATGGCGGAGCTCGGTTTCCGCACCTTCGACGAGATGATCGGCCGCGCCGATCGCCTCGACATGCGCCGGGCCATCCACCACTGGAAGGCACGCGGGCTGGATTTCAGCCGCCTGCTGGCGGTTCCCCCGGCGGCACCCGGGGCCGCCACCTATCACAGCGAGGAGCAGAACCATGGGCTCGATGGGGTGCTGGACCACCGGCTCATCGCCCAGGCCCAGCCGGCCCTGCAGTATCGCCGGCCGGTGCAGATCGAGAGTCCCATCCGCAATACCGACCGCACCACGGGGGCCATGCTGTCCGGCCAGGTGGCCCGGCGCTACGGTCACGCGGGTCTGGCCGACGACACCATCCACGTCAAGCTCACGGGCACCGCGGGTCAGAGCTTCGGCGCCTTCCTCGCCCGGGGTGTGACGCTGGAGTTGGCGGGTGTGGCCAACGACTACGTGGGTAAGGGCCTCTCCGGAGGGCGGATCCTGGTGTACCCCCCGCCCAAGAGCCCCTTGCGCGCGGAGGAGAACATCATCGTCGGCAACACCGTGCTCTACGGTGCCATCGCCGGGGAGTGCTACTTCCGCGGCGTGGCCGGCGAGCGCTTCGCCGTGCGCAACTCCGGGGCCATGGCGGTGGTGGAAGGCACCGGCGACCATGGCTGCGAGTACATGACCGGTGGGGTGGTGGTGGTGCTGGGCCCGACGGGCCGCAACTTCGCCGCCGGCATGAGCGGGGGCATCGCCTACGTGCTTGACGAGGACGGCAGCTTCGAGCGCCGTGCCAACAAGGCCATGGTGGCCCTGGAGCCCCTCAACGACCCGGAAGAGACCCTCAACGTGCGGGTGCTGCGCGACGACTGGCGGGCCCTGGCGGAGGCGGAGCTGCCCGAGGACGTTCTGCGACACGACGCCCGGCGGCTGCAGATCCTCGTTGCCCGCCATGCCCTCTACACGGGCAGCGAGCCTGCCAAGCGGGTATTGGAGCAGTGGCGGGAGCTGTTGCCGCGATTCCTCAAGGTCATGCCGCTGGAGTACCGCCGGGCGCTCCTGGAGCAGCAGGCGAAGGCGCGAGCCACCCCCGAGGACGTGCAGGCCAGCGCGGCGGCCTGATCGGAACCCCAAGGTCAGAGGAAAAAGGTTGTCGTTATGGGTAAGCCCACAGGTTTTCTCGAGATCGCCCGCCAGGAGCACGGCTATGCGCCGGTGGAGGAGCGGGTCAGGCACTACCGCGACTTCGTGGTCTCCCTGCCCGAGGTCGGGGTCCGGGAGCAGGCGGCCCGCTGCATGGATTGCGGCATCCCCTACTGCCACCGGGGCTGTCCGGTGCACAACATCATCCCGGACTGGAACGACCTGGTGTACCGGGGCAACTGGCGCGAGGCGCTGGAGGTGCTGCACTCCACCAACAACTTCCCGGAGTTCACCGGCCGGATCTGTCCCGCCCCCTGCGAGGCCTCTTGCACCCTGAACTTCAACGACAAGGCGGTCACCATCAAGGACATCGAGTGCGCCATCATCGACAAGGGCTGGGCGGAGGGCTGGGTCACGCCCCAGATCGCCGCCCACCGCACCGGCAAGCGGGTGGCTGTGGTGGGCTCGGGTCCCGCGGGGCTGGCCTGTGCCCAGCAGTTGGCCCGCGCCGGCCACCGGGTAGTGGTGTTCGAGAAGAACGACCGCATCGGGGGGTTGCTCCGCTACGGGATTCCCGACTTCAAGCTCGAGACCTCCCTCATCGATCGGCGGCTCGCCCAGATGCAGGCCGAAGGGGTGGAGTTCCGCCCCAACAGCCATGTGGGCCTGGACATCCCCGCCCGCCAGTTATTGGCGGAATTCGACGCCGTGGCCCTGACAGGGGGCGCCGAGCAGCCCCGGGACCTCAAGGTCCCCGGCCGGGAGCTCGCGGGCATCCATTTCGCCATGGACTTCCTCACCCAGCAGAACCGTCGCGTGGCCGGGCAGCGGATCACCACCGGGGAGATCCTGGCCACCGACAAGCAGGTGGTGGTGATCGGCGGCGGTGATACGGGCTCCGACTGCGTGGGTACTTCCGTGCGGCAGGGGGCGCGCTCCGTGACCCAGCTCGAGATCCTGCCCAAGCCGCCGTTGCAGGAAGACAAGCTCCTCACCTGGCCCAACTGGCCGCTCAAGCTCCGCAGCTCCTCCTCCCACGAAGAGGGCTGTGATCGGGACTGGGCCGTCACCACCAAGCAGTTCATCGGGGAGGAAGGCCGGGTCAGCGCCATGGAGGTCACCCGGGTGCAGTGGCGGCAGGTTGGCGGCCGGCAGGTCATGGGCGAGGTGCCCGGCAGCAGCTTCGAGCTCAAGGCCGACCTGGTGCTGCTGGCCATGGGTTTCCTCCACCCGGTCCAGGAGGGCATGCTGCGGGAGCTGGGCGTGGACCTGGACGAGCGCGGAAACGTGGCCGCCAGCACCGACGACTACCAGACCTCGGTGAACAAGCTCTTCGCCGCCGGCGACATGCGCCGGGGCCAGTCCCTGGTGGTGTGGGCCATCCGCGAGGGCCGCCAGTGCGCCCGCGCCGTGGACGCCTGGCTGATGGGGCACAGCGACTTGCCGCGCTAGCCCCGGTACCCCCAGCCTCCTCGGCGAAGAGCGGCCACCGGCCGCTCTTCGCGTTTCTGGCCCCGGCTTGCCGCGGGGCACCCGTGGCCCTGCCCATCCCGACCTCCCCGAGCGGTGCAGTGCTGGACCGCCGTCGGCTTGATCTAGATCAAGTACCGCCTCTTCCAACCCGTCGCACACTAGATCTTGTGTCTTCTATACTTTGATCTACTACATCTAGACATCGGGGAGGGTGCTAGGGAGTGAGTGCGAACATCCACCAGGCCCAGATCGCAGTACTGCCCACCCGCGTGCTCAAGCGCGACGGGCGGGCGGTGCCCTTCGAGGGCGGCAAGATCGAGTCCGCCATCCTGCGCGCCGGCCGGGCCACCGGCGAGTTCGGCGAGCTGGAGGCCCATCTGCTCACCACCCAGGTGGTGAAGGTGTTGAGCCACCGCTTCGGCCTGGGGCGGCTGCCGGACATCGAGTCCATCCAGGACGTGGTGGAGCAGACCCTCATCAGCGCCAACCACTTCGAGACGGCTCGTGCCTACATCGTCTACCGCGAGCAGCACAAGAAGCTCCGCGAGGACCGCCGCACCCTGGTGGACGTGGGCTCCTCCATCAACGAGTACCTGGAGCGCAGCGACTGGCGCGTGTCCGCCAACGCCAACCAGGGCTACTCCCTGGGCGGGCTGATCCTCAACACCTCGGGCAAGGTGATCGCCAACTACTGGCTCAATCACGTCTATCCCCCGGAGATCGGCCAGGCCCACCGGGAGGGGGACGTGCACATCCACGATCTCGACATGCTCGCGGGCTACTGTGCCGGTTGGTCCCTGCGCACCCTGCTCAACGAGGGCCTCAACGGTGTCCCCGGCAAGGTGGAGGCCGGCCCACCCAAGCACCTCTCCTCCGCCGTGGGCCAGATCGTCAACTTCCTGGGGACCCTGCAGAACGAATGGGCCGGGGCCCAGGCCTTCAGCTCCTTCGACACCTACCTGGCGCCCTTCGTCCGTAAGGATCACCTCGGCTACGCCGAGGTGCGCCAGTCCATCCAGGAGCTGATCTACAACCTCAACGTCCCCTCCCGGTGGGGGACCCAGTGCGTGGACGAGGAGACCGAATGTCTGACCGAGCAGGGCTGGCGGCGGTACCACCAGCTCGAGGTGGGTGAGAAGATCGCCACCTTCGACTGGCGCGAGAATCGCCTCGAATACCTAGAGCCCCTTGCCATGAAGGCCTACGACTTCGAGGGCGAGATGTACGTGCTGCGCAACCGGACCCAGGAGCAATGGATCACGCCGGGCCACAAGGTTGTCCGCAAGATCTTCAACACCAAGGACCGTTGGGTACTGGAGGAGATCGAGCAAGTCGCCCAGCTCAAGTCCCCGGTGATCGTGCCGACCGCGTGGGAGACCCCATCCAGGGCCGAAGTGGACGACAAGCTGGTCATGCTCCTCGCCTGGGTGGTCTCCGAGGGCAATTTCGATTTCAGCGCCGGGCGACGGCGTGTGAGCCTGTTCCAATCCCAGGGCAACCCAGAGAACGCAGCCGAGATCGAGTGGCTCTTGGCGGGGCTCGGCTTCAGCTATCACCGTGCGGAGAAGACCGGCACCTATGCCAACTACATCTGCTATCGCTATCGTCTGAATAAGGAGGGCAGCGAGCACATCCTGCGCTACACGGACCGAAAGTGCGTCCCCAGCTTGATCCGTACCCTATCGGCACGTCAGATTCGCCTATTCCTGGATACCTACATCAAGGGGGACGGGAATGTCGAAGCGAACGGGCGTACCCGAATCTACACCAAAGACCCGCGAAACCTAGACGCCCTGCAGGAACTGTGTGTGCTGGCCGGCTTCGGGAGCACGGTCTACGAGCGCAAGGATTCCGGCGTATTCGTCCTCAACCTGATCCGCAACGCGGAGACTTACATCCAGCTCATTGAGCGCCGACCTTACCGGGGCAAGGTCTGGTGTCCGACCACGCGCAACGGCACCTTCGTCGCCCGGCGACGCGGCAAGGTCTTTATCACGGGTAACACCCCCTTCACCAATCTCACCTTCGACTGGGTCTGCCCCGAGGACCTGCGCCCCCAGGTGCCCCTGATCGGGGGTGAGGAGATGCCCTTCACCTACGGGGACCTCCAGGCCGAGATGGACCTTATCAACCGTGCCTACATCGAGGTGATGACCGCCGGCGATGCCAAGGGTCGGGTATTCACCTTCCCCATCCCCACCTACAACATCACCCCGGACTTCCCCTGGGAGTCGGAGAACGCCGAGCGGCTGTTCGCCATGACCGCCAAGTACGGCCTCCCCTACTTCCAGAACTTCCTCAACTCCGAGCTCAAGCCCAACATGGTCCGCTCCATGTGCTGCCGGCTCCAGCTCGACCTCCGGGAGCTGCTCAAGCGCGGCAACGGGCTGTTCGGCTCGGCGGAGCAGACCGGGTCGGTGGGGGTGGTCACGATCAACTGCGCGCGGCTCGGCTATCGCTTCAAGGGTGACGAGGCGGGGCTGTATCGGCGCCTGGACCAGCTCCTGGACCTGGCGCGCAACAGCCTCGAGATCAAGCGCAAGGTGATCCAGCGTCACATAGACGACGGCCTCTTCCCCTACACCAAGCGCTATCTCGGCACCCTGCGCAACCACTTCTCCACCATCGGGGTGAACGGCATCAACGAGATGATCCGCAACTTCTCGGGGGATGGGGAGGACATCACCACCGAAGGCGGTTATGCCTTTGCCAGCCGCCTGCTGGACCACATCCGTACCCGGATGGTGGCCTTCCAGGAGGAGACCGGCCACCTGTACAACCTGGAGGCCACCCCCGCGGAGGGCACCACCTACCGCTTCGCCAAGGAGGACCGCAAGCGCCATCCCGACATCCTCCAGGCCGGCAGCGCGGCAGCGCCCTACTACACCAACAGCTCCCAGCTCCCCGTGGGCTACACCGACGACCCCTTCCTGGCGCTGGAGATGCAGGACGAGCTACAGCGCAAGTACACCGGGGGCACCGTGCTGCACCTCTACATGAGCGAGCGCATCTCCAGCGTGGATGCCTGCAAGCGGCTGGTGCGCCGGGCCCTGGAGAACTTCCGCCTACCCTACATCACCGTCACCCCCCTGTTCTCCGTGTGCCCGACTCACGGCTACCTCAGTGGGGAGCACCAGTTCTGCCCCCTCTGCGACCAAGACCTCATCGCCCGCAAACTCAAGGAGATCCCATCCCATGAATCCTGCACCTGTCATTGAGCTCAGAGACGAAGAGCGCACCCGCTGCGAGGTCTGGACCCGCGTCATGGGCTACCATCGCCCGGTCACCGCCTTCAATCGGGGCAAGCAGTCCGAGCACGCCGAGCGGCAGTACTTCCAGGAGCAGCCCTGCGCCCCCCGGCGGGATCTGCCCCAGCGGGCCGCGGCCTGAGCCGGGTCGCGGTGACCGGGAGCCGTTAGCCTCGCAGGGCTCGGGAGACCCATGGCAAGCCTGCGCGTCGGTGGCCTCACCCCCCTGACGACCCTGGACTACCCCGGGGAGCTGGCTGCGGTGGTGTTCTGTCAGGGCTGCCCCTGGCGCTGTCGCTACTGCCACAACGGCCATCTGCTCAGCGCCGATGCCGCGCCGTCGATCCCCTGGGAGGCGGTGATGGACTTCCTGCGCCGGCGCTGCGGCCTGCTGGACGGGGTCGTCTTCAGCGGTGGGGAGCCCACTGCCCAACAGGCCCTTGGGGAGGCGATCCGCGCGGTGCGGGGCCTCGGTTTCAAGGTGGGCCTGCACACCGCGGGCTGCTACCCGGAGCGCCTGGCGACCCTTCTGCCCTTCCTCGACTGGGTGGGCCTGGACATCAAGGGCCTACCCGAAGACTACCCCGAGATCACCGGGGTCGCCGGCAGCGGCGAGCGGGCCTGGCGCAGCCTGGAAGCCCTCTTGGCCAGCGGGGTGGCCCACGAGGTGCGCACCACCGTCCCGCCCCACTGGGGGTCCGACCAGGTAGAGGCGCTCGCGGAGCGCCTCGCCGCCGCGGGCCTGACCCATTACGCGCTCCAAGCCTGTGTCACCGCCCGCGCCCTGGACCCGGACTGGCGGGCACTCCCGCCCCTTTCCCCCTCCGCGGCCACCCAGGCCAGTCTCGCGAGCCGCTTTCCCCGCCTCGCGGTGCGCGCCGCCTGAGGGCGGTCGCCTGTCTTCTTGCCCTCCCTGAGTGGGCGCGGTTTGCCGGCGCCACTCTGTAGTACACCCCCACGGTCGACCGGACCGGGACCGCAGAACTAACCCCCAACCTCAAATCGACCAACACGCCCAACGCATCGCGGGCGTCGCCTACCGCTTACTTGCAACTCGGGGGGGGGGGGGGGGGGGGGGTACAGACCAAAAACACCCCCGCCGTGGGGCGGGGCCCCTTCGTGATCGGAGATGATCAGCGGGACTTGAGCGCCTCGATGATCTGCGGCACGACCTTCATCGCGTCGCCGACGATGCCGAGGTCGGCGACACCGAAGATCGGT
This sequence comes from uncultured Chromatiaceae bacterium, assembly GCA_964519095.1. Classification (GTDB taxonomy): domain Bacteria; phylum Pseudomonadota; class Gammaproteobacteria; order Chromatiales; family Chromatiaceae; genus JAEHCY01. Next base: position 144 of record CAZFHV010000008.1, on the reverse strand, counting down.
GCCTCCTTGTCCTTGTTGATCGCGATGATGTTCTTCGAGCCCTTCATGCCCACCATGTGCTGGGTGGCGCCCGAGATGCCGGCCGCGATGTACACGCCCGGCTTCACAACCTTGCCGGTCTGACCGACCTGGTAGCTGTACGGC
>CAZFHV010000007.1:0-35002 GCA_964519095.1 uncultured Chromatiaceae bacterium | reverse complement strand
CGGGAATTGCGGCCCGGGGTACGGCGCTCCGCCGCGGCGACCCATTACCTCCTCGAGCGCATCCTCCCCCGCGTCGAACGACTGGTAGCCCCGGATCAGGCTGTGCTGCTGCGTGATGACAGCGGCTTCGACAGCGCCCCCCTGCTGTTCGCCAAAGCGCAGGAGCGGGACCGCTGGGCATCGCTGGGACGCTCCTTTGACTTCATCACCGCGGGAAATACCCGCCAGCAGGACAAGGAGGCCTGGGTGGCTCGTGCCGAGCGGGCGGGCGCCTTCGTGGAAACCCGTCCCGGCAAACGCGTGGCCCCGTTGTCCATCGGGTGGACCAGCCTCACCCTCCCCATGGCAGAGGTGATCAAACTCTACCAGCACCACGGCACCCATGAACCGTTTCACTCCGAGATCAAGACCGACCTCGAGCGGCTGCCCTCAGGCAAGTTCGACACAAACGACGCGCGCCTGGACCTTGCCTCCTTCGCTTACCACAGCTTGCGGCTCATCGGTCAGCTGGGACTGACCGGGGGAGATCGCACCGATCCGCCACCCGGCAGAACGCCGAAGGCTCAAGAGGGTGCTGCAGGAGATTATCTACCGGGCGGCCCAGTTTGTGGCCCATGCGCGCCGCTTCATCCTCAAGTTCGGGCCTGGGGTGATGCGCCATGTGGCGGCCTTCGCCGCCGTGGGGGAGCAGCTGGCCAAGGCGGCTTCGCCGTGAGGTGGCCCGTGCGCCTGGTCGTGATCCTGTGCTCCTGTCACCGGGAAGGGCCGGGGCTGGCTGAGGGACGGCAAATGGCCTAATCACCCGCGCGAAGCCCCCGAGCCTGCCCGGCCAGAGTGGACGGCTGTCCCCTCGGTTCGTTGCATTGCGCAGCAGTAGCCCCATGCGTTGCTCCATAAACAGCTACGCGGGTTGATAGGGGATGTGCGGGCAGGGGGGAACACGGATTCAGGAGGTCTTGTCTGTCCCGTCTCAGCTACCGTGCCGCGGGCGGCAGGGCCTTCCCCGGGTTGAGGATGTTGTGGGGGTCGAGCTGGGCCTTGATCTGGCGCATCACCGCCAAGCTGGCCGGATCGAGCTCCCGGGCGACGTAGTCCCGTTTCTCCAGCCCCACCCCGTGCTCCCCCGAGAGGGTCCCGCCGAGGCCGAGCACCAGGTCGAACACCGCATCGAGACAGCGGTGGGCCGCGGCCAGCTCGGCTGGGTCGTCGGGGTTCACCAGCAGGTTCACGTGGATGTTGCCGTTGCCGGCGTGGCCGAAGTTGACGATGCGGATGCCGGTCTGCCGCGACAGCCGCTCCAGGCCGTCGATAAAGGCCCCCATGCAAGAGACGGGCACCACCACGTCTTCGTTGATCTTCTTGGGTGCGAGGTGGCGAAGCGCTGGGGAGAGGGCCTTGCGGGTGCGCCAGAGGGCATCCACCTCGGCCTCGGTGGTGGCGGTTAGGACCTCCAGGCAGCCGGCCACCCGAGCCGTGCCCGCCACCGCGGCGGCTGCCGAGTCGATGCAGGCGGCGGGGCCGTCCACCTCGATCATCAGCAGGGCCCCGGTCTGAGGAGCGAGGTCGAGGGGCGAGTAGCCGCGCACCATCTCGATGGCGGCGCCGTCCATGAGCTCCAGGGCGCAGGGGATGATCGGCTGGGCCATGAGGGCGGAGACGGCCTCGGCGGCTGCGTGGATGCTGCGGTAGCTGGCGCGCAGGGTGCGCTTGGCCTCCGGCAGGGGCGTGAGCTTGAGGGTGGCCTCGGTGATCAGCCCGAGGGTTCCCTCCGAGCCGATCAGCAGCCGGGTGAGGTCGTAGCCCACCACCCCCTTGGTGGTGCGCACCCCGGCGCGGATGAGCTGCCCGGCCCCGGTGACCGCCTTGAGCCCGAGGGTATTGTCCCGGGGGGTACCGTACTTGACGGCGCGGGGGCCCGCGGCGTTGTAGGCCAGGTTGCCGCCGATGGTGCAGACCGCCGCGCTGGTGGGGTCCGGGGGCCAGAAAAAGCCGTGGGCCGCGGCGGCGTCCTGCAGGGCCTGGTTGGTAAGGCCGGGCTGGACCAGGGCGAGGCGGTTGGCGGGGTCCAGCTCCAGAATGCGGTTCATGCGCTCGAAGGAGACCACCACCCCGCCCAGGTCGGGCACCGTGGCCCCGGTGGTGCCGGTACCCCGACCCCTGGCGACCAGGGGAATCCGCTCCCGGTAGCAGAGCCTCACCAGGGCCACCACCGCCGCTTCCCTGCTAGGGAAGGCCACTGCCTGGGGCAGGGCGTGGCAGCGGCTGTTGTCGTAGCCGTAGGGCCAGCAGTCCGCGGGGTCGGCGAGGAGGGTATCGCCGTCGAGGGCCCGGCGGAGCTCGTCCAGGAGCCCCGCGGGCAGGGCGCTAGGGGGCCTGGATGTACTCAAAGACCGTGACCACCCGGCTGACCCCGTTGACGTAGCGCACCTGGGCGACCACCGCGTCGGCCTCCTCCCGGGTGACCATCCCCATGAGATAGACCACGTTCTTCTCGGTGATGATCTTCACCCGCGAGGGGTCGAAGGTGGGGACCTTCACCTTGAAGAGCGACAGCTTCGCATCCGAGGTGATGTAGGAGGCGGATGCCTCCTCGGTGAGGGTGGCGCTGGGTCCCACCGACACCTCGTTGACGACTCGCTTGACCTTGGCGATGCGGGAGACCGCATCGGCAGCCTGGCGGCTCGCTTCCTCGTTGTTGGCCTGGCCGGTGAGCAGGACCAGGTAGTTGTAGCTGGTGGCGGAGATGTCGGTGTTGTCGCGCGTGATGGCATCGTCGTGGAGCGCCTGTTGGGTCTTGAGCTCGATGCCCTGGTCGTCCAGGACCGTCCCCGCGCTGCGCCGGTCGTGAATCACCGACACCCCCGTGGCGGCGGCACCGCCCAGCATAACGGCGGCGCAACCCTGCAGGAGGCCGATGAGGAGCAGGATCGGCGGAATGAGCCGGCCAACGGGGCGCAAGGGGCCCCTCGACAGGTCCAGACGGCTGTTGGGTGACATGGGGTTTCCTCCTCGGGTGTCTTGGCTCCCCATTGTAGGGGATCGGGGCACCGGTCTCAGGTCTCCGGGCGAAAGGCGTCCGGGATCCAGTCGATACGGTCGTCGCCGCCGATGGCGACGAGGTCGAAGCGGCAGGGGGGCGGGGCGGCAAAGCGCTGCAGGTAATGGGCGGCGGCCTGGATGAGGCGGCGCTGTTTGCTGGGGGTGACCGTCTCCCCCGGTGCGCCGTGGCTCGCGGAACGCCGAAAGCGCACCTCGACGAACACCAGCAGCGGGCCCGAGCGCATGATCAGGTCCAGCTCGCCCGAGCGGCAGCGGTAGTTTCGCTCCACCAGCCCCAGTCCCTGGGTCTCGAGGAAGCGGGCGGCGAGGGTCTCCTTGGCCTGCCCGATGGCGGGCCGGGGCTCAGCGCTGGGCAGTGGCACCCGAGGGGCTCTCCGCCGCCGGACGCCGGGCGCGCGTCTCGGTAGGTCCCACCAGGACAGGCCCCGACTCCGACATCCGCGCCCACAGCAGGCGCCGATGGATCCGATGCTGACCGTCGATGGAGAGGGTGCCCGTGCGGCCGGACAGGGTGCTGCCCGGTTGCCGCGCCAGCTCCGGCAGGCGCGTGGCGAGCTCGTAGGCGTCTATACCCATGGCGTAGAGCCGGGCGTAGGGCCCCAGGACTTCAGGTTGGCTGGCGGCGAGGGCGCTGCGGGAGAGGGGGTCCTGGGGGTCGTCGCGCAGCAGCCAGGGGATGTCGGGGAAGTAGACCCCTGCGAGCTCCCCATCGGCGCGCACATCCTTGGAGGCGCTGTAGACACTGGAGGTGGCGTAGACCGGGAGGTCCCCCTGCACCGCGAACCGCAGTTGGGGCCAGATCTCCCGCGCCTTGTGGTTCTGGGCGACCAGGAAGAGGAAGCCCGCGTCCTGGCGGCTGCGCGGCTGGAACTCAACGGGACGACCCAGGGTGGTCTGGAGCCGGGTGTGACGCTCCTGACTGTCCTTGAGCCTCAGGAGCTGGCCGATGGGCTCTGCGAATTCGTGGGCGTTGGGGTCGTAGCCCCCGCTGGCGGCCACTGTCCCCCCGAGCCCCGTCCAGCGCTCGTTGAAGCCGCGGCTGATGCGCTCGCCCCAGGCGTCGTTGGGCCTGAGGATCAGGGCGACCCTGTGCCCGTCGGCCCAGGCCCGCTCCGCCGCCTCCGCGGCCTCGTCCTCCGGGGCCAGGCCATACATGAAGAACTTGGCGGGGGCGGCCTGGTTGCCCTCCACCCAATTGAGTGCCAGCACCGGCGCCGATCCCGACTGGTGGCGCATCAGGGCATCGACCCCCTCCTTCTGCAGGGGCCCTACCACCAGGTCGGCGCCGCTGCTCACCGCCTCCTGATAGACCCGAGCGCTGTCGCCGGCATTGCTGGCATCAAAGAAGCTCAGCGCGGGGCGTGTCGAGGGGGGTGCGTTATAGTAGGCGGCCATCATCCCCTCCCTCAGGGCCGCGGCCGCCCCCGCCAGGGGGCCGCTGCGCGGGAGCAGCACCCCGATGTGGTGAACGGGCCCGATCTCGACGGGCGCCGCGGGCAGGGTGTCGGCGCGGGGGGCGCGCGGCTGCTGCTGGGCGGTCGGCGTGCCGACGGGGGCGGGCTTCCGCGGCGGCTCGCTCGCGCAGCCCGCGAGGAAGGCCCCTATCGTGGCGGCGAGGAGCGCGATGGGGAGCAGGCGCTCGGGGCGTGAGGGCCGGGTCGCGGATGACATCTGCTAAATCAGGAGGGCGCTGGTGGCGATTGATCGGGGGGTACTATACGTGGTGGCTACGCCGATCGGCAATCTGGCGGACCTGAGCCAGCGTGCCCTCCTGGTGCTGGGAGCGGTGGAGCGGATCCTCGCGGAGGACACCCGCCGCAGCGCCATCCTGCTGCGCCATTTCGGCATCACCACCCCCCTGCAGTCCTTTCACGAGTATAACGAGACGGAGCTGACGCCCCGCGCCCTGGAGTGGCTGCGGGCGGGCTCCAGCCTGGCCCTCATCTCGGATGCGGGCACCCCCCTGGTGAGCGACCCGGGGTTCGGGCTGGTGCGGGCGGCCCGCCAGGCGGCGATCCCGGTGGTTCCCATCCCCGGGCCGAGCGCCTGGGTGTGTGCCCTGTCCGCCGCGGGGCTGCCCGCGGACCGGGTGCTCTTCCTCGGCTTTGGACCGCGCACCCGGGCGGCGCGGCGGGCCTGGCTGGGGGAGCGGCTCCAGGAGCCGGCCACCCTGGTCCTCTACGAGGCGAGCCATCGCATCCGTGCCCTGCTGGGCGATGCCGCCGAAGTGCTGGGGGCCGAACGTCCGGCGGTGCTCGCCCGGGAGCTGACCAAGCTGCACGAGACCTTTCTCTGGGGCACCCTCGGGACCCTCAGGGAGCGCCTGGAGGCGGACCCCGAGCAGCGCAAGGGCGAGTTCGTGCTCCTGGTGCAGGGGTATGGCGGTGCGCCTGCGTCCCAGACCCAGGATGGGGAGCGGGTCCTCGGGGTGCTCGCGAGCGAGCTGCCGCCCAAGCAGGCGGCGAGCCTGACCGCACGTATCGCGGGGGGGACCTCCAGGGACTGGTACCGCCGCTTGCTCGACCTCAAGGGGGGCGGCTCGACCTGAGGATTCCCCGGGGCAGGGCGTCGGGGCGCAGCGGACCAGCCGCCGCTCGCGCATAATGGAGTGGGGAGTCGGCCGGGCAGTCGCTGCACCGCCTCGCGGTGTGGAGGAAAGTCCGGGCTTCAGAGGGTAGGGTGCCAGGTAACGCCTGGGGGGTGCGAGCCCACGGAAAGTGCCACAGAAAAGACACCGCCCAAGCCATCAGCGTATGGCCGGTAAGGGTGAAAAGGTGCGGTAAGAGCGCACCGCGCCCCTGGCAACAGGGGTGGCAGGGTAAACCCCACCCGAAGCAAGACCAAATAGGGGGACGAGCGGCCCCGGCCGCGACGTGTGACCCGCACGGTCCCCGGGTAGGTCGCTAGAGGTGCGCGGCGACGTGCACCCCAGATGAATGACTGCCCACGACAGAACCCGGCTTACAGGCCGGCTCCCCCCTCTAGTTTCCCCCACTTCTCCCCACCACCGGACCCCGCGGGGTCCGGTTTTGAGACTCCGCTTTAACTTCGCCAGTCATGCGGCTGAAATGCAGCCTGGTTTTCCGCGCGTGCATTTCCTGGCCAATTGGTGTGCATAAGTCACTGACCAGGAAAGGTTTTGGCCGAGATGTGCTTGACGCCGTGGGTAGTCCTGCCTAATATGGGTGTGAAGTGGGGGAAAGTGGGGAAACAGGGAGTAAAAGGGGGGCGGAGGGGTGTTTCGCGGCATCACCAATCTGAATCTGGATGCCAAGGGTCGCATGGCGATCCCGGCTCGCTACCGCGAGTTCCTGCAGGCGTCCTGCGGCTCGGAGCTGGTGATCACCGTCGACCGCGCCCGCTGCCTGCTGCTCTATCCGGCCCCCGAGTGGACCAGGATCGAGCAGCAGCTCCGCAGCCTCCCCAACGTCGATTCCAATACCCGTAACCTGCAGCGCCTCTACATCGGTCACGCCCAAGAGGTGGAGATGGACGCCCAGGGGCGCATCCTGCTCTCCCCGGAGCTGCGCAGCTTCGCCGGCCTGGATCGACGGGTGGCCCTGGTCGGGCAGGGCAATAAGTTCGAGGTGTGGGACGAGGAGACCTGGACCCGCAAGCGTGACGAGTGGCTGGAGCAGGCCGATCTGGGGCAGATGGGACTGCCCGCCGAGCTTGGGTCCCTGTTTATTTAGAACTTGATGGTCGAGCCCGAGCATCTCCCGGTGCTACTGGCGGAGGTGCTGTCGGTCCTGATGACGGAGCGCGATGGGGTCTACGTGGATGCGACCTTCGGCCGAGGCGGACATAGCCGGGGCATGCTGGGGTGCCTGTCCCCGGGCGGTCGGTTGCTGGCCCTGGACCGGGACCCTGACGCGGTGGCCGCGGGAGAAGTCCTCGCCCGTGAGGATGAGCGGTTCGTGATGGAGCACGCCCCCTTCTCCCGCTTGGGGGAGATCGTCTCCCGCCGGGGGTTGCTGGGCCGGGTCCAGGGCGTGCTGCTCGACCTGGGGGTCTCCTCCCCCCAGCTGGACGATCCCGCGCGGGGGTTCAGTTTTGCCCAGGACGGCCCCCTGGACATGCGTATGAACCCCGAGGCCGGAGAATCGGCCGCGGGCTGGCTCCGGCGGGCCAGGGTCGAGGAGATCGCCGAGGTGCTCTGGAGCTATGGGGAGGAGCGCTATGCCCGGCGGATCGCCCGCGCCATCGTGGCGGCCCGCGCCGAGCGACCCATCGAGGGGACCCGGCAGCTGGCGGAGATCGTGGCCCGAGCCAATCCCTCTTGGGAGGCGGGCAAGCATCCGGCCACCCGCTCCTTCCAGGCCATCCGCATCTTCATCAACCGGGAGCTCGAGGAGCTCCGGGCCTGTCTCGGACAGGTGATTGAGGTCCTGGCCCTGGGGGGGTGCCTCGCGGTGATCAGCTTTCACTCCCTGGAGGATCGCATCGTCAAACGCTTCATGCGGGCAGAGGTCGAGGGGGAGCGCTTTCCCCTCGGGGTGCCGGTCACCCAGGCCCAGTGCGTGCCCCGGTTGCGGCTGCTCGGTAAGCCCCAGCGGCCCACGGACGCCGAGGTGGCCGCCAATCCTCGGGCCCGCAGCGCGGTGCTGCGGGTGGCGGAGCGTGTGGCGTGAAGTGGGCCAGGATCCTGCTGGTGGGGTTTCTCGGGGCGTCCGTGGTGACCTCGGGTATCGCGGTGGTGTACGTGAAGTATTTGAGTCGCAAACATTTCGTGGAGCTCCAGGGGTTGAGGGCCGAGCGCGACCGCATCGATGTGGAGTGGGGCCGCCTGCAGATCGAGGAGGCGGCTCTGAGCAGTCAGGCGCGGCTGGAGCTCCAGGCGCGCAGGCTTCTGTCCATGCGGATGCCCACCCCCGAGGGCGTGGCCCTGTTACGAGAAGGCAATGGCGTCGGTAAAGCCCCTTAGCGCGCGACAGCGCACCGCCCGCTGGCGGGCCCGTTGGCGCTCACCCCCCAACTTCGTTCGGCGCCGCAAGCTGGTACTTGGCCTGCTGGTGGCGGCGATGGTCCTGGCGATCGGCGGGGGCCTGTGGCGGCACGTATGGGAGACCGAGTTCCTGCGCCACCAGGGCGACCGCCGCTATCTTCGCGAGGTCCCCATCCCGGCCCATCGGGGCATGGTCATGGATCGCAACGGGGAGCCCCTGGCGGTGAGCACCCCGGTGGAAACGGTGTGGGCCAATCCCAAGGTCCTGGACCGTTCCCCCAAGAGTCTGGTGGCCATCGCCGAGGCCATCGAGCTCCCCGTCGAGCAGGTCCGCCATAACCTGGAGGAGCACAAGGACAAGGGCTTCATCTACCTGCGCCGACGCATCACCCCCGACCGCAGCGACCGGCTGATGGAGGCGGTGGAGGCCCTGAAGCTCGAGGGGATCGGCATGCTGCGCGAGTACCGCCGCTTCTACCCGAGCGGCGAGCTCACCGCCCACGTGGTGGGTTTCACCGACATCGACGACGTGGGTCAGGAGGGGGTCGAGCTCGCCTATAACGAGTCCCTGGCGGCCAAGCCCGGTGCCCGTCGGGTGCTCAAGGACGGCCGGGGCCGTCTGGTGGACGAGGACGTGGAAGGGATTCGCCCGCCCAAGGCGGGCCAGGATCTAGTGCTGAGCATCGACCGGCGCCTCCAGTTTCTCGCCTACCGTGAGCTCAAGGCCGCGGTGGAGAAGCACAAGGCGGCGGGCGGCAGCGCGGTGATCCTGGATGTGACCACCGGCGAGGTGCTGGCGATGGTCAACCAACCATCCTATAACCCCAATGGCCACCGCGACAACCGCCGCGGCCGGATGCGCAATCGCGCCATCACCGATGTCATGGAGCCTGGGTCGACGGTCAAGCCCTTCGTGGTCGCCGCCGGTCTGGAGAAGCGGGTCATCACCCCCACCACCCCCATCAACACCTCCCCCGGGGTGATGCAGGTGGGTGAGTACCAGGTGAAGGACGTCCACAACTACGGCGGGCTGGATGTCACCGGCGTCATCACCAAGTCGAGCAACATCGGGGTGAGCAAGATCGCCTGGATGATGCCCCCCGAGGCCCTGTGGCAGACCTATCGCCGCCTGGGATTCGGCCAGTCCACCGGCACCCGCTTCCCGGCCGAGTCCGCCGGGGTGCTGCCCCACTTCAAGGGATGGAACCGCTTCGAGCACGCTACCCTGTCTTTTGGCTACGGCCTCTCGGTCTCGGCCCTCCAATTGGCCGGGGCCTATGGGGTGCTGGCGGCCGACGGTGTCAAACGCCCCGTCTCCATCCTCAAGGTCGACCAGCCCCCAGAGGGTGAGCGGGTGTTCCGGGTGGAGACCGCCCGCGCGGTCCGGGCCATGCTGGAGACGGTGGTCTCCAAGATCGGCACCGCCAAGGACGCGGCGGTCAAGGGCTATCGGGTGGGTGGCAAGACCGGCACCGCCAAGAAGGCGGTGGGCGGGGGCTACGCCGCCCGCAAGTACCAGTCGGTGTTCGCCGGCATGCTCCCCATGAGCAACCCCCGGCTGGTGATGGCGGTGATGATCGATGAGCCCACCGGCGGCGTGTACTATGGTGGCAAGGTGGCCGCCCCGGTGTTCGCCGCTGTGATGGCGGAGGCGGTCCGCCTCCTCAACATCCCCCCCGACCAGCCGGAAGAGGCCCCGCCGGTGCGCCTAGCCGGGGTGGAATCGGGCCGATGATGCCCCTGCCAAGCCCCGAATCCCCCTGGACCCTCGCCACCCTGCTCCAGGGCTGGGTGGAGGTCGGCAGCGCCCGGGATCGCCCTGTCCGGGGACTGGCCCTGGACAGCCGCAGCGTCCGGCCGGGGGACCTCTTCCTCGCCTGCCAGGGCAGCCGTGACCACGGGCTCGTACACGCCCAGGCGGCGGCGGGGAAGGGCGCGGTGGCCGTGGCCTACCAGCCCAGCCCCCAGTGGTCCGGGGAGCGCCTCGATGCCCTCGCCCAGGCCCTCCGAGTGCCCCTGATCCCGGTCCCCGGTCTCGCCCACCGGGTGAGCGCCCTGGCCGCCCGTTTCCACGGGGACCCGAGCGCGAGCCTGAAGGTCATCGGCGTCACGGGCACCAACGGCAAGACCAGCGTCACCCACTACCTGGCCCAGGGCCTCGCCCCCGATGGGCCCTGCGCGGTCATCGGCACCCTGGGCTACGGATTCCCCGGGGCCCTGCGACCCCTGGACCACACCACCCCCGACCCGGTGGGTCTCCAGGCCCTGCTGGCGGAGCTTCGGGACCAGGGGACGGCGAGGGTGGCCATGGAGGTCTCCTCCCACGCCCTGGATCAGCGGCGGGCCGAGGCGGTGCGCTTCCACACCGCGGTGTTCACCAACCTCAGCCGCGACCACCTCGACTATCACCCGGACATGGCGGCCTATGCCGCCGCCAAGCGGCGCCTCTTCGAGGCCCCCTCCCTGCGCCACGCAGTGCTCAACTGGGACGACCCCGCCGGCCGGGCCCTGGCCCAGGCCCTGGGGCCTGAGGTGGCCCTGGTCTGCTACGGGCTCACCGACCCCGGCCAGTGTCCCCCCCACGCCTCCTTCTGGGCCTGGGGCGAGCGGCTCGAGCTACTGCCGCGGGGGCTGCGGATGGGCATCCGCACCAGCGCGGGGAGCGGCGAGCTCCAGGCCGGGCTCCTGGGCGCCTTCAACGCCAGCAACCTCCTGGCGGTTTGTGCCACCCTGCTGGCCGAGGGCCTGGCCCTGCCCCTGATCCTGGAGCGTCTGGGCCAGTTGCGGGGGGTGCCGGGGCGCATGGAGTGCTTCGGCGGGGCCGGCGAGCCCCTGGTGGTGGTGGACTACGCCCACACCCCAGACGCCCTGGAGCAGGTGGCCGCCACCCTGCGCCACCATGCCCCCCGGCGTCTCATCAGCCTGTTCGGCTGCGGTGGCGAACGGGACCCCGGCAAGCGGCCCCAGATGGGGGCGGTCGCCGAGCGTCTCAGCGATCTGGTCATCCTCACCGACGACAACCCGCGCCGCGAAGACGGAGCGGCCATCATAGGCGACATCCTCTCGGGGGTGCGGGAGCCCCAGGGGGTCAAGGTGGAGCGCAACCGTGGCGCCGCCATCCGCTGGGCCCTGGCGGAGGCCGAGGCCGAGGACGTGGTGCTGGTAGCCGGCAAGGGCCACGAGACCACCCAGCAGCTGGGCGACCTCAAGCTCCCCTTTAGCGATCGGACCGAGGTCCTAGCCGCCCTGGCCGAGCGGCGGGGGGAGGCCTGATGTTCAGCCTCCGGCAGGCCGCGGCTTGGGTGGACGGACGCCTCCAGGGCGGAGACGCCGAGGTCACCGGGGTGGTGATCGACAGCCGGCGGGTGGCCCCCGGTGCCTTGTTCGTGGCCCTGCGCGGCGAGCGCTTCGACGGGCACGACTTCCTTGCCCAGGCCGAGGCGGCGGGGGCGGTGGGGGTGCTGCTGGAGCGACCCATGCCGAGCCCCTTGCCCCAGATCCTGGTGCAGGACAGCCGTCAGGGACTAGGTCGCCTGGCCGCCGCCTGGCGCCGCCAGCTCCCCGGGAAGCTGGTGGCCCTCACCGGCAGCAACGGCAAGACCACCTGTAAGGAGCTGATCACCGCCATCCTCGCCCAAGCGGGTCGGGTCAGCGCCACCCAGGGCAATCTGAACAACGACCTGGGGATGCCCCTGACCCTCCTGGGGATGAAGGACGAGGACCACCTGGTCCTGGAGCTGGGTGCCAACCACCCCGGCGAGATCGCCTGCCTCACCCAGATCGCCCGCCCCCTGGTCGGTCTCATCACCAACGCCGGTCGTGCCCACCTGGAGGGGTTCGGCAGCCCCGAGGGGGTGGCCCGCGCCAAGGGGGAGCTGGCGGCGGGCCTGCCGGCCGGCGCCACTCTGGTCATCCCCGCGGATTCCCCCTGGACCTCGCTCTGGAAGGATCTGGCCGGTGACCGTCACCTGGTCACCTTCGGCCTCTCGGAGGATGCGGCGGTGCGTGCCGATCCCCTGGGGGTGACCGGCGTCTGGAACGAGGCCGGTTTCCGCACCCAGTTCCTGGCCCGGACCCCCTGGGGCGACATCCCCCTGGGACTGGCCCTCTTGGGGCTGCACAACGTGCGCAACGCCCTGGCCGCGGTGGCGGTCACCGGTGCCCTGGGGGTAAGTCTGTCGGCCATCGCCCGGGGGCTCGCGGCCCCGCGGCCGGTGCCGGGGCGGTTGCAGCCGCGCCTCGGGCGGGACGGGGTACGCCTGATCGACGACAGCTACAACGCCAATCCCGACTCCGTGGGGGCCGCCATCGAGGTGCTGGCGGGGCTCCCCGGGCGGCGCTGGTTGATCCTGGGGGACCTTGCCGAGCTGGGCCCCACCTCCCCCGAGCTCCATGAGGCCATCGGGCGCCGGGCGCGGGATGCGGGACTCGATCGCCTGGTGGGTGTGGGGCCCCAGAGTCGCCTGGCTGCCGCGGCCTTCGGCCCGGGAGGCCTGTCCTTTGCGGATCGGGAGTCGATGCTCGCCGCCCTGGGGAAGGGGTTCGATGCCGGGGACCTGGTGCTGGTCAAGGGGTCCCGTAGCGCCGGGATGGAGCGGGTGGTCCAGGCACTGACCGCGGGGCCCGGGGGGTAAAGATGCTGCTCTACCTCACCGATCTCCTCGCCCGCTGGGACAGCGCCTTCTTCGTGTTCCGCTACCTGACCCTGCGGGCCATCCTGGGGGTCCTCACCGCCCTGGTAATCGCCTTCCTGGTGGGTCCCACCATGATCCGGCGGCTTCGCGCCTATCACATCGGCCAGACGGTGCGGGACGATGGGCCCCAGACCCACCTCTCCAAGGCCGGCACCCCGACCATGGGGGGCGCCCTGATCCTGGTCGCCGTCACGGTGAGCACCCTGCTTTGGGCGGACGTCACCAACCGCTACGTCTGGCTGGTGTTGATCGTGACCCTGCTCTTCGGTGCCATCGGCCTGTTGGACGACTACCGCAAGCTGGTCCTGCGGGACCCCAAGGGGCTCCCCGCCCGCCACAAGTACCTGTTGCAGTCCCTGGTGGGGCTGGTGGCCGCTCTGGTGCTGTATCTAGGGGCCCGCGCTCCGGTCGAGACCGCGCTCCTCGTCCCCTACCTCAAGGATGTCTCCCTTCAGCTCGGGCCCGGTTTCGTGGTGCTGGCCTATTTCGTGATCGTGGGGGCCAGTAACGCCGTGAACCTCACCGATGGGTTGGACGGCCTGGCCGTGCTTCCCATCGTGATGGTGGCGGGGGCTCTGGGGATCTTTGCCTACGCCTCCGGCCACGCGGACTTCGCGAACTACCTCAAGATCCCCCACCTGGCGGGGAGCGGGGAGCTGGTGGTGTTCTGTGCGGCCCTGGTGGGGGCTGGGCTGGGATTCCTCTGGTTCAACACCTACCCCGCCCAGGTCTTCATGGGCGACGTGGGTGCCCTGGCCTTGGGGGCCGCGTTGGGCCTGGTGGCGGTAGTGGTGCGCCAGGAGCTGGTGCTCTTCATCATGGGGGGGCTGTTCGTGATGGAGACCCTCTCGGTGGTGATCCAGGTGGCCTCCTTCAAGCTCACGGGCCGGCGGGTGTTCCGCATGGCGCCGCTGCATCACCACTTCGAGCTCCAGGGCTGGCCCGAGCCCCGGGTGATCGTCCGTCTCTGGATCGTCACCTTCATCCTGGTCCTGATCGGCCTCGCCAGCCTGAAGATCCGCTGACGGCCATGAGCCTCGCCGCCCCTGCCTCCCTAGCACCCGGCTCCAAGACCCTCGTGGTGGGTCTGGGCAAGACGGGGCTGTCCTGCGCCCGCTATCTGGCGGGCCGGGGCCACCAGGTGGCGGTGACCGACACCCGTGACCGGCCCCCGGGGCTCGAGGCCCTGGAGCGGGAGCTGCCGGGGGTGGCGGTCTTCCTCGGGGGGTTCGAGCCCGAGGTCTTTCGCGCGGCGGGGCAGCTGGTGGTGAGCCCCGGGGTGGCCATCTCCCACCCCCTGATCGAAGCGGTCCGGCAACGCGGGGTGCCGGTTCTCGGCGACATCGAGCTCTTCGCCACCGAGGCACGGGCCCCCATCGCCGCCATTACCGGCTCCAACGGCAAGAGCACCGTCACCAGCCTGCTCGGGATCATGGCCCGGGCCGCGGGTCGGAACGCGGCGGTAGGGGGGAACCTGGGGGAGCCGGTGCTGGATCTGCTGGACGGAGATGTGGAGCTCTATGTGGTGGAGCTCTCCAGCTTCCAGCTCGAGACCACCGACTCTCTGGGGGCCCAGGTGGCGGCGGTCCTGAACATCTCCCCGGACCACATGGACCGCTATCCCTCCCTGGAGGCCTATGCCGCCGCCAAGGCCCGCATCTTCCAGGGCGCCGGGAGCGCGGTGATCAACCGCGACGATCCCTGGGTGTGCCGGATGCTGCCGCCGGACCTGCCCTGTCGCGGCTTTACCCTGGCCCCACCGGCGGGGGAGGACTACGGCCTCGCCGAGCGCCAGGGTACCCTCTGGCTGATGCGGGGCGGCGAGCCCCTGCTGCCCGCCGCCGAGGTGCGTCTGGCGGGCCGCCACAACCTCGCCAATGGCCTGGCGGCCCTGGCCATGGGGGAGGCCTGCGGTCTGCCCCAAGCCAGCATGCTCGAGTCCCTGCGCCGATTCGAGGGCCTTCCCCACCGGACTCAGCTGGTGCGGGAGCGCCGCGGGGTGCGCTGGTTCAACGACTCCAAGGGGACCAACGTGGGGGCCACCGTCGCCGCCCTGGAAGGGCTCTCGGATCCCAACGAACCGGGCCGGGTGGTGCTGATCGCCGGTGGCGACGGCAAGGGGGCGGACTTCTCCGAGCTGGCTCCGGTGGTGGAGCGTACCGCCCGCGCCGTGGTGCTGATCGGCCGCGACGGCCCCGCCATCGGCGCGGTGCTGGATGGGCGCACCGAGCTGGTCTCCGCGCCGACCCTAGAGGAGGCCGTGCGCCTGGCCGCCGACCTGGCCTCGCCCGGGGATCAGGTGCTGCTCTCTCCTGCCTGTGCCAGTTTCGACATGTTTCGCGACTACCAGCACCGGGGTGAGGTGTTCACTGCCGCGGTAAGGGGATTGCCCGCATGACCAGCGTCGCCCGCGCCTTGCCCAGACGTCGTGGGGAGACCCCCGCGGAGCCGCGGTTGGACGGCTGGTTGCTGGGCATCGCCCTGGTGCTGCTCGGGTTTGGGCTGCTCATGGTGGCCTCGGCCTCCCTTTCCATCGCCGACAAGAGCTTCGGGGCCCCCTTCCATTACGTCTGGCGCCATCTCCTGGCCCTGGGGCTGGCGCTGGGCGCGGGGCTCTTCTGCTTCCAGGTCCCGCTGGAGCGCTGGGAGCGAATCGGTGCGACCCTCTTCCTGTTGGGGATCCCCTTGCTCCTGCTGGTGCTGGTACCGGGGGTGGGTCGCACCGTCAACGGCGCCACCCGCTGGATCTCGCTGGGGCCCCTGAACCTGCAACCCTCGGAGCTGATGAAGTTCTTCGCCGTGATCTTCGTGGCCGGCTACCTGGTACGGCGCCAGCAGGAGGTCACCAGCAGCTTCGTGGGCTTCGTGAAGCCCATGGTGCTGGTCTCGGTGGCCTGCGCCCTGATGGTGGTCCAACCCGACTTCGGCACCGCCGCCGTGGTCCTGGCCACGGTGCTGGGGCTGCTGTTTCTGGGGGGGGCGCTGTGGTGGCAGTTCGCCGCCCTGCTCGGCTCTGTGATGGTCCTGGCGGTCGCCCTGGTGATCGTGGCGCCCTATCGGCTGCAGCGGGTCACCGCCTTCCTCGACCCCTGGGGGGATCCGTACAACAAGGGTTTCCAGCTCACCCAGGCCCTGATCGCCTTTGGCCGCGGCGAGTGGAGCGGGGTGGGCCTAGGCAATGGCATCCAGAAGCAGTTCTACCTCCCTGAGGCCCATACGGACTTCCTCATGGCCGTGGTCGGGGAGGAGTTCGGGTTGGTGGGGACCCTAGCGGTGATCGCTCTGTTCGCCTTCCTGGTCTACCGCGCCTTTCGCATCGGTATGGCCGCCGAGGCCCGGGAGCAGCCCTTCGGCGCCTACCTCTGCTACGGCTTCGGCCTCTGGTTGGGGATGCAGGCCTTCATCAACATCGGGGTCAATCTCGGCATCCTTCCCACCAAGGGTCTGACCCTGCCCTTCATGAGTTATGGCAGCAACAGCATCATCGTCGCTTGCATGGCGGTGGCCGTGCTGCTGCGGGTGGACTACGAGGGGCGCCTGGAGCCCCCCGAGAAGCCGGCTCGGGAGGACTTGCCGTGGTAACCCGGGTGCTGGTCATGGCGGGGGGTACCGGGGGTCACGTGTTCCCGGCCCTTGCGGTGGCGACCGAGATGCGCGCCCGGGGTGCCGAGGTGAGCTGGCTCGGTACCCACCAGGGGCTCGAGGCGCGCCTGGTGCCCGAGCGGGGCTTCCCCATGGACTGGATTCGCGTCGAGGGGCTGCGTAGCAGCGGCGCCAGGCGCTGGCTCCAGGCCCCCTGGGTGCTGGGCAGGGCCCTCATTGCCGCCGCCGAGGTGCTGCGCCGGCGTCGCCCGGGCGCGGTGTTGGGGATGGGCGGCTTCGTCTCCGGCCCCGGCGGGC
Source organism: uncultured Chromatiaceae bacterium (assembly GCA_964519095.1). Taxonomy (GTDB): domain Bacteria; phylum Pseudomonadota; class Gammaproteobacteria; order Chromatiales; family Chromatiaceae; genus JAEHCY01. The sequence continues at coordinate 18,403 of CAZFHV010000007.1, read as the reverse complement.
TCATGGCGCGGATGCTGGGGATCCCCCTGGTGATCCATGAGCAGAATCGCATCCCGGGCCTCACCAACCGCTGGCTCTCGAGGCTGGCCAGTCGGGTATTCGAGGCCTTTCCCGGCAGCTTCCCCGCCGGCCGGGGTGCGGAGACTTGTGGGAATCCGGTGCGCCCGGAGATCGCGGCCCTGCCGGAGCCCAAGGTGCGTCTAAGGGGCCGCTCCGGGGCGGTACGCCTCCTGGTGCTGGGGGGCTCCCTGGGTGCCCAGGCACTCAACCAGATCTTGCCCAGGGCCCTGGCGCTCGTCCCGGCCGAGGAGCGGCCCCAGGTGCGCCACCAGGCGGGAGAGCGCACCCTGGAGGCGGCACTGGAGGGCTACCGCGCCGCGGGGGTGGAGGCGGAGGTGGTCCCCTTCATCGGCGACATGGCCGAAGCCTATGGCTGGGCCGACCTGGCCCTTTGTCGAGCCGGGGCCCTGACGGTCTCCGAACTGGCCGCCGCAGGGCTGGGGGCGGTGCTGGTCCCCTATCCCCACGCGGTGGACGACCACCAGAGCTGGAACGCCCGCTTCCTGGAGGCGGCGGGCGCCGCCCGCCTGGCCCCCCAGGGCGGGCTCACCGAAGAGGGGCTCGCCGCCCTGTTGCGTGGCCTCTGCGCCGACCGCGGGGGCCTCGTGCGCATGGCGGAGGCGGCCCGCGGGCTGGCCCGCACCGATGCGGCGGCGCGCATCGCCGACGCTTGCTTGGGGGTGAGCGCCCATGGCTGAGCAGACCCGGGATCGTTATAGCGCCGAGCAGATGGGGCGGGTGCGCCAACTCCACTTCGTGGGGATCGGCGGCGCCGGCATGAGCGGCATCGCTGAGGTGATGCTGAACCTGGGCTACCGGGTCTCGGGCTCGGACCAAAAGGAGAGCGAGACCACCCGCCGACTGGCCGGATTGGGGGCGCGCATCGCCATCGGCCACCTCGCCGGCAACGTGGGCGGGGCGGATGCGGTGGTGATTTCCAGCGCCATCGATAGCGGCAACCCGGAGGTCGAGGCCGCCCGGGCCCAGCGCATCCCGGTGGTGCCCCGGGCGGAGATGCTCGCCGAGCTGATGCGATTCCACTACGGCATCGCGGTGGCGGGGACCCACGGCAAGACCACCACCACCAGCCTCGTTGCCAGTCTCCTGGCGGAGGGGGGGCTGGACCCGACCTTCGTCATCGGCGGCCGGCTCAACAGCGCCGGCACCCATGCCCGCTTGGGCACCAGCCGGTATCTGGTGGCGGAGGCCGACGAGAGCGACGCCTCCTTTCTCTACCTCCAGCCGGTGACCGCGGTGGTGACCAACATCGACGCGGACCATATGCGCACCTACGGCAACGACTTCAACCGGCTGCGCCACACCTTCACCGAGTTCCTCCACCACCTCCCCTTCTACGGGCTGGCGGTGCTTTGCATCGACGACCCGGAGGTCCGCGGGATCCTGCCCCAGGTCAGCCGCCCGGTGCGCACCTACGGCACCCTGCCCATGGCGGACCTGCGGGCCACCCAGATCGAGCATCAGGGCCTCCAGACGCGGTTCGTGGCCGAGGGGCTGGGGCTCGATGAGCCGCTGCCCATCACCCTGAATCTCCCCGGTCGCCACAACGTCCTCAACGCCTTGGCGGCCATCACGGTGGCCAGGGAGTTGGGGGTGGAAGTGGACGCCATCCAGCGGGCGCTCGCGGGCTTCCAGGGCATCGGCCGGCGCTTCCAGGTGAGCGAGTGCCGGATGCCGGACGGGCGGTGCCTGACCCTGGTGGACGACTACGCCCACCATCCCCGGGAGCTGGCCGCCACCCTGGAGGCGGCCCGGCGGAGCTGGCCAGGCCAGCGCCTCGTGGTGGTGTTCCAGCCCCATCGCTACACCCGCACCCAGGAGCAGTTCGACGACTTCGTGCAGGTCCTCTCGGAGGTCGATGTGCTGCTCCTCACCGAGGTCTACCCGGCGGGCGAGGCCCCCATCGCCGGCGCGGATGGCCGCAGCCTCAGTCGCGCCATCCGCATGCGGGGCGGGGTGGAGCCCCTGTTCCTGGACCGGCTGGACCAGTTGCCGGCGCTGCTCGCCCGGGTGGTGCTGGATGGGGACCGGGTGCTGCTACTCGGGGCCGGTGATATCGGCGGCCTGGCGGCTCGGCTGCCGCGCCTCCTGGCGGGGGACGCCTGATGGGTACGAGACCCGCTCATGCCCTACGCCTGACCCTGGGTTGTGGGGAGTCCCTGCTGGGCCTGCCCGCGTTGCAGTGGGTACGGCGCCCGAAAGGGCCGGGCCACCCGCCGGGCAAGCAGGACGCGCCCCCTCCCCGGGCGGGCTCCCGATGAGGCTGGCCGCGAGGGTGGGCGTTGGGCCGGGCCGAGGGGGGCGCCAGGCCGGTCGCTCTTGCGGGGGGATCCGCGGGGCGGGAGGTTGGCTTGGGGAAAGGCCGGTGTATGGGGTACATCGCGTTGGCGAGGCGTTCTGACATGGTCGAGGCAGGGGATTTTGGTCGGGTCGCGCTACTGATGGGTGGTCGCTCGGCGGAGCGGCCCGTCTCCCTCAAGGGTGGTGCGGCGGTATTGGCCGCCCTCCTGGAGCGGGGCGTGGACGCCCACCCCGTCGACCCCGGCCCGGATGTGCTCCAGGTGCTGGGGGCGGGCGGCTACCAGCGGGCCTTCGTGATCCTCCACGGTCGCGGGGGCGAGGACGGGGTGATCCAGGGGGCGCTGGAGACCCTGGGGCTGCCTTACACCGGCTCCGGGGTGTTGGGCTCGGCCCTGGGCATGGACAAGTACCGGTGCAAGCTCCTGTGGCGGGGTGCGGGGCTGCCGACCCCCGAGTTCCTGGTGCTGCGCCACGAAGAGGATGTGGCCCGCGCCGCCGCCCTGGGCTTCCCCCTCATGATCAAGCCGGCCCGCGAGGGGTCGAGCATCGGCATGGCCAAGGTGGAGGACGCGACCCAACTCGCGGAGGCCTGGCGGGCGGCGAGTCGGTTCGATGCGCTGGTGCTGGCGGAGCGCTGGATCCGCGGCGAGGAGTACACCGCGGGGGTGCTCGACGGCGAGCCCCTCCCCCTCATCCGCCTGGAGACCCCCCACAGCTTCTACGACTACGAGGCCAAGTACACGGCGGATACCACCCGTTACCACTGCCCCTGTGGCCTGCCGGAGGATGCAGAGGTGCGCTTGCAGGCCCTCGCGCTCGAGGCCTTCGAGGCCATCGGTGGGGCGGGTTGGGGGCGGGTGGACCTGATGGTGGACCAGTCCGGGCAGCCCTGGTTGCTGGAGGTGAATACCGCGCCGGGCATGACCGACCACTCGCTCGTGCCCATGGCGGCGCGGGCCCGTGGCATGCCCTTCGCCGAGCTGGTGTGGCGCATCCTGGAGACCACGCTCCGGCCATGACCAAGCGTACCCCTGTGCCGCCCCCAGCGCCCCCCCGGAGGCCGCCCCTTCCCTGGGGCCGCTGGCTGCTGGGGCTGGTGCTGCTTGCCGCGATGCTGGGCGCCGGGGCCTGGGGGGTGAACTGGCTGCGCCGGCCCCAGACCCTACCCATCGAGGTGGTGCACATCGGCGGTGAGCTCCGCTACCTGAGCCGCGCCAACCTCGAGCAGGTGGTGGCCAAGGAGCTCAAGGGGGGGTTCTTCTCGCTGGACCTGGAGCGGGTACAGGCCGCGGTCAGCGCCCTGCCCTGGGTGGCCCAGGCCAGCGTCCGGCGCCAGTGGCCGGACCGGCTCGAGCTCCAGGTGCGGGAGCGCCGTGCGCTAGCCCGCTGGTCGGGAACTTCCCTCGTCACCGCCGAGGGGGCCGTCTTTCATCCCCAGTCCAACGAGATCCCCGAGGGGCTGCCCAACCTAGTGGGACCCAATGAGCGCAGCGCGCCCCTGCTGATCGAGCGCCATCGCCAATGGCAAGAGCTAGTGGGGTCCAAGGGGCTCAAGATCGAGGAACTGCGGCTCGACGCCCGCGGCGCCTGGACGCTGATGATGCAGGAGGGATTGCGCGTGGAGTTAGGCAGGGCGGACGTCGCCGAGCGGCTCGGGCGGTTCCTCACCATCCTGCCCCAGCTTCGGGCCCAGGCGGCAAGCCCCGAGCGCATCGACCTGCGGTACTCCAATGGTCTGGCCGTGCACTGGCGCGCCGAGGCACCCCCGGCGGAGCCCGAGCGTCCCAAGGCGGCCAAGGCACGCGCCACTGTGCGCGTTGGCACACGTAACTCCGGACGGACCTGAATGTCGAGAAAGAGCGAAAAGAACCTAGTGGTGGGCCTGGACATCGGGACGTCCAAGGTGGTGGCCATCGTGGGGGAGGTCAAGGCGGACGGCGGGGTGGAGGTGGTCGGCATCGGCAGCCATCCCTCCCGGGGCCTCAAGCGCGGGGTGGTGGTGAACATCGAGTCCACCGTCCAGTCCATCCAGCGGGCGGTGGAAGAGGCGGAGCTGATGGCGGGCTGCGAGATCCACTCGGTGCACACGGGGATCGCCGGCAGCCACATTCGCAGCCTCAACTCCCACGGCATCGTGGCCATCAAGGACCGTGAGGTCACCCAGGGAGACGTGGACCGGGTGCTGGATGCGGCCCGGGCGGTGGCCATCCCGGCGGACCAGAAGATCCTCCACATCCTGCCCCAGGAATTCATCATCGACAACCAGGAGGGGATCCAGGAGCCGGTGGGGATGTCGGGGGTTCGCCTGGAGGTGCGGGTCCACCTGGTGACCGGGGCGGTGAGCGCCGCCCAGAACATCGTCAAGTGCGTGCGCCGCTGCGGGCTGGAGGTGGACGACTTGGTGCTGGAGCAGCTGAGCTCGGGCAACGCGGTGCTCAGCGACGACGAGAAGGACCTCGGGGTGTGCCTGGTGGACATGGGGGGCGGGACCACCGACATCGCCGTGTTCACCGAGGGCTCCATCCGCCACACGGCGGTGATCCCCATCGCCGGGGATCAGGTCACCAACGACATCGCCGTGGCCCTGCGCACCCCCACCCAGCATGCCGAGGAGATCAAGGTCAAGTACGCCTGCGCCCTGACCCAGTTGGCGCGCAGCGACGAGACCATCGAGGTGCCGAGCATCGGCGATCGGCCCTCGCGGCGGTTGTCGCGCCAGACCCTGGCCGAGGTGGTGGAGCCTCGTTACGAGGAACTGCTCACCTTGGTGCAGGCGGAGCTGCGGCGCAGCGGTTTCGAGGACCTCATACCGGCGGGGATCGTGCTCACCGGCGGGAGCGCCCGCATGGAAGGGGTCATCGAGTTGGCGGAGGAGGTGTTCCACATGCCCGTGCGCCTGGGGATCCCCCAGTACGTCTCGGGCCTGGCGGACGTGGTGCGTAATCCGATCTATGCCACGGGGGTGGGGCTGCTGCTCTATGCGGGCAGCACCCGGCCGCCGCGGCGCGCGGAGCTTTCCGACGCCAAGGGGGGCAAGTCGGTGTGGCAACGGATGAGGAGTTGGTTCCAGGGCAATTTCTAGGCCGGGCCCCTGGGTCCGGCGGGGGCTCCGGTGCGCCCCAAGTTACCGGGTGGTGCGCGATTCTTTCAGTCTGATCAATCATTTGCGGATGCGAGGAGATCAAACATGTTCGAGCTGATGGATACCCAGACCCAGAGTGCCGTGATCAAGGTGATTGGTGTGGGCGGCGGCGGGGGCAACGCGGTCAACCACATGGTGGCCCGCGCCATCGATGGGGTGGAGTTCATTTGTGCCAACACCGATGCCCAGGCCCTGAGCAACACCAATGTCAAAACCATCCTGCAGCTGGGCTCCAGCATCACCAAGGGACTCGGCGCCGGGGCGGATCCCGAGGTGGGGCGCCAGGCGGCCCTGGAGGATCGGGATCGCATCCAGGACGCCCTGGAGGGCGCCGATATGGTCTTCATCACCGCCGGCATGGGTGGGGGGACCGGCACGGGCGCGGCCCCCATCGTGGCCGAGGTGGCCCGAGAGCTGGGGATCCTCACGGTGGCGGTGGTCACCAAACCCTTCCCCTTCGAGGGTCAGAAGCGCAAGCGGGTGGCGGAGCAGGGCATTGGGGCCCTGGCCCAGACCGTGGACTCCCTCATCACCATCCCCAACGAGAAGCTGCTCCAAGTGCTCGGCAAGGACAAGAGCCTGCTGGAGGCCTTCGGCTCTGCCAACGACGTGCTGCTCAATGCCACCCAAGGCATCGCCGAGCTCATCACCCGGCCGGGACTCATCAACGTGGACTTCGCCGACGTCAAGACAGTGATGAAGGAGATGGGCATGGCCATGATGGGCACGGGCCGCGCCAATGGCCCCAACCGGGCCCGGGAGGCCGCGGAGGCCGCCATCAACAGCCCCCTGCTGGAGGATGTGGATCTCGCTGGCGCCAAGGGCATCCTGGTCAATATCACGGCGGGCTCCAGCCTCACCATCGGTGAGTTCGACGAGGTGGGCAACACGGTACGGGATTTCGCCGACGAGGACGCCACGGTGGTGGTGGGGACCGTCATCGACCCCGAGATGTGCGAGGACCTGCGGGTGACGGTGGTGGCCACCGGGCTGGGCAGCAGCAAGATGAAAGGCATGGTCCCGGAGAAGCGCACCGAGGTCGCCGAGCCCCGGGTGCACTTGGTCAAGAGCGACCGCGGCGAGGACACTGGATTCGACTATCGGGAACTGATCAAGCGGCCCACCGTCCTGCGCAACCAGCAGGCAAAGGCCCACATGGATGCGGATGGGGACATGGAATACCTGGACATCCCGGCCTTCCTGCGGCGCCAGGCAGACTGATCCGGCCCCGAAGGGGCGGCCGTTGGCTTGCAATGCCGGAGGGGTCCTGTTACAAAATCGGGAAAACCCTTAAAGGACCCCGTCGCAGCACGCGAGCGGCGCGGGCGTCTCTTGGGGCGGTGATCGGGTTTCAGGGACGAGGGTCGGATACAGGGGCCGCCGCGAACCCCAGTGTCGTGAGGGCGCTCGCCCTTAGGCGAGCGCCCTCAATCCGGAGGGGTGCGCGGTAGCACGCCGGGAGTAGGTCATGATCAGACAACGTACCCTGAAGAACCTGATCCGCGCCACGGGGGTGGGGCTGCACACGGGCCGCAAGGTCTATCTGACGTTGCGGCCCGCCGCGGTGGATACCGGCATCCTGTTCCGACGGGTGGACTTGCCGGAGCCGGTGGAGATCAAGGCGATCCCCGACCATGTGGGCGACACCCGCCTCTCCACCACCCTGGTCAAGGATGGGGTCAAGGTTTCCACCGTGGAGCATCTGCTCGCGGCCTTCGCCGGGTTGGGCATCGACAACGCCTACGTGGACTTGAGCGCCGATGAGGTGCCCATCATGGACGGCAGCGCCGGGCCCTTCGTGTTCCTCATCCAGTCCGCGGGGGTTCAGGAGCAGGCCCGCCCCAAGCGCTTCCTGCGCATCAAGAGACCGGTACGGGTGGAAGAGGGCGAGAAGTGGGCGTCGTTCGAGCCCTTCGACGGCTTCAAGGTCTCCTTCGCCATCGACTTCGACCACCCGGCATTCACCAGCCGCACCCAGAGTGCAACCCTGGACTTCTCCTGCACCTCCTTCGTCAAGGAGGTCAGCCGCGCCCGTACCTTTGGGTTCCTCAGCGATGTGGAGTTCCTGCGTCAGCAGAACCTGGCTCTGGGCGGGACCCTGGATAACGCCGTGGTGGTGGACGACTACCGGATCCTCAACGAGGACGGCCTGCGCTACGAGGACGAGTTCGTCAAGCACAAGATCCTCGACGCCATCGGGGACCTCTATCTGCTGGGCCACAGCCTGATCGGGGCCTTCCAGGGCTTCAAGTCAGGCCACGCCCTGAACAACCGTTTGCTCCGTGCGCTCCTCGCCGATCGGACCGCCTGGGAAGAGGTGGTGTTCGAGGAAGGGGCAAGGGCACCCGTCGGTTTTCCCCAGGCCCTGGCCTTCGCCTAGCGGGATCCTTCCCGCCGGCGCGCGGCGGCGCGCCGCACCAGCCGCCCCAGGGCCTCCCCCAACTCCTTGTCGGGCAGTCCCGCGGCCGTCTCCTCAATCAGTCGAGCCACCTCCTCGGACAGGGGCCGCGGTCCGGGTGTAATGCGCGGCACGCCCCCCTGGGGTAGCGCGACCCGCACCCGCACCTCCCTCAGCCCCCTGGCCGGCGCACCCAGTCCCTCTAGGAGGCTCGGGCCCGCGTAGCGCAGCCGCGTAGCCCAGAGGGGGCTGTCCGCAAAGAGGGTGAGGTGCCGGTCCTGACGGAGGGCCCCGACACAGTGCTGGCCGAGGGGCTCCGGCAGGGCCCGGCGCACCGCTGTGAGGAGCCTATCCATCTCCCGGGCCCGCGCCCAGAGCCTCTGGGTGGCACGCCGTTGCAGAAACTGGCCTATCGATCGCATGGCACTCTGACTTCGGTGCGGGGCCGCGGGTTAGGGAAAACCCGTCTAGCCGGCGTAATGATGGGTAGAGTACACTGCGCGCCTCTGAACATAACCAGTACTACTAATCTGGTTATTTCGGGAAGGAGGAACGCATGCCCACGAGTCGCGACCACCGCATTGCTGCCCAAGGCGCTCCCACCCCGAACGCACCTGCAGGGGTGAGCACCGCCCTCGTGGCGGGCGCTCTGGTCCTCGCCGGGGTGGCCGGCGCGGGGGGCTACTGGCTGGGGAACGAGGCATCTGCCGAGGCGGCAGCCCAGCGCCTGGCGCAGATGGAGGGCGAGGTGCAGCGCCTCAATGCCCTGGGGGCCCGGCTGGTGGAGATGGCGCGCCTGGATCCCGAGGACTTCGACTTCGGCCAGCCCGCCCCGCGGGGTGGTCCGGAGGAATACGACTTTAGCCGAACCGACAGCGGCGACCTGGTCCGCGACGTCAAGGCCCTGAGCAGGATGCTCGATGACCGGGGACGCAAGATGGACCTGCTCGAATCCGTGCTAATGAAGCACGACGTCGGGGATCCCCGCGCCGTAGTGGGCTCTCCCGTGCCCACGGGCTGGCTATCCTCGACCTTTGGGAGTCGCCGCGATCCCATCAAAGGGCGCCGGGCCTTCCACCAGGGCATCGACCTGGTGGCCAAGATCGGCACCGAGGTGGTGGCGGTGGCCGACGGGGTGGTAGAGTACAGCGGTTGGCGCAATGGCTACGGTCGGACCCTCGACATCCGTCACCACGGCGGGCTCGTGACCCGCTACGCCCATAATCAATACCTCCTGGTGACCGAGGGGGTGGCGGTGCGCCAGGGCCAGGGCGTTGCCACCCTCGGTGCGAGCGGCCGCACCACCGGTGCCCACCTCCATTTCGAGGTGCTCAGGAACGGTGAGCAGGTGGATCCCCTCCAGTACGTGCAGGTGAGCGCGCGCGCCGACGGCGAGAGCTGATCTTCATACTCGGGACCGCGCCCGCCGGGCGGGCGCGGCGCTTGACCCGCCCCAACCCCTCCAGGCCGCTTCCGCCCTCCCGCGCCCGCCGCCGCATCTGCAGGCGGCGCCCCATTTCCGTTATCATTCCCCCTTTTAGCCTTTTATAGGGTCGCCAGCCGCGGCCACGGACAGAGTGCACCCATGGTGAAGAACTTCCTCAAACTGATCTTTGGCAGCCGTAACGAGCGCCTGATCAAGCGCATGTCGAAGACGGTGGAGCGGATCAACCAGCTGGAGTCGGCTCTCGCCGGTCTCTCGGCGGAGGAGCTGCGGGCCAAGACCGATCAGTTTCGTGCCCGCCTCGCCAAGGGCGAGCGGCTCGATGAGCTGCTCCCGGAGGCCTTCTCGGTGGTGCGGGAGGCGGGTCGCCGCACGGTGGGCATGCGCCACTTCGACGTCCAGCTCATCGGCGGCATGGTGCTGCACGAGGGCAAGATCGCCGAGATGCGTACCGGTGAGGGGAAGACCCTGGTGGCCACCCTCGCCGCCTACCTCAATGCCCTGACGGCTAAGGGCGTGCACGTGGTCACGGTCAACGACTACCTGGCCCGGCGCGACGCGGAGTGGATGGGGCGGGTCTATCACTACCTGGGGCTCAGCGTGGGGACCATCAACTCCTCGGGGGGTATGGGACCCGATTCCGCCTCCTACCGCTACGATCCGACCCACGAGCCCGGAGAGAGCGGCTTCCGCCACCTGCGACCCGTTACCCGCCAGGAGGCCTACGCCGCCGACATCACCTACGGCACCAACAACGAGTTCGGGTTCGACTACCTGCGCGACAACATGGCTTTTGCCCCCGAGCAGCGGGTGCAACGGGACCCGGCCTTCGCCATCGTGGACGAGGTGGACTCCATCCTGATCGACGAGGCCCGCACCCCGCTGATCATCTCCGGGCCGGCGGAGGAGAGCACCGACCTCTACGTCAAGATCAACCGCATCATCCCGCGCCTCAAGCGTCAGCCCCCCATCACCAACGAGGAGGGCAAGCCGGACTTCGGCCCTGGGGATTTCTCCGTGGACGAGAAGGCCCGCCAGGCCTACCTGAGCGAGGAGGGCCACGAGCGCGTGGAGGAGATGCTGGTGGAGCTGGGCCTGCTCGCGGAGGGCGCGAGCCTCTACGACCCCTCCAACATCATCCTGATGCACCACGTCTACGCGGCCCTGCGGGCCCACGTGCTGTTCCACCGCAACGTGGAGTACATCGTCAAGGACAACCAGATCGTCATCGTCGATGAGTTCACCGGCCGCACCATGCCGGGCCGGCGCTGGTCCGAGGGCCTGCACCAGGCCGTGGAGGCCAAGGAGGGGGTGCCCATCGAGCGGGAGAACCAGACCCTCGCCTCCATCACCTTCCAGAACTACTTCCGGCTCTACCCCAAGCTCTCGGGCATGACCGGCACGGCCGACACCGAAGCCTACGAGTTCCAGCAGATCTACGGCCTGGAGGTGGTGGTGATCCCCACCAACATGCCCATGATCCGCGACGACATGGGGGATCTCGTCTACCTGACCCAAAAGGAGAAGTACCAGGCGATCCTCGACGACATCGAGGACTGCGTCAAACGGGGCCAGCCGGCGCTGGTAGGCACCGCCTCCATCGAGACCTCGGAGCTGATCTCCGGGATGCTGCAGAAGGAGCAGATCCCCCACCAGGTCCTCAACGCCAAGCACCATGAGCGGGAGGCCAAGATCGTGGCCCAGGCCGGGCGGCCCGGGGCGGTGACCATCGCCACCAACATGGCCGGTCGCGGCACCGACATCGTCCTCGGGGGCGGCCTGGAGGCGGAGCTCGAGTCCGTCACGGACCCGGTGGCCCGGGAGGCCCTGCGCTCGGAGTGGACGGAGCGCCACCAGCGGGTCATCCAAGCCGGCGGACTCCACGTGGTGGGCACCGAGCGACACGAGTCCCGCCGCGTGGACAACCAGCTTCGTGGGCGCTCGGGTCGCCAGGGGGATCCCGGCTCCAGCCGCTTCTACCTGTCCCTGGAAGACAACCTGATGCGCATCTTCGCCTCCGAGCGGGTGTCGGGGATGATGCAGAAGCTGGGCATGAAGGAGGGGGAGGCCATCGAGCACCCCTGGGTGACCAAGGCGATCGAGAACGCCCAGCGCAAGGTGGAGGGTCGCAACTTCGATATCCGCAAGCAGCTCCTGGAGTTTGACGACGTGGCCAACGACCAGCGCCGGGTCATCTACCAGCAGCGCCGCGAGCTCATGGACGCCGAGGACGTCTCCGATACCGCCGCCCTGTTCCGTCGCGACGTCCTCAGGGATACCTTCAACCTCTATGTCCCCCACGAGAGCCTGGAGGAGCAGTGGAACCTCGACGGGCTCAGCGAGGCCCTTGCCGAGACCTTCGGGGGCGACTGGCCGATCCGCCGCTGGCTGGACGAGGACCACGACCTCCACGAGGAGACCCTGCGGGCCCGCATCGCCAAGCAGCTCGAGGAGGAGTACGCCGCCAAGGAGGCCTTGGTCGGCACCGAGGGTATGCGCCAGTTCGAGAAGGCCGTGATGCTCCAGACCCTCGACAGCCAGTGGAAGGAGCACCTGGCGGCCATGGACTACCTGCGCCAGGGGATCCACCTGCGGGGCTATGCCCAGAAGAATCCCAAGCAGGAGTACAAGCGCGAGGCCTTCGAGATGTTCTCGAGCCTGCTCGACAGCATCAAGCGCGAGGTGGTGGGCATCCTCTCCAAGGTCCAGGTACGGGGGGCCGAGGAGATGGCGATCGAGGCCCCACCGCCGCCCCCCATGGAGTTCGAGTTCAAGCACGAGCCCTTCCAGGGGTTCGGGGCCCCGGAAGGGGAAGGTTTGGAGCCCGAGGGGGAGCCGGACGAGCCCGGGGGGCAGCCCCGCGACCAGCCCTATGTCCGTGGCGAGCGCAAGATCGGGCGTAACGAGCCCTGTCCCTGCGGCTCCGGGCGCAAGTACAAGTACTGCCACGGGCGGGTCGTCTAGGCACGGGGGGTGGTCCCATGAGCGAGCCCTCCCCTGCCTTCCTGCCCGTGACCGGGGTGCGTTTGGGCACCGCCGCCGCCGCCATCCGCTACCGAGTCCGGCCGGACCTGGTGGTCCTGGAGCTGGCCCCTGGGACCGAGGGTGCCGCGGTCTTCACCCGCAACGCCTTCTCTGCCGCCCCCGTGACCCTGGCGCGACGCCATCTGGGGGCCGAGCCACCCCGTTACCTCCTGATCAACTCCGGCAACGCCAATGCGGGTACCGGCGCGCGGGGCCTCGCGGACGCCGAGGCCTGCTGTCGGCGCCTCGCCGAGCTGGGGGGCTGTCTGCCCGAGCAGGTGCTGCCCTTCTCCACCGGGGTGATCGGCGAATACCTCCCGGTGGATCGTCTCACCGCCGCCCTACCCACCGTCCTGGACAGCTTGGAGGAGCAGGGCTGGGAGGCCGCGGCCCGGGCGATCATGACCACGGACACCCGACCCAAGCTCTGCTCCCGCACCGCCCAGGTGGAGGGTCGGGGGGTGACCGTCACGGGGATGGCCAAGGGTGCGGGCATGATCTGCCCCAATATGGCGACGATGCTCGCCTTCGTCGCCACCGACGCGGCCCTGAGCCCGCCGCTGCTCCAGGAGTGTCTGGAGCGGGCGGTGGCCGATTCCTTCAACGCCATCAGCGTGGACGGGGACACCTCCACCAACGACGCCTGTGTGCTGGTGGCCACGGGAGCGAGCGGTGCGCCGACCATCAGCGAGCCCGGGTCTCCGGCCTTCGGGGCCCTGTTCGAGGCGGTGCACGGGGTCTGCCTGGAGCTCGCCGCTGCCATCGTGGCGGATGCGGAGGGCGCCACCAAGCGGGTGACGGTGGCTGTGGAGGGCGGCCGGGACGAGGCCGAGGTCAAGACTGTGGCCTATACCATCGCCCATTCCCCCCTGGTGAAGACCGCGCTGTTCGCCTCCGACCCCAACTGGGGGCGCATCCTGGCGGCGGTCGGTCGTTCCGGAATAGATGACCTCGACATCGATCGGGTGGGGATCTGGCTCGACGGGGTCCCCATCGTGCAGGGCGGGGCCCGGGATCCGAGCTACCAGGAAGCGGCCGGTGCCGCGGTGGTCCGCCAGTCGGCCTTCAGCATCCGCGTCGATCTGGGGCGCGGCGCGGCACGGACCCGGATCCTGACCTGCGACCTCTCCTACGACTACGTCCGCATCAACGCCGAGTACCGCACCTAGGCCAGCGGTGGCGCCGTCCCCGATCCCCGTGGTGGCGGGGGCGATCCTGGACCCGGCGGGTCGTGTCCTGCTCACCCGCCGCCCCGACCAGGCTCATCAAGGGGGGCTCTGGGAGTTCCCGGGGGGTAAACTGGCGCCGGGGGAATCGGTGCAGGCGGGGCTGGCGCGGGAGCTCCAGGAGGAGCTGGGGATCCGGCTGGCGACGAGCGAGCCCCTGATCCGGGTTCACCACGACTACGGGGACCGCCGCATCCTGCTGGAGGTGCGCCGGGTGCTGGGCTACGGGGGGGTACCCGAGGGGCGGGAGGGCCAGCCCCTGCGCTGGGTGCACCCCGAGGCCCTGGACCCCGCGGAGCTGCCCGCCGCCGACCGGCCGGTGGTGCTGGCCCTGCGGCTGCCGGATCGGTACCTGATCACAGGGCCCGACCCCAGTGCCCCCGATGCCTTCATCGCGCGCCTGGAGGCGGCCCTGGCAGGGGGCGTGCGCCTGGTGCAGCTGCGCGCCCCTGGCCTGGATGCCGCCCGCTTCGGCGACCTGGCCCGTCGGGCCCAGGGGGTCTGCGCCAGAAGGGGCGCGCGCCTGCTGCTGAACACCGACCCGGAGCTGGCCCTAGACCTGCCCCATGACGGCCTCCATCTGAGCGCCGCGCGCCTGGCGTTGCTCCACCGGCGCCCCGAGGGGGAGGGTCTGGTGGGGGCCTCCTGTCACAGCGCGGGGGAGCTGGCGCGGGCCGAGGCCCTGGGCCTGGACTACGCCCTGCTCTCCCCGGTCTGTCCCACCCCCTCCCATCCGGGCGTGGAGCCCCTGGGCTGGGGGCGCTTCGCCGAGCTACTGGACGGGGTGGCGCTGCCGGTCTACGCCCTCGGGGGGCTGGGCCCGGCAGACCTGGGGGTGGCCAAGGAGCGGGGGGCCCAGGGCATCGCGGCGATCCGCGGCCTCTGGCCGGAGCCCCCGTTCCCGGTGTCCGAATCCCCTCAGTGAGGCGGGGGCCCCCGCTCCGGCTCCCCCTCCAGCCAGGTCTGGCCCTCCTCGTCGGCACCCTCGATGCGGTGCTGCTCGTCGAGCCAGGCGCCCAGGTCGATCAGCCGGCAGCGCTCGCTGCAGAAGGGGCGCCAGCGTGATTCCGGGCTCCAGGCCACCGGCTTGCCGCAGGTGGGACAGCGCAGGGTCTTGGTCATCGCGAGCGCTGCGGCTGGGAGGGCCTAGATCACGCAGCAGGTGAGGAGGAAGTCCACGTCCGCCTGGACCTGGGCCGGCCGGGGCCCGGGGCCGCTCCCCATGAAGCGGATGGTGAAGCGCTGCTTGTGGCCGCTGACCTCGGGATACCAGGGGGCCTCCTCGGGGATGGCGATACGCAGCATCTGGTGGGGGAGCTGGGCGTCGAGGGTATCCTGGTAGAAGCCCTGGGGTGCGGTCACCGGTCGCGCCCCGCTGCTGCCGCGGGTCAGCGACAAGAGCAGAGCCAGGGCGTCGCGGAGGGGCTGGAGGCCCTGGATCCAGCCCAGGAGATCCCCGCGTCGCTGCTCGGGGGGCCGCTCGAGCCAGTAATGGTACTGGGGCAGGTCGAAGCTGAAGGTGCCTCCGGGGATGCTCGCCCGCTGCCCCACCGCCTTGAGCATCTCATGTTCCCGCAGGGACTGGCCGATGGGTCCCTCCAGGGCGTAGAGGCGGGTGCCGGCCTGCTCCAGTTGCCCCAGCACCTGCTCGAGCATCCGCAGGTCCACCCCCCGTTGATGGCGGATGCGGGTCAGGTTGGTGCTGTTGCGCTCCAGCTCCTTGAGGAGCTCGCTCTTGACGTCCGCGCGACCGGCGATCCCAACGATTTCCAGCAGGGCATCGACCGCCGCCCGCACCGCCCACACCGCCTCCTGGGGGAAAAAGAAGTCGACCTGCTTGAACAGTTGCTCAAGCCGCAGCAAGGTTCGGATCCGCTCGTTGAGCGGGTGCTCGAAGGTGATGTACTTGGCCACAGACCCATCCCTGCCGCGGGAGACCCGGGAGGAGCCCGGTCGCCCAGATTCTCACCCATTTCTCCCTTAGGGGTAAAGTGTGGACCCGGCTGCGCCCTGGCCCCGCGCCCGGCCTCCCGGTGCGCCTCTCAGTCGCTGGTGAGGCGGTTCTTGACCCCCAGGAGCATCTGCCGCGCCGCGAGGGCCACCTCGTCGAGCTCGGGCAAGTCGGCGAGCCCGAGCACGGTCACCGGGTCCATGAAGTCCACGGCGGTTTGGTCGGCGTTGAGCCGTCGCACCACCACCTGGCAGGGCAGGAGCACCCCGGCCGCGGGCTGGGCCTCGATGACCTGCTTGGCGAAGTGGGGGGCGCAGGCGCCGAGGAGGCGGTAGCCGCCGATGTCCTCCCCGAGCTTGGCCTGCAGGATCCCCTGGACGTTCACGTCACTCACCAGGCCGAAGCGCTCCGCGGCCAAGGCGTCCATCACCCGCTGCACAGCGAGCTCGAAGGGGAGGTTGAGGACGACACCGAAGACGTACATGAGGGCGCTCCCGCCTGGGTGAAGGGGATGAGGGCCCATTATAGTGGGGGCCCCTAACCGCCGTCCCAACGCGGCGGCAGGGGCTGCGCCGGTCCCTTTGGGGTCCGGTCTTCACCCACTCGGCGACGGGAAGAAATCCGCGCATAATGGGCATTGGTAGGCGGACCTGTGGTGCGAGCCCGCCGATAGCGAAGGCAATCCTGGGTGGAGCGGAGGTAAACCAAGTGTCAGAACAAGAATCATCCGTCTATCGGGTCATCCTGACCGCAGTGGACCTGGGGTCCGCGACCCCGGCGGTGGTGAATCGCAGCCTGGGCCTGGCGGAGCGGCTTGGGGCGGCGGTGGATCTGGTGCACGTCCATGAGGGGATGCCGGTCTACGCCACGGACGCCCTGGTCGGCTCCACCCTCACCGAGGTCTGGGAGGGGCTGCGCCGCCACGCCCTGGACTACCTGGAGGGGTTACGGGAGGAGTCGCCGCGGGTGCGTGCCGTGGGGGTGCACGTGGGTCGGCCCATGGAGAAGATCTATGAGACCGCGCGTGCGAGCGGTGCGGAGCTTGTCTGCATCGGCGCCCATGCGGGTCAGGGGCTCGGCCTGATGCTGCCCAACCGCTGCACCCAGATTCTCCATCACGCAGACCGCGACGTCCTGGTCATGAAGGCGCCCGTGGTGTCGGAGGTCGAGGGGGGGACCTATCAGCACATACTGGCGGCCCTGGACTTCAGCGAGGCGAGCCGCCTGACCCTCGCCCGCGCGGTGGCGCTGGCCCGTGGTTGTGGCAGCCGTATCACCCTGGCCCACGTCATCGACCACTTCCCGGTGGACCGCTCCAATCAGGTCATCGCCCCCGAGGATGAGGACCCCCTCGCCTACGAGCGCCGCGACAGCGAGCAGCAGCTGCGGGCCCTGGCCGAGTCCGCTGGCCTCAGGGACTACCAGGTCCGGGTGCTGGTGAGCGATACCACCGCCAAGCGGGAGATCCCGGCCCTGGCCGCCGAGAGCGGGGTCGACCTGATCGTGGTCGGCTCCCACGGCCGCCACGGCATGGATGCGGTGCTCGGCTCGGTGGCGATCGGTGTGGTCCACCGCGCCGCTTGCGACGTGCTCGTCGTGCGGGCCGCGGGGCCTGCCACGGCCTGAGAGGGGCAGCGCGCCCGGGTGCTGCCTGCGCCGGCGGGCGGCCCACGCGATCACCCCCGGGGGGTCAGCGCTCCAGGGTGAGGTCCCTGCGGGAAGCCGCGAGCGCCACGCTGAAGCCTGCCAGGACGTCCACCGCCGACATGAGCGTCAGCAGCAGGAAGGTCTCGGTGCCCGCCGCCGGCAACACCACGAAGGTGACCAGGAAGGCGGCGAATACCAGGGTTGAGAGGAGATGGTCCAGCACCGAGCTCGGTCCGGTGCGGGTGGACTTGAGCAGCTCCAGGAACAGAAACAGCAGTCCGATGGCCAGCAGCAGGCCGTTGACCGACAGCCTGAGCTGGGCGCCGGAAAAGAGCGGCATCAGGAGCAAGGTCTCGCCAAACCTTTGGCCGTCTGCGCCAAGCGCCCCAAGGGCCAGGAGGATGTAGGCGACCAGGAGGATCAGGAATAGGGGGAAGCTGGTCAAGAGGCGCATGGGGTTCTACCTCGGCGTTTCGGGAAGCGGCGGCTCGCCCCCAGGGGGGGCTGGTTATACTTGGGAATAGGGTCAAGCCCTGGAGAAAGGCGATGGCACTCGGCGACTATCGACACATCCTCCTCGCGGTAGATTTCTCTCCCGAGACCGCCCAGGTGGTGGAGCGAGCGTTGCGGCTGCGGGAGCGCTGCGCCGCCCGGCTGACGTTGGTGCATGTGGTGGAGTACATGCCCCTGTCCTATTCCGGCGATCTGGTCCTGCCCGAGGACTTCGATCTGGAGCGCGAGCTGGTGGAGATCGCGACCAAGCAGATGAACGAGCTCGCGGCCAGCCTCCCTGTCCCCGCGGCCCAGCGCTTGGTGGAGGTGGGGGCGACCGGCAAGACCCTGCTGCGGGTAGCCCGGGAGCAGGGGGTGGACCTGATCGTCATCGGCAGCCATGGCCGCCACGGGATCGCCGCCCTGCTGGGCTCTACCGCGCGCACGGTGCTCAACGGCGCGGGCTGCGACGTGCTCGCCGTGCGCATCCAGGAGGGCCGGCCCGAGTAATCCGTTCAGATCGGCGCCCCGCCTCAGTGTAGAGTGGCCTGGGGGGCGGGGTCCGGGGGACGCTTGCTCACCAGCGGCAGGGAGGCGTGGTGCTCCAGCATGCGCCAGGAATCGCCCAGGTAGCCGTAGACGTTGGTCGCCAGCACCCGGGTGCCGTCCTCGGCCGTCCCCCCCGCGGGGACGATCAGCT
>CAZFHV010000006.1:0-35321 GCA_964519095.1 uncultured Chromatiaceae bacterium | reverse complement strand
GACATGCGCTCGCTTGCCCTGATGCGGGAGACCGGGTGTCCCGTGGTGTTCGACGCCACCCACGCGGTGCAGCTACCAGGGGGTCTGGGGGACTGCTCCGGGGGCCAGCGGGAGTTCGTGCCGGTGCTGGCGCGGGCCGCCGTGGCCGTGGGCATCGCCGGGCTGTTCCTGGAGACCCACCCCCGGCCCGAGGAGGCCCTCAGCGATGGCCCCAATGCCTGGCCCCTGGGTCGGATGGCGGCCCTGCTCGAGACCCTTCTGGAGCTCGATCGGGTGGTGAAGCGTTATCCTTTGCTAGAGCAAGAGAACCCCGAGCCGCTGTGACCTCCAGCGCCGCACCCCCTGCTCGGGGCCCCTTTCCCCTCAGTGCCGGGCGACCCGGTGGACCTTATAGGAGCAGCCATGTCAGAGATCATCGACGTTCGTGCACGGGAAATCCTCGACTCCCGCGGCAATCCCACCCTCGAGGCGGACGTGATCACCGCGGAAGGCGCCATCGGCCGAGCGGCGGTGCCTTCGGGTGCCTCCACCGGCTCCCGCGAGGCCCTGGAGCTGCGCGATGGGGATCGGGGGCGCTATCGGGGCAAGGGGGTGCTCAAGGCGGTGGCCAACGTCAACGGGGAGATCCGTAAGGCACTGCTGGGCTGTGAGGTGACCGAGCAGGGGGCCATCGACCAGCAGATGATCGAGCTGGACGGCACCGAGACCAAGTCGCGCCTGGGGGCCAACGCCATCCTCGGTGTGTCCCTGGCCTCGGCCCACGCGGCGGCCCAGGAACAGGCCCTGCCCCTGTACCGCTACCTGGGCAAGGGTCCCTACCGATTGCCGGTGCCCATGATGAACATCATCAACGGGGGGGCCCATGCGGCCAACAACGTGGACTTCCAGGAGTTCATGATCCTGCCCGTG
Source organism: uncultured Chromatiaceae bacterium (assembly GCA_964519095.1). GTDB lineage: Bacteria > Pseudomonadota > Gammaproteobacteria > Chromatiales > Chromatiaceae > JAEHCY01. The sequence continues at coordinate 34,412 of CAZFHV010000006.1, read as the reverse complement.
GGGGCGGGGAGCATCAGGGAGGCGGTGCGCTATGGGGCCGAGGTGTTCCATGCCCTCAAGGACGTGCTCCACGGCCAGCACCTGGCTACCAGCGTGGGTGATGAGGGGGGCTTCGCGCCGGACCTCTCCTCCAACCAGGCGGCCATGGACGTGATCCTCGAGGCCATCGAGCGCGCTGGCTTCCGGGTGGGGGAGGACATCTATCTGGGCCTGGACGTGGCGAGCTCGGAGTTCCATCGGGACGGCGCCTACCACCTCGCGGGCGAGGGTCGCTCCTTCACCTCGGAGCAGTTCGCCGACCTCCTGACCTCCTGGGTGGACAATTACCCCATCGTCTCCATCGAGGACGGCATGGCGGAGGACGACTGGGTGGGCTGGCGGCTCCTCACCGAGCGGCTCGGCCAGCGGGTGCAACTGGTGGGGGACGACCTCTTCGTCACCAACACCCGCATCCTGGAGCGGGGCATCACTGAGGGGATCGCCAACTCCATCCTCATCAAGGTGAACCAGATCGGCAGCCTCAGCGAGACCCTGGCGGCCATCCAGATGGCCCACAAGGGGGGCTACACGGCGGTGGTCTCCCACCGCTCCGGGGAGACCGAGGACACCACCATCGCCGATCTGGCCGTGGCCTCCAACGCCGGCCAGATCAAGACGGGCTCCCTGTCCCGCTCCGATCGGGTGGCGAAGTACAACCAGCTGATGCGCATCGAGGACCAGCTCGCGGACGAGGCCCGTTACGCGGGCCGCGGGGCGCTGCGGTTCCTCTGAGGTGACCGAGCTCGGCCTTGCGGTGCCGGCGGAGGGGCAGGGATCGGCCATGCGCTGGGTGGTGGTGGCGCTGCTCCTGGTGCTCGGCTGGATGCAGTACCGGCTCTGGGTGGGGGAGGGCAGTCTCGCCGAGGTCCACAACCTCAAGCAGGAGATCGCCCGTCAGGGGGTGGAGCTGGATCAGCTGCGGGCGCGTAACCGGGTGCTGATGGCGGAGGTGCAGGACCTCAAGCAGGGGGTGGATGCCCTGGAGGAGCGTGCCCGATCGGAGCTCGGCATGGTCAAGGAAGGGGAGACCTTTTTCCAGCTCATCCCCGGGACCGCGACGGCGCCCGCGCACGCCCCTGCGCCGCCCGCGCACGCCTCCGCTCCCGCCCACGGCCGATGACTGCCGCCAAGGGCCTCTGGGCCCTGGTGCCGGCGGCGGGGGTGGGCCGCCGCCTGGGCTCGGCCATCCCCAAGCAGTACCTCCCCCTGGGTGGGCAGAGGGTCATCGAGCACACCCTGGAGCGGCTCCTTGGCCATCCGCGTGTCGCCGGGGTCTACGTGGCCCTCTCGGCGGAGGACCGCTGGTGGCCCGAGACCCGATTCGCCGGGGATCCCCGGGTGCGGACGGTTCTGGGCGGGGCCGAGCGCCCCGAGTCGGTGCTGCGGTTGTTGGACGCCCTGGCGGAGCGGGTTGGGTTGGATGACTGGCTGTTGGTCCAAGATGCGGTGCGGCCCTGTCTGCGGGCGGCTGACCTGGATCGGCTGGTCGAGCGCCTCGCCGACCACCCGGTGGGGGGGCTCCTGGGGATGCCGGTGCGCGACACCATCAAGCGGGTCGATGGGGCGGGGCGGGTGGAGGCGACGGTGGACCGGGAGGGCCTCTGGCATGCCTTCACCCCGCAGATGTTCCGACTCGGCCCCCTGCGGGCCGCCCTGAGGGGGGCCCTGGCGGCGGGAGTCGGGGTGACGGACGAGGCCGCGGCCATGGAGTGGGCCGGCCTTCGACCCGAGCTGGTGGAGGGGGCGGCGGACAACCTCAAGATCACCCGCGCCGATGACCTGGCCCTAGCCGCCTTCTATCTCAGCCAGCAGGAGGCGGCATGTTGATCGGTCAGGGCTATGACGCCCATCGCTTCGCCCCCGGGCGCCCCCTGATCCTGGGGGGGGTCAGGATCCCCCACGACCAGGGGCTGCTGGCCCACTCCGACGGCGACGTCCTCATCCACGCCCTGTGCGACGCCCTGCTGGGGGCGGCGGGGCTGGGGGATATCGGCCAGCACTTTCCCGACAGCGATGCCGCCTACGCGGGGATCGACAGCCGAGTCCTGCTCAGGCGCTTGGTCGCCCTGCTCGCCGAGCGGGGCCTTGCCCCCCACAACGCCGACCTCACGCTGGTGGCCCAGCGTCCCAGGCTGGCCCCCCACCGGGAGCAGATGCGGTCCCTCCTGGCGGAAGACCTGGGGATCTCCCCCGAGCGGGTCAATGTCAAGGCCACCACCACCGAGGGGATGGGCTTCGCCGGGCGCGGCGAGGGCATCGCCTGCTACGCGGTGGTACTGCTGCGCGACTGACCCAGCCCCGATCCGAGGCCCGACCCCGGACCCCTCAGGGATGGCGCTGGGTCTTGCGGGGGTTGCGCAGCAGGGCGTAGAGGGCGCCGGTACCGCCGTCGCGGGGGGTGGCGGAGGAGAAGGCCAGCACCTCCTCGCGCAGTCGCAGCCAGTAGTTCACCTTGCGTTTGAGCACCGGCTGCTGGTCGGCGGAGCGGGCCCCCTTGCCGTGGATGATGCGCACGCAGCGTACCCGCTGGCGGCGGCAATCGACGAGGAACCGATCCAGCAGCTCCTCCGCGAAGCTGGCGGTGAGGCCGTGAAGGTCCAGCTCCAGCTCCACCGGGATGTGGCCCCGCTGCAGGTCCTGGAACAGGCGCTTCTGCACCCCCGGTCGGGCGAACAGCAGGAAATCGCCGGTCTCCACCTCCTCCTCCGACAGGGCCAGGGGCCGGTCGGGGTCCTTATAGCGGGGCTGGGGCAGGGGATGGGGCGAGCGGCGCCGGTGATAGGGCTCCGGGCCGTCGTGTCGCAGGGGCGCCACATCGGCGACCGCCTCCTCGAACAGGCTCGGCTCCTTGGGTTGCTCGGGGTCTTTCATCGGGGCGTCCGAAGTCACTGGTCCGTTCGAGCCTCCTGGAAGGCCGAGGGTTCCCGCCCGGGGCGCGCCGGGATGCCGAGCCTGGAGGGATTTCAGTATATTAAGCGATCGATCATCGAGAGGATGGGGTGGAGCGGCGGGGGCCCATGAGGATCCTGGTCAGCAACGACGATGGCTATCAATCGCGCGGTCTGCTGGCCCTGGTGGAGGCCCTGGCGCAGGTGGCGGAGGTGACAGTGGTGGCGCCTGACCGTAACCGCAGCGGTGCCAGCAATTCCCTGACCCTGGACAACCCCTTGCGCCTGGAGCGGATGCCCAACGGGGTGATCCGGGTGGAGGGGACCCCCACCGACTGCGTGCACCTGGCCATCACGGGGTTGCTGGACCCGGAGCCGGACATGGTGGTGGCGGGGATCAATCTGGGTGCCAACCTGGGGGACGACGTCATCTACTCGGGTACCGTGGCGGCGGCCACCGAGGGCCGTTTCCTGGGCCTGCCGGCCATGGCGGTCTCCATCGACGCCTTCGAGCCCCGTCACCTGGACACCGCCGCCGAGGTGGTACGGGACCTGGTGGTGCGCCTGAGGGAGGCCCCCCTCGCCTCCGATACCATCCTCAACGTCAACCTGCCGGATCTCTCGCGGGCAGACCTGCGGGGTTGCGTGGCAACCCGCCTGGGCCACCGCCATCGGGCGGAGCCGGTAGTGGCCTCCTTCGATCCCCGCGGGCGACCTATCTATTGGGTGGGCACCGCGGGGCCCGAGCAGGACGCCGGGCTGGGCACGGACTTCCACGCGGTACGTAACGGCTATGTCTCGGTGACTCCGCTACAGGTGGACCTGACCCGCCATGGCGCCATCCCGGTGATCGCCGAGTGGCTTCGGGGGGGCCGATGAGCGCCGAGCAGGCCCTGCTGGGGATCGGACTCACCTCGCTGCGCACCCGGGAACGGCTGGTGGCTCGGCTTAGGGCGGTGGGTATTCACAATCCCCAGGTGCTGGAGGCGATCCGTACCATCCCGCGGCACCTCTTCGTGGACGAGGCCCTGGCCGGTCGGGCCTACGAGGACTCCTCCCTGCCCATCGGCCACGGCCAGACCATCTCCCAGCCCTACATGGTGGCGCGGATGTCCGAGCTTCTGCTGGAGCGGGGTCCGGTGCTCTCGCTCCTGGAGATCGGCACCGGCTCCGGCTACCAGACCGCGGTGCTGGCCAAGCTGGTGCGCCGCGTCTACACGGTGGAACGGGTGGCGGCCCTTTCGGTCTGTGCGCGGGAGCGCATGGGACGGCTGAAGCTGCGCAATGTGCGCTTTCGCCACCACGACGGGGCCCTGGGCTGGCCGGAGTACGCCCCCTTCGATGGGATCCTGGTCACGGCGGCCCCCGAGGCGGTGCCCCAGGGCCTGCTCGAGCAGCTGGGGCCCGGCGGCCAGATGGTGATACCGGTGGGGCGGCGCAACGAGCAGATGCTGGTGCGCATCACCCGCACGCCCCAGGGCTTTCACAAGGAACGGCTGGAGCCGGTCACCTTCGTGCCCCTGCTGGCGGGGGTGAGCTGATGGGCCCTGCCGCGCGGTCCCGGCGAGGGGGCGAAGCATGAGTCTCGGGTCGGTCCAGGGCGTGAGGCGCCGGGCGATGATCGGCGCGCCCCCTGGCCAGGGGGGCGGGGCCTGCCTGCTCATCCTGCTCGCGGTTGCCGCCCTGGGAGGCGGTCTCGGTGGCTGCCGGTCCCTGGAGCCCGCGCCGGTGGAGAGCCGCGACTTCGACGGGGCGCCGGTCTCCACCAAGCCGGTGGCGAGACCCCCTCCGCCCGCCTCGTCCCCAGTGCCACCCCGATCCCCGGCTCGTCAGGCCACGCCGCCGCGGGCGGCGGCCGTCAAGGCCGCACCGCCCAAGCCCACCGAGCGGCAGGCCTCGGCCGTACCGGAGGCGGCACGCGCCAGCGGCAGTCACGCCTGGCAGTGGCCCCTGCGGGGAAAGGTGGTGCAGGGGTTCCGCAGCGGGGATCACACCCGCCGTGGCATCCGTATCGCCGGCTCACCGGGGGCGAAGGTGGTGGCCGCCGAGGCGGGCAGTGTGGTGTACAGCGGAAGTGGACTGGTCGGCTACGGAAACCTTATCATCCTAGAGCATAAAAACCAGTACCTCAGCGCCTACGGATTCAACCGCAAGCTACTGGTCAAGGAAGGCGACAAGGTAGCGCGGGGGGAGCAGGTGGCGGAGCTCGGTCAGGCGCCAGGCGGGCAGTATCTCCTGCACTTCGAGATCCGGCACAAGGGCTCCGCCGTGGATCCTCTGGCCTTCTTGCCCTCCAGATAGGCACGAGCGGCCGGAACCGGGCACCAGAAGAGCCCAACCCGAGGGGTGGATGCGGCCGCGATGAGAGACGACGAGCTGGACGCCGGCGAATCGGTCGCCGAGGGCGAGGACGAGGAGCTCGGTCTCTTGGACGGGGAGCTCCTGGTCGGGGATGGATCTCATCTCGGGCTCGAGGCCCAAGAACAAGAAAACGAAGAGCCGGAGGAGGAGGGCGCCATCGGCGAGGGGTCCGAGTCCCCGGAACAGGAGCGGGCCCGCTATGGGGCGGCAGAAGGCCACCTCGACGCCACGCGCCTCTATCTGAACGAGATCGGCTACTCGCGGCTCCTCACCGCGGATGAGGAGGTGCTGTTCGCCCGCCGCGCCCAGGGCGGGGACAGCGCTGCCCGCGACCGCATGATCGTCTGCAACCTCCGGCTGGTGGTCAAGATCGCCCGCCGCTACCTCAATCGGGGCTTGCCCCTGCTGGACCTGATCGAGGAGGGCAATCTCGGCCTGATCCGGGCGGTGGAGAAGTTCGACCCGGAGCGGGGCTTTCGCTTCTCCACCTACGCCACCTGGTGGATCCGCCAGACCATCGAGCGGGCGATCATGAACCAGACCCGCACCGTGCGACTGCCCATCCATGTGGTCAAGGAGATCAACCTCTATCTACGCGCCGCCCGCCGCCTCGCCCAGCAGCTCGACCACGAGCCCACCTCGGAGGAGGTGGCGGCGGAGCTGGACAAGTCCGTGGCCGAGATCAAGCGCATGATCGGCCTCAACGAGCGCATCGCCTCGGTGGACAGCCCCTACGGCAAGGACGCGGACAAGCCCCTGGTGGAGATGCTCCAGGACGACCAGACGGCGGACCCCGCCGATAAGATCCAGGACCTGGACGTGACCGCCAACCTCGACCGCTGGCTCGGTGAGCTCAACGAGAAGCAACGCCAGGTGGTGGTGCGCCGTTTCGGACTGCACGGCTACGAGAGCGCGACCCTGGAGCAGGTGGCCCAGGAGCTCGGGGTGACCCGCGAGCGGGTGCGCCAGATCCAGATGGACGCCCTACGTCGCCTGCGCGACATCCTCGAAAGGCAGGGCTACTCGGTGGCGGCCTTCTTCCAGTAGCCGCACCCCTGTCGAGGATAAGCGGTCACTAATTGACCCAAGTCAACTACTCTCCAGAAAAAGGGCTGGCTTTTTCGTAACTCCCTGTAAGAGGGAGAAATTTGCGCGATTTTGCGTTGCAAAAAACTGACGGATTCGGTCTCATACGCGGTGCTTTACTGGCCGTGCCTGGGCCGGTGAGGACGTCGCGGGGGTCGTCGTTCCTGACACAGACGCTGGGGAGGTTTTCGTGGAAACAGCTGAGCAGAAATACAACTTCGAGGTGGTGCGCTGGTTCACCGTCATGGCGGTGGTCTATCTGGTGGTGGGTGCCGCGGCGGGGGTGTTCATCGCCTCGGAGCTCGCCTGGCCCGCCCTCAACTTCGATAGCCCTTACCTGAGCTTCGGGCGCCTGCGTCCGGTGCACACCAACGCCGTCATCTTCGCCTTCGGTGGCTGCGTCCTCATGGCATCCGCCTTCTATACCGTGCAGCGCACCTGTGCGGTGCGCCTGTGGAGCGACAAGCTGGCCTGGTTCGTGTTCTGGGGCTGGAACCTGATCATCGTCCTGGCGGTCATCACCCTCCCGCTGGGCCTCACCCAGGCCAAGGAGTACGCGGAGCTCGAGTGGCCCATCGACATCCTGATCGCGGTGGTCTGGCTGGCCTACTCGTTCAATTTCATCATGACCCTGGCCACCCGCAAGACCTCCCACATCTATGTGTCGAACTGGTTCTTCCTGGGCATGATGGTCATGATCACCTACCTGCACGTGGTCAACAGCCTGGCGGTGCCGGTGGGGCTGTTCAAGTCCTATTCCATCTTCTCTGGGGTCCAGGACGCCATGATCCAGTGGTGGTGGGGCCACAATGCGGTGGGGTTCTACCTGACCGCGGGGTTCCTCGGGATCATGTACTACTACGTGCCCAAGCAGGCCAACCGCCCCGTCTATTCCTATCGCCTCTCGGTGATCCACTTCTGGGCCCTGATGTTCGGCTACGTCTGGCTCGGTGCCCATCACCTCCAGTACACCGCCCTGCCTGACTGGACCGGCTCCCTGGGGGCCGCCGTCTCCCTCGCCATGATCATCCCCTCCTGGGGTGGCGCGGTGAACGGCATGATGACCCTCTCGGGCGCCTGGGATCGGTTGCGCACCGACTACGTGATGCGCTTCCTGATCATGTCCATGGCCTTCTATGCCATGTCCACCTTTGAGGGCCCGGTGATGTCCATCAAGACGGTCAACGCCCTCTCCCACTACACCGACTGGACGGTGGGCCATGTCCATTCCGGTGCCCTGGGCTGGGTGGCCGGTGTGGCCATCGGCGCCATCTACCACATGATGACCCGGCTTTGGTACACGGAGATGTACTCCGAGAAGCTGGTCAACACCCACTTCTGGGTCCTTACCATCGGCACCGTGGTGTACATCGTCGCCATGTGGGTCTCGGGCATCATGCAGGGGCTGATGTGGCGGGCCTACGACGACTTCGGCACCCTGGCCTATACCTTCGCCGAGTCCGTGGCCGCCATGCATCCCTACTATGCGATGCGGGCTATCGGCGGCGGGCTGTTCCTGTTGGGCGCCATCATCATGCTCTTCAATGTGCTGATGACCGTTCGCAAATCGGTGTCGGAGGGGAGCCTGCAGAGGGCCCGTTCCGCCACGGCCGCAGCCTGAGGAGGGTTTGAAGATGGCCGAAAACGTCAAGCCGCGTAACTTCCAGGAGCGGATGGAGATCAACATCTGGCTCCTGCTGGTGATCCTGGCAATCGCCTTGTCGGTGGGGGGTATCGTTGAGATCGTGCCCCTGTTCACCATGAAGTCGACCATGGAGTACAACAAGTTCCCCGAGATCGTCTGGCAGCACAACGCCAAGGCGGATCAGCGCAAGCCCCTTTCTGAATGGAAGGCGGGCGACGGCATCCGGCCTTATAAGGCGCTGGAGTTGGCAGGGCGCGATATCTATCAGCGCGAGGGGTGCTACACCTGCCATTCGCAGATGATTCGCCCCTTCCGCGACGAGCGGGAGCGCTACGGCCACTACTCCCTGGCCTCCGAGTCCATGTTCGACCATCCCTTCCAGTGGGGCTCCAAGCGTACCGGTCCCGACCTGGCGCGGGTGGGCGGTAAGTACTCCGATGCCTGGCAGCGTCAGCACCTGCGGGCCCCCCGCTCCCTGGTCCCCGAGTCGGTGATGCCCAATTATCCCTGGCTCGACAGCGCCATGGTCAATGCGGCCACCCTGCAGTCCCACATGCGGGGGATGAGGGCCATCGGCGTGCCCTATACGGACGCGGACATCAACGCAGCCGTGGCCGAGGTCGAGGGTAAGACGGAGATGGATGCCCTCGTGGCCTACCTTCAGGTCCTCGGCACCATGGTCAAGCTGAAAGATGACGTGGTCTACCGTGAGTAGTCTGAAGGAATACTTCCATACAGACTGGGGGGCGATGACCACCAACGACTGGATCGGCATGATCCTCACCGTGGTCATCTTTCTCCTGATGGTGGGACTCTATTTCCACGTCCTGCGTCCTAAGAATCGGGATAAGTTCGAATCGAAACGCTTCATCCCGCTGGACGAGGACACTTACGAAAGGGGAAAAAGCAATGGCGGATCATAATCCCTTCCCAGGCGAGAACAATACCGGTCACGTTTGGGATGACAATCTGCGCGAGCTCAATAACAGCCCCCCGACCTGGTGGACGGTGGGTTTCTGGGCCTCGGTGATCTGGTGGGTGGCCTATGGGATCCTCTATCCCATGTGGCCCATGGGCCAGGAGGCCAACAAGGGGCTCCTGGGATGGACCCAGATCGGGGAGTACAACCAGGGTCTGAAGGAGGTGGAGGCGGTTCGCGCCCAGCACGAGCAGAAGCTCAAGAACCTGGATGCAGCGGCGATTCTCGCCGATCCCGGCCTCAAGCAATATGCCCAGGCCCGCGGCAAGGTGCTCTTCGGCGACTACTGCGCCGCCTGCCACGGCGCCGGCGGCGTGGGCAACCCCGGCTATCCGGTGCTGGCCGACGACGACTGGCTCTACGGTGGCAAGGTCGCGAAGATTGCGGAATCCATCAGCCAGGGCCGGCAGGGCGTCATGCCCGCCCACCTGGGCACGATTCTCAATGAGCAGGAGGTCAACCAGCTGGCCCAGTTCGTGGTGAACCTCAGCCAGAAGAAGGCCGACGAGGCCGGTTGGGCCCTGTATCGCTCCAAGGGCTGCGTGGCCTGCCACGGGGCGAATGGGGATGGTGTGATGGGGACCCTGCCCGATGGGACGATCATGACCGTGGGTGCCGCCAACCTCACCGATGGCATTTGGCGCTTCACCCCAGCGGGGCTTGAGAGTGCCAAGCGATCTATCGCCTATGGGGTAAACCAGGCCGGGCAGCCCAACACCCGGGAGGCGGTGATGCCCGCCTTCGGGCAGACCGGCAAGCTTTCCGCCGATCAGATCAAGGTCTTGGCGGTCTACGTTCATCAGTTGGGTGGCGGTAAGTAGTCAGCCACGCCGGGAGCGGGAGCCGGCGCGGTGCATCGCGCCGGCGGGGCAGCAGTAGGGGGAGCCTATGAAGTACGATGCCGTGTTGATTGGGTCGGTCGTTTCGGTGGTCATCGCGGTGGCGATCGTGGTTTTCCTGGTCTGGAAGATCGGTCAGCTCATGAAGCGGGATGCCCAAGCCCACCAGGGGGAGCGAAAGTAACCCCGGCCGCTTGAGGCCATGAGAAAGGGGGAGTCGCATCCCCCTTTTTTCATTGAAATTCTTCTTTGTGCGTGAATGGGAATTGCGCTTTCGCAATGGGGGTGCGTCCTTCCCCGCCTACAATGTTGGCGCATTGGAAATGCGAATCGATCGCTGATGGCCCGAGTCTCGTGCGGGTGGGAAGGGCGGATGTGGATGGGGTCGGCGAGGTAGCAGGAGAACGCTGGTGAGCCAAGAAGCGAAGAGGGGGTCCGGTGCGGCGGTGGATGCCATCTACGCCGAGGCGGCCCATTGGCACATCAACACCGGTGGCGAGACCATCCACGCCAAGCGGGTGGGCGGCAAGTGGCGGCTGATCAAGTGGTTGAGCGCCGCGGTATGGCTGGTGTTCTTCCTGGGGCCTTACCTGCGCTGGGACGGGCGTCAGGCGGTGCTGTTCGATATCCCCAACCGACAGTTCCACCTCTTTGGGGCCACCATCCTGCCCCAGGACCTCTGGATGCTATCCCTGCTGCTACTCTTCTTCGCCATCTTGCTCGCCGTGGCCACGGCGCTGGCTGGGCGGGTCTGGTGCGGTTTCTTCTGCTTCCAGACCGTTTGGACGGACGTCTTCACCTGGATCGAGGAAAAGCTGGAGGGGCCGCCCCAGCAGCGGCGGCGCCTGGACAAGGAGCCCCTGTCTGGGCGCAAGATCGCCATCAAGGGGACCAAGCATTCCCTCTGGCTGATCATCGGTTTTCTCACCGGCTATAGCTTTGTGTCCTGGTTCACCGACGCCCCGAGCTTTCCCGGCCGATTCTTCGCCGGTGAGGCCGTCGCAACCGCGTACATCACCGTGGCCCTCTTCACCGCCGGGACCTACGCCCTCGCCGGGTTTCTGCGCGAGCAGGCCTGTTTTTGGCTCTGCCCCTACGCCCGTATTCAGGGCGTGATGCTGGACCGCACCACGAATCTTCCCAGCTACGATGTCGCGCGGGGCGAGCCCCGGGGGCGCCTGAAAAGGGGTGAGACCGAGCAGAACCGCACCACGGGCGACTGCGTGGACTGCAAGCAATGCGTCGCGGTCTGCCCCACGGGCGTGGATATCCGCCATGGCCAGCAGGAGGGCTGCATCACCTGCGCCCTCTGTATCGACGCCTGCGATGCGGTGATGGACAAGCTCGGCCGATCGCGCGGGCTGATCCGCTATGCCTCCCTCGATGAGCTGGAAGGCAAGGTGACCAAGCCACTCCTGGCGCGCCCGCGAGTCTGGATCTATTTCGGGATCCTGTTGGCGGCCTGGGCTGGTATTATTTATGGATTGAGCTCCCTCGACGCCATCGATCTCAAGGTATTGCACGAGCGCCAGCCGCTCTATGTCACCCTGAGCACGGGGGCGGTGCAGAACAAATACACGGTCAAGATATTGAACAAGTTGAGCGCCGATATCGCGGTGCAGCTCAGCGCCTCCGGGCCCCCAGGCCTGGAGCTTGCGGGTGCCGAGGAGCCCGTCAGGGCCCGGCGTGGCGACGTGACCTCCGCCACCCTACTGGTGCGCGTGCCGGCCTCCGACCTCAAGCAGGAGTCTCAACCGATCAGCTTCGTCGCCGAGGCCCTGGCTCCGAACGGGGAGATGGTCAAGAGCAGCCGCGAGAGTGTCTTCATCGCCCCCCCCCGCTGACGGGGATCCACCCGGGGCGAGCATGAGTCCTTCGACGGGCCCGAGAGGTGGCATGAGCAAGGCAGTGGCCGACAAGAATTCCCCCTGGCGCAGCCCCTGGGTGATCGCCTGGGTCGGGATGATCCTGGTGTTTGTCTCGGTGAATGGGGTGATGGTGGTGCTGGCCATCCGCACCAACCCGGGTCTGGTGGTGGCCGATTACTACGACCGCGGTCAGCACTACGAGCAGACCCTGCTCAGCAAGATGGCCAAGGAGCCCAGTTGGCGGACGCGGATCGACCTGCCCGCCGACCCGGTGGTCGGCGAGCCGACCCCGGTGCGCGTCTCCGTCCTGGACCTGGCCGGCGCGCCGCTGGAGGTGGAAAACGCCACCTTCTACGCCTATCGGCCCTCGGACGCCCGCTACGACTTTCACCTGCCCATGCGGCGCGAGGCCCTGGGTCAGTATCGGGCCGACGTCAGTTTCCCGTTGGTGGGGGTTTGGGACGTGCTGGTCAACCTCAAACGGGGCGAGGACGACGACAACCTGGGACGGCGCATCGCGGTGGCCCAGCGCTGATTCCCGGTGACCCCACGGCCACCAGGCCCTGAGCCGGTCGGCACGAGTGGGGAGCGGTGCTGTTTTCACTGCGCGCTCCCCGTCGCGGAATCGGTCCAACTGACTGCCAACCTCGGCGGAGGCGAGCGGGCGTTCTGCTGCACCGGCTGCCGCTCCGTCTGCGAGGCCATCTTTGCGGCGGGGCTCGAGAGCTTCTACCGCCGTACCCCCGAGGGTACGCCCCTCGGCCCCCCCCCTGAGATCCCCAAGCAGCTCGCCCTCTACGATCTCGACGAGGTCCAGGAGGAGTTTGTCGACGGCCTGGGTGAGGTGCGCGACATTCAGCTGCTGGTGGAGGGGATCCACTGTGCGGCCTGTGTCTGGCTGATCGAGCAGACCCTGCACCAGCTCCCCGGCGTGCTGGAGGCACGGGTCAACCTCACCGGCAGGCGCCTGCGACTGCGCTGGAACAACCAGCGCATCCGGCTCTCGGAGGTGCTGTGCCGCCTCGGTGAGATCGGCTACGCCGCGGTCCCCTTCGATCCCGAGGCGGCGGAGGGGAGCGTGCGGCGCCAAAACCGGTTGCTCCTCTATCGGATGGCCTTCGCCGGGTTCGCCATGATGAACCTGATGTGGACCTCCATCGCTCTGTACGCGGGGGCGAGCACCGGGGAGTTCCGCGGCCTCTTCCATTGGGTCGGCTTTGCCATTGCCACCCCCACCCTGGTCTATTCCGGGTACCCCTTCTACCGGGGTGCCTGGCTGGGGCTGCGTAATGGCCAGCTCTCGATGGATGTCCCCATCGCCATCGGCGCCAGCATCACCTACCTCTACTCCCTCTATATCACGGTCAGCGGATCGACCGTCGGTGAGGTGTACTGGGACACGGTGGTCAACTTCCTGTTCGTGATCCTGGTGGGTCGCTTCCTCGAGTCCATCTCCAGGCGTCAGGCCCTGGTGGCCACCCAGCGCCTCCTAGAGCTCCAGCCCAAGGCCGCCACTGCCTGGCGGGAAGATCAGGAGGTCCTGGTGCCGGTGCGGGCACTGCGGCTGGGGGAGAGGGTGCTGGTGCGGCCCGGCGAGAAGATCCCGGTGGACGGGACCGTCCTGGAAGGGGAGAGCAGCGTCGATGAGTCCATGCTGACCGGGGAGTCGGCACCGGTGCTCAAGGGGGTGGGGAGCGGGGTGGCCGCCGGCACCCTCAACGGCCCCGGCGTTCTGAGGGTGCGGGTGGACGGGCTCCTCAAGGACACGGCGCTGGGACGGATCATCCGGCTGGTGGAGGAGGCCCAGGCGAGCAAGGCCCCCATCCAGTGCACGGCGGACCGGGTGGTGCCCTGGTTCGTGGCGGTCACCCTCGGCCTCGCGGCGGTCACCTTCCTCCTGTGGCTGCCCAAGGATCTGGAGCTCGCCCTGACGGCGGCCACGGCGGTGCTCATCATCACCTGTCCCTGCGCCTTTGGCATGGCCACCCCCATGTCCATCACCGTCGCCTCGGGCCTGGGGGCGAAGCACGGCATCCTGGTCAAGCACGGCGCGGTGCTCGAGACCCTCTCCAGCATCCGTCACCTGGTGTTCGACAAGACCGGCACCCTCACCGAGGGCCGGCCCTCCGTCACCCGAGTAGCGGATCTGGGCGCCCTGTGGTCCGCTGCGGACGGCCTGCCCCTGCCGGAGCGCTCGGTGGAGGTCCTGCGGTCCCTGGCGGCCATGGAGCGCTTTTCCGAGCACCCGGTGGCCGGTGCCATTCTGCGCCTCTGCGAGGCCCAGGGGATCCGCTACCAGGGGGAGGCTGTGACCGACTGGGCGGTGCGGCCGGGTCTCGGCATCAGGGCCCGGGTGGGGGGGCAGGTCGTGCATGCGGGCAGTTCTTCCTGGCTGGCTCAGGAGGGGATCCCGGCGACGCCGAGCCTCGCACAGGCGGCCGAGCAGTGGGCAGGGGAGGGGCTGACCCTGGTCCACTGCGCTATCGAAGGGCGGGAGCGTCTGCTCCTCGGCCTGGAGGACCCCCTGCGGAGCGCCGCCCCTGAAGTGGTGGCCCGCCTCAAGGAGGAGGGCAGTCGGGTCACCTTGCTCACCGGCGATCGCCGACCCATCGCCGAGCGTATTGCCGCGCGCCTGGGTGGGGTGGAAGTGATCGCCGAGGTCCTGCCCGAGGAGAAGGAGCGGGTGATCGCCGAGCTACAGCGCGGCGGTCAGGCCGTGGCCATGGTGGGGGACGGAATCAACGATGCCCCCGGCCTGGTGCGCGCCGAGGTGGGTATCGCCATGGGGAGCGGTACCGACGTCTCCATCGCCAGCGCCGACATCGTGCTGATGAGCAGTGACCTCACCAGGGTCCACCTGGCCTGGGCCCTATCGCGGCGCACCCTGCGGACCATCCGCCAGAACATCGGCATCTCGATTTTCTATAATGCCCTCATGGTCCCCCTGGCGATGGCCGGCATGATCACGCCCCTCTTCGCAGCCATCGCCATGCCCATCAGCTCCCTGGCGGTGATCGGCAACGCCGCCCGCATCCGCACCCTCTTTCGTCGGCCCCCGAGGTCCAACCGTGCCTCCTGAGCGGCTGCGACCCAGCACCGCCCCGGTCCGCCCGTGGAAGTGATCTACGGCATCATCCCGGGGGTGCTGCTCCTGGGCCTGGTCATGGTGGGCCTGTTCTTCTGGGCGGCCCGCAGCGGCCAGTTCGACGACCTGGAGGGGGATGCCCAGCGCATCCTTATGGACGAGGACCTGTCCCCCACGCCTCCCACCCTGGCGGAGCGAGAGGAGGAATCTGACGCCCAGTCGGTCGCCGAGACGGAAGGCTCGGCCGCGGAGGGGGCCAGTGGTTCCGCCGATGCTGGAGATAGCGGCGGCTCCTGATCCGCGGCCTGCCAAAGGAGCTCAGGCAGAGCTGATCCGGGGTGCGGTCTGAGACTGGCATCGGCGAGAAGGCGATGGGTGTCGCTCCGGGACCCAGATCCCCCGAAAAGCGTTTCGTCGCGCCTCACCCTCGAGGGGAGCCTTGGTTTTCCCTCGGGGCCGGCAACCTCCCTCAGGCCGCTACGACCCTGTTCTCCAGGGTGCCGATCCCCTCGATGCTGACCCGTACCCGGTCGCCGGGCGCGAGGAACACCGGCGGCTGGCGGGTGAAGCCCACCCCGGCGGGGGTGCCGGTGAGGATGAGGGTGCCGGGGAGCAGGGTGGTGTCGCGGCTGAGGCGGCTGATCAGCTCCGCCACCGAGAAGATCATCTCCGCGGTGTTGCCCTCTTGCATCAGCCGTCCGTTGAGCTCACAGCGGATGGCGAGCCGCTGGGGATCGGGGATCTCGTCGGCGCTTACCAGCACCGGCCCCAGGGGGCAGAAGCTGTCGAAGCCCTTGCCCCGCACCCACTGGCCGCCGCCCCCCTGCTTCTGCCAGCGGCGGGCGGAGACGTCGTTGGCACAGGTGTAGCCAAGGACATGCCCGAGGGCCGAGTCGACCGGTACGTCCTTGGCGGTGCGCCCGATGACCACCCCGAGCTCCGCCTCGTAGTCCACCTCCGGTCCCTTCAGGCAGCTTGCCGGGAGCAGGATCGGATCCCCGGGGTGGGCGAGGCTGGTGGTGGGTTTCATGAAGATCACCGGGTGCTCGGGAAGGGGTGCCCCGGTCTCGGCGGCGTGGTCCCGGTAGTTGAGCCCGATGCAGAAGATGTTGACCGGCACCAGCGGCGCCAGCCACTTGTGCACCGGGAGGCGCTCACCGCTGGGCTCCAGGTCCCTGTAGAGGTCCCCCTCGAGGCCCGCGGCGGTGTGCGCGTCCAGGGGCGTACCGAAGCGGACGCGTTTTTCGGGATCGAGGAAGCGCGCGATTCTCACGATGGGTCCACTGCGGAGGGCTCAGGACATGGCGGAGGCCACCTGTACCCAGCCGCGCCAGATCATGTCGAGGGCCACGTAGGCGATGATGAGCAGCCCCACCCAGGCCACCCAGCGGTGCTTGTGGATCAGCTTAGCGATGAGGTTGGCGGCGAAGGCCATCATGATGATGGAGATCACCAGGCCTGCGACCAGGATTCCCGGGTGGTCCTTGGCGGCACCCGCCACTGCCAGCACGTTGTCGAGGGACATGGAGAGGTCCGCCATGGCTACCTGCCAGACGGCCGCGGCCACGGTCTTTGGTTGCTTGGTCTTCTCACCCTGCTCCAGGGCCTCCTCGGGGGTGACCTCGTCTTGGCCGTGGGTGCGCAGCTCCCGATACATCTGGTAGGCGACGAAGGCGAGCAGCAGACCACCGGCCAGGGTCAGCCCGATGATCTTCAAGAGCTGGGTGGTGACCAGCGCGAAGCAGATGCGCAGCACCACCGCCGCGGCGGTTCCCCAGATGATGACGCGGCGCCGCTGCTCCAGGGGGACCGAGGCCGCCGCCATGCCGACGACGATGGCATTGTCGCCGGCGAGCACCAGGTCGATGAAGATTACTTGCGCCAGGGCGACGAGCTGACTGGCCAGATCGGTGTCCATCGTGCCTCCTCGGCGTTCGATTCAGGAGGTGGCCGCGCCATCGGCGTGCCGGCGGGTCAAGCTATTCGCCCCGGCGGGGGCTGTCAAGGCGCAGACGGGCCCCACCCAGGGACCTTTAGGGGCCTGGATCGTCCGCCAGCACGGCGGGGAAGAGCCCCCGCACCGAGTTGGCGAGCCAAAGGCGGGGATGCCGTCGCAGCTCCTCGATGGGGATGGGCCGCTCGCGGATGGCCCCCTGGGCCAGCAGCTCGGCCCGGTAGGTCCCCCCGAGGAGCCCGCAGTCCAGCGGTGGCGTGTAGCGCTCTCCCCCGATTTCGAGGATGAGATTGGCGATGCAGGATTCCGTGACCTCGCCCCGGTCGTTGAACAGGATCACGTCATCGTAACCGGGCGCCGCCGCCCGAGCCGCGTCGTAGAGGCGGCGGTGGCTGGTCTTGTGGTAGAGGAAGGGGTCGTCCCGGCGCACCGGGGTGGTGGCGAGGGCAACCCGCCATACTCGGTCCCCCTCGGCCTCCAGGGGCCGGGCCTCCAGATGGATTGCCCCGTCGGGATCGAGCAGGAGGCGGATACGCATGGGCCGGGGTGGGAGCCCCCGCGCGAGCGCCCCCAGGCGGTCCGCCACCAGGCCGATGTCGCACGCATAGTCGAAATAGCGGGCCGAGTCCGCCAGTCGGGAGAGATGGCGGTCGAGCAGGAAGTAGCCCTCGGCGGGCGTCCAGCGCAGGGTTTCCAGGAGGGAGAAGGGAGGGGGTAGGGGCTCGGTGAGGATGCGCGCCTTGGTGCGGCTCTCGGTGAGCTCTAGTTCAGGCTCCGAGTCCCAGACGATACCCCCGCCGGTACCGTACTCCAGCCAGCCGGAGCCTCGATCCAGGACCGCGGTGCGGATCGCCACGTTGAACTGGGCCCTGCGTCCGGGGGCGAGGAACCCGATGGTGCCGGTGTAGAGGCCGCGGGGCCCGGTCTCCAGCTCGGCGATGATGTCCATGGTTCTCCGCTTGGGGGCGCCGGTGATGGAGGCGGCTGGAAAGAGCGCCGCCAGCACCTCCAGGGGATCCGCGCGGGTGCGGGCCTCCACCCGTGAGGTGAGCTGCCAGAGGGTACGGTACTTCTCCAGGCGGAACAGCTCGGGAACCTGGACGCTGCCGATCTCGGCGATGCGGCCAAGATCGTTACGCACCATGTCGACGATCATCAGGTTCTCGGCCCGCTCCTTCTGGGAGCCGCGCAGGGCCTCGGCGCGCTCCTGATCGCCGGCCAGGGTCATGCCCCGGGCGGCGGTGCCCTTCATGGGCTGGCATTGGACCCGGTCCCCCTCCTGGAGGAAGAAGAGCTCGGGGGAGGCGCTGCACACCACCCAGTCGCCGAGGTCCAGGTAGGCCCCGTAACGGGGGTGCTGGGCGGCGCACAGGTGGGCGAACAGGCCGAAGGGGTCGCCCGTGAAGGCTTGTCGCAGCCGATAGGTGAGGTTGACCTGGTAGCTGTCGCCAGCGCGGATCAGCTCGCGGATGCGTCGGATCTCCCGAGCGTGCTCCGCGTCGGTCAGGGTGGGCTGCCAGGCCCCACCGAGGTTGGTTTCCTCCTTGGGTACCGCGGGGCCGGGGACGACCGACGGCGCCTCGCAGAGTCCGAACCAGAGCAGAGGGCAGCCGCCCGGCGGGTGGCAAGTCAGTGCCCTATCCAGGCCGGGCGCCGCTTCATAGGCCACCAGGCCCACCGCCCAGAGGCCCTGGGAGACCACCCCATTTCTCACCTCCTCCAGTGCCGACCAGACCTCGGACGGGGCGTGGGTCGCCACGGTCCGACGGGGGATGGGGAAGCTCAACCAACGAGCGCCGGCGGCGTCGTGCAGGAGCGCCCAAGGGGGCGTGGGGGAAGGGGTTTGGGCAGCCATGGCGCCGGGCTCATGTCGTTAATAAAACGTAAAGAAGATGCAAACAAATCGCCAACAACCGGAAAGAAATTAGTCGCGACATGGAAAAATTCATGTAATATTCAGACCGGGTGTCACCACTGCTTTTCCGCGGGGTTACGGCGCCCAGCGACGGTTTTCAGGAGGGTGGAGGGCGGCGGCTCCGCAGGTCTCCGCTGGAGCCCGACAAGAAGAACCGCGCTTTCCGACCGCTCTGCGCCCGTTCTGACCCCCAACACCGGCGGCGCAGGGCGGTCCCTTTGCTCGCTAAGGTCCAGGGCAGCCCCCGCGCTGCAAGGAGGTTCAGCTCCCATCTCGCAGCTGCGCCGGTCGGTGCCCACCCTGTGGCTTCCCGTGGGAAGCGACGGGGCTCCGAGGCCGCGGCGGCTGATTTCGATGGGGAGGGCCCGAGAACATTCTTCACCCTGGGCTACTGAGATTCTGCGCATCCCTGATACCCCGCCGTGGTGGCGTCTCACACCCATGCGGTGCGGTCAGGTTTCCAGAGGCAACCCGCACCAACCCAATAGCCGAGCATCCAATGGATACTGTATTCGTACTCGCTATCGTGGCCATTACGGTGGTCCTGATCTTCGACTATACCAATGGGTTTCATGATGCCTCCAACATCATCGCCCCCATGATCGCCTCGCGCGCCATGACCCCCGTGCAAGCGGTGGTCATCGTCGCGACCTTCGAGTTCCTCGGTCCCCTGCTCGGCGGTACCGCCGTGGCCAACACCATCGGGAAATTCGTCACACTCAAGGATATCCCAGAGGTCCTGTCCATTGTTGTGGTGTTGTGCGGGGTCTTCGGGGCGATCTTTTGGAACCTCCTGACCTGGTGGTTCGGCATCCCCTCCTCCTCCTCCCATGCCCTGGTGGGTGGTCTGGCGGGAGCGGTGATCGCCGCGGCCGGCTCCGCCGCCGTGGTTTGGGGCTTCAACGACCTGATCACCGCCGGCAAGCTCACGGGTGTGATGAAGGTGCTGCTGTCGCTGATCGTCTCACCCCTGCTGGGTTTCTGGGTCGGCTTCCTCATCATGCGTATGCTGAGCCTGGCGTTTGCCCGCGCCAAGCCCTCCGCCAACAAGCCCTTGCGCAAGGTCCAATTCTTCACCGCCGCCGCTCTCGCCTTCTCCCACGGGGCCAACGACGCCCAAAAGAGCATGGGCATCATCACCCTGGTGCTGATCCTGGGTAAGTTCCAGACTGAGTTCGTGGTGCCCTTCTGGGTCATGCTCTCCTGCGCCACCGTCATCACCCTGGGGATCCTCTCCGGGGGCTGGCGCATCGTGCGCACTGTGGGCTTCGCCATCTTCAAGATCCGGCCCATCCATGCCTTCTCCACCCAGCTGACCTCCGCCGCCGTGATCTTTGGCGCCTCAGCCCTCGGTGCGCCGGTCTCCACCACCCACGTGGTCTCCTCCGCGATCATGGGCATCGGCAGCTCCGAGCGCCCCAAGTCTGTGCGCTGGTCCAAGGCCCGCGACATCGTCACCACCTGGTTCATCACCATTCCGGGATCGGGTTTGGTGGCAGCACTGACCTACTACGTCGTCCGCTTGCTGACGGGGATTGGCTAGCGGCCAGGGGCGTCGCGCGCCTACCAGTACGAATTGAGTCTTACCCAGTCAACTTTCAGTATTGAGGAACAGAGCAATGAGCGGTGATTCATCTTCTGCAGTGGGCAAATTGATGGACCGGATCTTCCCGATCATGCCGGACTTCTTCCGCATGATGTGCGATCAGTGTGACGTGGCGGTGGAGGCCACCACGGCGTTCATCCGCTTCATGGAGACCGGGAGTGACGAGACCTTGAACGAGGTCCGCCGGCTCGAAAAGGTGGCCGATGAGCTCAAGGGCCGCAACATCGACGCCCTCTACAAGGCCTTCGCTACCCCCATGGACCGCGAAGACATCCTCCGCGCCATCCAGACCCTGGACTACGTGATCAACTACACCAAGATCACCGCCCGGGAGATGGGGGCGCTGGACTTCGACTCCGACAAGTACATCCTGGAGATGGCCTTGCTGCTCAAGGAAGGGGTGGAGGCCCTGCAGCGCGGCTACAAGAAGCTGGCCTCCAGCCCCGCTACGGCGGACGAGGATGCGAGCAACGCGCGCAACGCCGAGCGCAAGATGGAGCAGACCTACCGTCGTGCCCTGGTGCAGCTCTACGACAAGGACGCCCATATGCGGCTGCTGGCTCAGAAAGGCGTCGGCACCCCAGCGGACGCCCTGGCCATGGCCCTGGACATCTTCCGTACCCGCGAGATCTACCGCAACATGTACGAGGCGGCCGATCAGCTGCTGCAGGCCAGCCGCGTCCTGCACGATATCGTGGTGAAGATCGCCTAGCCGATTGCTAGATCCGGCGCCGGCGCGCTTGCCGCCGGCGCCGGTCTTTTTTCTGTTCCACCGGACTCAAGCCCGACCCACGGCGAGGGAGCGCACCTCAGAACAGGCCGCTGATGCTGCCCTGGTCGTCGATGTCGAGGGCCGCGGGCCGGCGGGGCAGCCCCGGCATGGTCATCACCTTGCCGGTGTAGATGACCACGAAACCCGCCCCCGCCGAGACCCGCGCACCGCTCACGCTCAGGCGGAAGCCCCGCGGGGCGCCGCTGAGCTTGGGGTTGTCGGAGAGGGAGCTTGGGGTCTTGGCCACGCAGACCGGCAGTCCCCCGTAACCCAGGTTGGTGATCTGCTTGAGCTCGCGCTCCGCCTCCGGGGCGAAGTCCACCGCGGCCGCCCCGTAGAGGGTCTCGGCCAGGCAGCGCACCTTGTCCTCGAGGGGCAGCTCCAGCGCGTACAGGGGCTTGAGCTCCGAGGGCCGGGCGCAGGCGGCCACCACCTGCTCGGCCAGCTCCAGCCCCCCCGCGCCGCCCGCTTCGCGGTAGTCGGTGATGGCCGCGGGGACGCCCAGGGCCCGGCAGGCGGCGAGGCTTTCCTGGAGCTCCGCGGGGTCGTCGTCCAGGAAGCGATTGACGGAAATCACCACCGGGACCCCGAAGCGGCCGAGGTTCTCCAGGTGCCGCTGCACGTTGGCGATGCCGTGGAGGGCCAGGGCACGGCGGGTGACCACCAGGACCACGGCGGCGGGGCTGAGCCCGCCGATGCGGCACTTGATGTGGAAGAACTTCTCCGCCCCCAGATCCGCGCCGAAGCCCGCCTCGGTCACCGTGTAGTCCCCGAGCTTGAGGGCCAGGCGGGTGGCGGCGAGGCTGTTGCAGCCGTGGGCGATGTTGGCGAAAGGCCCCCCGTGCACGAGGGCCGGCACCCCCTCCAGGGTCTGCACCAGATTGGGGTGCATGGCCTGCTTCATCAGGGCGGCCATGGCCCCCTCCACACCGATGTCGCCGGCGCGCACCGGTTTACCCAGGCTGTCGTAGCCCACGATGATGGCCGCCATGCGCCCCTTGAGCTCGGCGAGGTCCTGGGAGAGGCCCCAGATGGCCATGATCTCCGAGGCGGCGGTGATCTCGAAGCCGTCCTCCCGCATCACCCCGTTGAGCCCGCGGCCCTCCAGTCCCACCAGGGTGCTGCGGAGCGAGCGGTCGTTCATGTCGATGACCCGCTTCCACACCACATGCCGCGGGTTGATCTCCGGGGTCCCCCGGTGATGGAGGTGGTTGTCCACCACCGCGGCGAGCAGGTTGTGGGTGGCGGAGACGGCATGCAGGTCGCCGGTGAAGTGGAGGTTGATCTCCTCCATGGGCAACACCTGGGAGTAGCCGCCCCCCGCCGCCCCGCCCTTCACCCCCATGCAGGGCCCCAGCGAGGGCTCGCGGATGGCGCACAGGGCGCGTCGTCCCAGCCGGGCCAGGGCCTGGGTGAGGCCGATGGTGGTGGTGGTCTTGCCCTCGCCGAACTTGGTGGGGGTCATGGCCGTGACCAGGATCAGCTTGGCGTCTGGCTGGTCCCGCAGGCGGTCCATGACCCTCAGGGGTACCTTGGCGATGTGGCGTCCGTAGAGGTGCAGCTCCTCGGGCGCAAGACCGACCCCCTCGGCGATCTCGAGGATAGGGCGCAAGGTCGCCTCGTGGGCGATCTCCAGATCCGTTCTCATGGGGACGACTCGGGGCGGGGACTAACGGGGCACGGGGGGACCGAAGGCGCCCAGTGCCCCCAGCAAGGACTCGCGGCTCAGCACGTGCTGGTTGAGGAAGTCCAGGAACAGTCGCACGTCGAACAGCAGGTGAATACCGGGCGGGGCCGACTCCCCGAAGCTCTCGTCGGTCACCAGGGTGATGTCCTCCTTGGCGATGCCGCTGCGGGTGGAGAGGTCCGTGAGGAGGCGCCCACGGGCGAGTGCCCCCAGCTCCTCACCGGACAGCTCGCCGGCGAAGGTCATGGCGTCCTCGTCCACCGGAGCGGCGACCCCGTAGCAGTAGTCGAGGCCCAGCTGCTCCTGCAGCCGGTCGGTGAAGGGGGTGAAGGCGTGGGAGGCCAGGGCCACCTGGTAGCCCATGGTCTTGAGGGTCTGGATCAGCTCCACCGTGCCAGGGGTGGGCGAGGCGGCGCCCGCCAGCTGGTCCAGCACCCCCAGCGGCAGCCCCTCCAGGTGCGCCAGGGCGGCGGCCAGGCAGGCGCGGCGATCGTCTCGGGGATAGAGGGCGCGGAAGGCCCCCGGGGAGATACCGGCCTGGCGCAGGATCTGCTCGCGGGCGGCACCGTCCATCAAGCTGCCCCCAAGCTCGAAGAGCAGGATGCGCTTCTTCTTGTTGAACACGTGGCGGCTCTGGAACAGGGTCTCGATGCGCAGCTCCGCCATGCGGCCATGGAGTGTGGATTGGAGGTTGGCCAGGGGCAGGGTGCTGCGGCTGATGTCCACCAACAGCTCCATGAGGAAGATGCTCTCGCGGGCGACCATCTGGGAGAACTCGATGTTGACCCGGTAGCTGCGGAGCACCTCGGAGACCGCGGCGATGATGCCGGGGCGATCCCGCCCCACCAGTATCAGGAGCAGATTGGTCCGCTCGGCGCTGCGGGCGGCGGGCTGGTACTGGTCGAGGCGCAGGTCGAGCCCCGTCTCGGCCGCGATGCGGGCCACCAGCCGCTCGATCTCCGCCAGACTGGCCTCGGTGGCGGAGAAGTCCACCACCAGGAAGAGGGTGAACAGCCCGTGGAGCACGTCCTGGCGCAGGTCGATGATGTTGCCCCCCAGCTCCGCGATGGGGGTGGTGACCTGCCGGACCAGTCCCACCGCATCCGGCCCACTGCCAAAGAGGATATAGAGCTTCTGGTTCATGCCGTCCTCCCGGGGTCTCAGCGGTTGATGGCCGCGGTCTAGGCGGGTGCCACCAAGTCGCGATAGGCGTGCCAGGTGGCGTGCCCGATCAGGGGCATGGTGACCAAGAGGCCCAGGTAGAAGGTGGCGATCCCCACCCCGACGAACATGACGATGAGCGAGGCCCAGAGGAGCATGGCGCTCCAGTTGCGCCGGGCTGCCTCCAGGCTGGTGGCCATGGCGGTGAGGAGGTTCACCTTGCGGTCCATCAGCATGGGGGCGGTCACCACGCTGATGCTGAAGGTGAAGGCGGCGATGAGCCCACCCGTAATGACCCCGGTGACCAGGAACAGGGGGCTCTTGCCCGAGAGGAACACCTGGGGGATGAAGTTTTCCCAGGTGGGCATGGGACCGGAATAGAAGATGGCGAACACCAGCAGCGCCAGCAGCATCCAGACCAGCAGCACCATCAGCAGGGTCAGTCCGAGGGCCGAGAGCTGTACCTCGTTCTGTTTCCAGGCCCGCCAGGCCTGGCAGAACTCCACCCGCTCCCCCCGCTCCAGGCTGGCGCTGATGCGGTAGAGGCCGATGCCGAGCAGGGGCGCCACCAGGAAGAAGCCCGCCGCCAGGGGCGGGATGATGAAGAACGTCTCCCCATAGACCGTCCCGAGGGTCAGCAGGTAGCTGACGATGACGAACACCGCGCCGTAGGTGAGGCTGAAACGGGGGGCCCGGCGAAGGTCCTTCCAGCCCTTGGCCAGCCAATCCCAGGGGTGATCGAGGGTGATCTCGTTGACGGTGGGTCGGATGGCGGGCTGGGGGCCGGCGACGGCTGCTTCGGTCACTTGAGGTACTCCTGAGTGGCTGATGCTGAAAGGGCTAGCGCTGGGGGCGCTTGACCAGGATCCGATAGTCCTCGGCCAGGGTCCTTGGTACATGGGGCTGGCTGAATATCGCCGCCAGCCGACCCCGGGGGTCGATGAGCAGGATCGAGGCGGAATGGTCCACCAGATAGCCCATGGCACTCTGCTGATCCTCGGCCTTGGCATAGAGGATGCCAAGCTGCTCGGTGAGGGCCCGCAGGGCCTCATGGGGCCCGGTAGCGCCGCGGAACTCGGGGTTGAAATAGCGCACGTACTCGCCGACCTGTTGGGGGGAGTCCCGCTCCGGGTCCACCGAGACGAACAGATAGCTCGGCTTGGGGACCGCCTCGCCCTGGCTCAGGACCCGGTCGATCTCCTTGTAGGTGGCCATCAGGGTGGGACAGATGTCCGGGCAGCGGGTGTAGCCGAAGGCCAGGAAGGT
This sequence comes from uncultured Chromatiaceae bacterium, assembly GCA_964519095.1. Lineage (GTDB taxonomy): Bacteria > Pseudomonadota > Gammaproteobacteria > Chromatiales > Chromatiaceae > JAEHCY01. The sequence continues at coordinate 9,261 of CAZFHV010000006.1, read as the reverse complement.
CCAGTTGCCCCGGAGCTGCTCGGGGGTGAAGGGACCGCCATCATCCGCGGTGAGGGCAAAGGGCTTGAGGGGGCGCGGCTGGGGCAGGGCAAAGGTACCGCTCTGCATCAGGGCGGGGGGCTGCTGCAGCCCCTGCTGGAAATAGCTCAGCCCAAACCAGAGCCCCGCGGCGAGCGCCGCGATCAGCAGCAGCGGCAGCAGGCGCCCCAGGGGGCCGCTACGCGGGGCGGAGGGATCGGGCTCGGCGGTCGACATGGGGCGGGGTCCTCGATCGGGGCTCAGGGTCGGGGGCATCTGACAGCGCGAATCATGACTGATCGAGCGGTCGGAAAACAGCCTGGGCCGGGGGTCCTTACTGGTGCCCAGATTGGGCGCCCTTGATCCAGTTCTTGGAGGCCTTGAGCAGGCGCTCCAGGTCCTTGAGGACATCCTTCGGGGGGGCAGCGGGGGCGTAGCGCATCATGAGTCGCCCCTGGGGGTCGAGGATGAGGACGCGGTCCCACAGGGCCTCCTCCTTGCCGAGCTGGGGGAGCAGCTGTGCGGCGGCCTCGGAGCCGAGGCTGGCCACCAGGGTGCCCGCCAGGTCCTCCCCAAGCGCCGGGTTGGCACCGGTCGCGCTGGTGAAGAGCAGCAGCCGCTCGACGCTCAGGCGGCTCTCCCCCAACGCCAAGCGGATCTGGCGAATCTCCGCCAGCTTGTCCAGGCAGGGGGCGGCGCAGGGCGGGCGACTGGGGACCACCAGGGTCCAGCGGCCAGCGAGCCGCTCCCCATCGAAGGGGTCCCCCTCGGGGGTGCGCAGGGCCGCCGGGGGGATTGCCACCGGTGGGTTGATCAGCTCCCCGCGGTTGCTGCGGCCCGAGGGCAGGTACTCGGGGTTGAAGTAGAAGAACCAGGCGGCCACCACGGGCAGGGCGAAGATGAGCGCCATGGCCCAGAGGGGGGCCAGGCTGCGCCGGGTGGGGTTTGGCGTCCCGTCAGTCATCGGAGTTTCCTCCAGTCCGCCGAAAGGAGAGGCGCAGGTAAAGGACCAGGGCGATCAGTGCGAAGCCGAACCACTGGATGGCGTACCCCAGGTGCATGCCCTCCTTGGGGAGCTCCTTGGGCCAGTGGCGCTGGAAGCCATGGGGGTCGGCGGGGTCCTGGAGGATCAGGAAGGGCTCGACCGGATAGGTGACCCCCGAGGCGAACAGGGCCACCGTGAGATAGGGCCAGCGCCGGCCCCAGGTCGCGAACCCGTCACTCCCCTGGTGCAGGATCAGTGGGGGCGGAGAGGGGATGTGGATCTGGCCCTTGACCAGGACCTTCTCGGTGGGGGTCACCAAGCTCGGTGGCGTATCGCGGCCGGGGTCGGGGATCCAGCCGCGGTTGACCAGGACCCGCACCTCGGATCCCGCCAGACGCAGGGGGGTGATGACGTGCAGGCCGCTGCGGCCCCCCTCGCGGCGGCCCTCGATGAAGAGCTGGCGCTCGGGCTCGAAATATCCCGCTACCTGCACTTGCCGATAGCGAAGCCCTGCGGGATCGCTCACCAGGGCATCGATCTCCAGGGGTGGCGAGGCGGAGCGCTCGGTGGCGAGCTGGGCCTCGGCCCCCTTTTGCTCCGCGCGCTGAAGCTGCCAGACGCCGAGTGCGACGAACACCAGCGCCGGCAGGGCCAACAGCAAGGTGGGCCCCAAACGGAAACGAAAGACGCGCTCGCCAAAAGCCATGGCGGTGCTATAGTGGTGGCAGGGCTACCGGAGTAGCGCCATCGCAGAGTAAACGTCCCAACCAAACCAATCGGGAAAAGACCATGGACCTCTTTCTCAAGATCCCCGTTTTGCTCGTACTGGGTTTCATCGTCCTCTCGCTGGCGGAAGGGATGTATTTTCTCGCCAAAGACGATGGCGATATCACCAAGACCCGCGTGGTGCGTGCCCTGACCATCCGCATCGTGCTGTCGCTGTGCCTGTTTGGGCTGCTCATCCTCGGCTATTTCTTCGGCGTCCTGCAGCCCCACGCCTGATCGATCGCGAGACCCGTAAGACAAAGGGCCGGACGAGCCGGCCCTTTGTTTTTCTCACACCGCAGTCTCTGCTCAGTGGGCTCGGCTTACCGCCTGGTCACATCCAGTAGACGAAGACGAAGAGCCCCAGCCAGACCACGTCCACGAAGTGCCAGTACCAGGCCACCGCTTCGAAGGCGAAGTGGTTGTGGGGCGAGAAGTGTCCCCTGATGGCCCGCACGAGCACTGCCATCAGCATGATGGCCCCCAGGGTCACATGGAAACCGTGGAAGCCCGTAAGCATGTAGAAGGTGGAGCCGTAGACGCCGGATTCCAGGGTTAGGTTGAGCTCCTGGTAGGCGTGGCGGTACTCCCAGGCCTGCAGCACGACGAACAGCAGGCCCAGCCCGACGGTGGCTGCCAGGCCCCACACCAGTTGCTTGTTGTCGTTGAGCTTGAGGCCCCAGTGGGCCCAGGTGATGGTGGCCCCCGAGCTAAGCAGGATGAAGGTGTTGAGCGCCGGGATCCCCCAGGCCCCCATGGGATGGAACTCGCCACCCAGTTGCTTGGGCCCGGCACTAGGCCAATGGGCAACGAACTGGTTGTAGAGCAGCTCGTGGGTCACCCCCAGGTAGCCCTCGCCGCTGAGCCAGGGCAGGGCGATGGTCCGGATGTAGAAGAGGGCGCCAAAGAAGCTCAGGAAGAAGAACACCTCCGAGGCGATGAACCAGAACATCCCCTGGCGGAAGGAGCGGTCCACCTGGGCGTTGTAGCAGTCGCTCAGGTTCTCCTTGATGACGTCCCCGAACCAGCCGAAGAACATCACCGCGAGCAGGAGTGCCCCGGCGAGGATCATCCAACGGCCGACACCCACCTTGTTGATGAATAGGGCCGTTCCCGCCAACATCAGCAGCACCGAAAACATGGCGATGATGGGCCAGGGGCTGGGCTCAGGTATGTAATAACTCGATGGTCCGTGATCTGCGGTGCTCATGGGTATCCTCGCTGTGTTCTCGGTCGGTGGTTCGATCTGGGTGGTCTTCTCGCGTCGAGCCTAGCTCCGGCTAGGTGGGGTGGCCGGCAGCTCCGGTCGCTCCACGCGCAACAGGTTGTAGGACAGGGTGAGGGCGTCGATGTCCGCGGGCAGATCGGGAGACACCAGGAACCGCAGCGGCATCTCCAGGGTTTCATTTCCTGCCAGGGTCTGCTGGCGGAAGCAGAAACATTCCATCTTGCTGAAATAGGGTGTGGCCTGCCAGGGGGCCACGTTGGGGATGGCCTGCCCGGTTGTGGGGCTAGAGGCGCGATTCTCCGCCAGGAAGCGCACCTCATGCATCTCTCCGACCCGAACCCGCAGCTTGCGCTCCAGGGGGCGGAAGGCCCAGGGGAGCTCGGGGTGGACGGTTCCATCGAACTTCACTGTCACCCAGCGCTCCCCCACCGCTACGGCGGGTTTGGCCTCCGCGGGCTGGCTGTCGAGGCGCTGGGCCACCGAGGGTGCCCCGGTGAGGTTGCACAGCAGCCCATAGAGGGGCACCAGGGCGAAGCCGAAGCCGAACATCCCCACTGCCAGCGCAGCGAGAAGCACCAGGGTGCGGCGGTTTTTTGCGCGCTGCTCGATCTGCGGCTCGGCAGCGCTCATCCGCTCACCCCCATGGCGATGCGATAGAGCCCCTTCCAGAAGGGGATGGAGGCGACGAACACGAACAGCACCAGGCCGGTGAGGAGCCAGGCGGTGCGGGCGTTCTTGCGCCTCTGCTCGGGGGTGAGCTCGGTTCGGGTCATCGGTCTCGTCGTCGGGCTGGCGGGTCTTCGGGGTCTGCAGCCGACCCTAGGGGGGCGGCCGCAGACTCCTGTCTCGGATCGCTCCTACTTGGCGATCTGAGGTGCGGTGGTCCAGCTATGGAAGGGGGGCGGGGAAGGCAGCTCCCACTCCAGACCCTTGGCGCCTTCCCATACCCGGTTGCTGGCCTGCTGTCCACCACGGATGGTCTTGATGACGATGTAGAGGAACAGCAGGTGACTCAGGCCGAACACGAAGGCGGCGACGCTCGAGAGGATGTTGAACTCGGCGAACATGGGGCTGTAGTCGACGATGCGCCGCGGCATGCCCGCGAGCCCCAGGAAGTGCTGGGGGAAGAAGGTGACGTTGAAGCTGATCACGTTGACCCAGAAGAAGATCTTGGCCAGCTTCTCGTCATACATGTGGCCGGTCCACTTGGGCAGCCAGTAGAACACCCCCGCGAACAGCCCGAACACCGCCCCTGGCATGAGCACGTAGTGAAAATGGGCCACCACGAACATGGAGTCCTGGTACTGCATGTCGGCGGGAACCACCGCCAGCATCACCCCGGTGAGGCCGCCGAAGGTGAACATGAAGAGGATGCCCACCGCGAACAGCATGGGCACCTCGAAGGTCATGGCCCCCTTCCACATGGTGGCGATGTAGTTGAACACCATCAGCCCCACGGGGATGGAGATGATGATGGTGCCGACCATGAAGTAGCTGACCGCCCCGAGCGACATGCCGATGGTGTATTGGTGATGGGCCCACACCACCATGCCGATACACATGATGGCGATCATGGCGCCCACCAGGGACTTGTAGCCGAACAGGGGCTTGCGCGAGAAGGTGGGGATAATGGAGGCCAGCACCCCGAAGGAGGGCAGGATCAGGATGTAGACCTCGGGATGGCCGAAGAACCAGAACAGGTGCTGGAACAGCACCGGGTCGCCACCGCCGGCTGCGTTGAAGAAGCTGGTGCCGAAGTGGCGGTCGAACAGCAGCATGGTCACCCCACCGGCCAGCACCGGCACCACGAGGATCAGCAGGAAGGCCGTCACCAGCCAGGTCCAGACGAAGATGGGCATGTCCATCAGGGCCATGCCGGGGGCGCGCATGTTGAAGATGGTGACGATGATGTTGATGGAGGCCAGGATCGAGGAGATGCCCAGCAGGTGGATGGCGAAGATCAGGAAGTCCATGGACATACCCACCTGTAGCGACAGGGGCGGGTAGAGGGTCCAGCCCGTGTTGATCTGGCTGCCGCCGCCGGGGAAGAAGGGCACCACGAAGGAGAGGATGAGCATGGTGGCCGCCGCGGGCAGGATCCAGAAGCTCAGGTTGTTCATTCGCGGCAGGGCCATGTCCGGGGCCCCGATCATCAGGGGGATCATCCAGTTGGCCAGCCCGGCGGCGGCGGGCATCACCGCGCCGAAGATCATGATCAGGGCGTGGTTGGTCACCAGGTTGTTGTAGAGATCCGGCTCGAGGAGCTGCAGTCCCGGCAGGAACAGCTCGGCGCGGATGGCCATGGCGCTGGCCCCGCCCAGGAACAGCATGATGAGGGCGAAGAGCAGGTAGAGGGTACCGATGTCCTTATGGTTGGTGGAGAACAGCCACCGCTTGAGCCCGTGGGGGGGGCCATGGTGGTCGTGATCGTGGTCATGGGCGAGGGTCGCAGTGCTCATGGGCTTCTCCTAAATCGAAATCGGGACTCAGCGGGCGGCCTTGACGACGGCGGGTTGGACGACATCGCCGGTGTTGTTGTCCCAGGCGTTGCGCTCGTAGGTGACGATGGCCGCGATCTCCAGATCGGTCAGCGAATTCCAGGGCTGCATGGCGGTCCCCTGCTTGCCCTGGAGGACGATCTTGAGGTGCTCGGCGAGGGGGCCCGTGGCGATCTTGCTGCCCTTGAGGGGCGGGAAGGCCGGGGGCAGGCCGAGACCGGTGATTTGATGGCAGGCGGCGCACTTGCTGTTGTAGAGGCCCTGACCCTTGTCCATGAGCTCGGCCTTGGACCAGGTCTTGTCCGCGGAAGCCTCCGCGGCGGCGGCGAGCTTGATCTGCTTCTGCTGCGCAACCCATTCCTGGAACTTCTGCGGCGAGACCGAGGCCACCACCAGCGGCATGCGGGAGTGCCAGGTGCCGCACAGCTCCGCACACTGCCCCGTGAACTCCCCTTCCCGATCGATCTCGGCCCAGGTCTCGGTCACGTAGCCGGGTATGGCGTCCTTCTTGAACCCGAGCTCCGGCACCCAGAAGGCGTGGTTCACGTCGGCCGAGGTGTGCAGGAAGCGGATCTTGGTATGAGTCGGCAGCACCAGGGGATTGTCCACCGCACGCAGGTACCGCTCGCCCGCCTTGTCCTTGGGCAGATAGCGACTCTCCAACTTGATGTCATGGTCGAGGTACTCGAATTCCCACCACCACTGGTGCCCGACCACCTTCACGTCCATGAGCTTCTCGCCCTTGGGGGGGGTCCAGATCTTCTCAAGGGTCTTCTGGGCCGACCCCGCGATGGTCAGGTCCACCCCGAGCACCAGCGCCGGGACGATCACCCAGGACCAGTTGCCGAACCAGGTCTGGTGGAACTTCTGGTCGGCGGGGTAGCCGCGGCTCTTTCGATGGTAGTAGAGGGAGTAGATCATGAAAGTGAAGACGATGATCATGAGGATCGTGGCGATCTTCATGGTCAGCATGTGCACGTCGTAGATCTCCTGGGCGACCCCGGCGGCAGGCGGGGGGAAGTTCAGCCCCAGCTCCGCTCGGGCACCACCCGCCCAGGCCCCAAGCACCGCGGCGAGGCCCGCGGAATTGGCGATTCTGTTCAGTCCAGGCATGAGCTCAAAGCCCCCGTTGGTTGCAGATGTTGTCGCTGGCGGTGTCGAGCCCCTCTGGCAGGTTTCCTGCCTGGAAGGCGGCAGGGTCTAGCCCGAAGCTCAGCTTGTTACCCAGGTCTGCCGCTAGTTGAAGCCGCTCCTGCTCCACCAGTGTGCGTCCCACCTCATAGGCCCTTCCATGGCAGACGAGCAACAGGCGGCTCGGATACCAGCCCCTGGGGTCCTGGCGGAGGCTGACCCGCGTCCAGTGCCTGGGCAGCTCCTGGACGTCCGTCGGTCGGCTCCTCCCCCGGGAGATCCGCAGATCCCTGTCGCCGATCTCGATCAATTCCCGCGCCGCGCTCCAGCGCGCGCTCAGGTAGATCCCCGCTCCAAGCACCAGCAGCTCCAGCCCCGTGAAGGGCAGTACCAGCCAGGCACCGAGGCTGGCGAAGTACGCCGCCACGCCGGTCACCCCGCAGGCGAGCAGGGCGAACAGCCACTTCATCCCCACCCAGCCCAGGGAGCCGTTGGGGCGGATCAGGAAGAGGGATGCCCCGTTGCCGCATTCTTGGTAGCTGACCATGGTCCAGCCCCTCCAGACGGTGGCGAGTGGAACCCCCGATCTCGTTGCCCGGCCAGGGTCAGGGTCCCGCCTGGGCCTTCGCGGCTCGCTGCTCAAGCGGCGAAAAAGGATGCTCGAAACCATAAACAAAAGCAACTTTTGTTGATCTAGATCAATTGAAGAGAAAATAAGTTTCTGCAAACATTCTTATATTAATCTAGCGTGGCTGCACCGGGGCGAGAGACGGGCCCGGTGCCTGACCCTTCGTCGCATCATTCACCGCACCCCCAAGGTTTCCGCTGCATTTGGTGGCCTGATGTCCCCCAAGGATTCCCCCCAGGAGACCATTCGCGAGGGCTCCCCCACCATGGAGGTAGAGTCCCTGCCCCTGGAGCCCCTCATCGCGGGCATCGCGGAACAGGGGTATGGGGTGGTAGCGGACTTCCTGCCCCCCGCACGGGTGGCGGGGCTGCGGGCCACCTGTCTCGCGGCATGGGAAGGGGCCGAGTTTCGAGCCGCGGGGGTGGGGCGAGGGGTGGGGCTGGAAGTGCGTCCGGAGATCCGTGGCGATCAGGTCCTCTGGCTGGAGGGGAGCGGGGATGGGCCGGTGGCCCGGCTGTGGCAGAGCCTGGAGGCCCTGCGGCTGGGGGTGAATCGGGCCCTGTGGTTGGGGCTGGTGGAATTCGAGGGGCACTTCGCGGTCTATCCCCCCGGGGCCTACTATCGGCGCCACCTCGATCGCTTCCGCGACACCGACCTGCGCACCCTGACCGCCATCCTCTATCTGAACGAGGATTGGTCGGGGGAGGACGGCGGGGAGCTGCGGATTTACCTCGCAGGTGAGGCCCCCGCCCCCTACCTGGAGGTGCGGCCGGAGGCCGGTACCCTGGTCGCCTTCCTGAGTGGAGATTTCTTCCATGAGGTGTTACCGGCGCGGCGCCAGCGCCTCGCCGTGACGGGCTGGTTCAAGCGCCGCGGGTAGTGCGGAGGTCGTCGGTGGCCCCGCTTGGCGGGGCCTCAACAACGATCTTGCTAAGGTTTTGTCGCCGTGTCACCATCGGGCGCGGCCCCAGCGCGCAACCGAGGGGGGCAGGGCAGTACAGGAGTGCAGCATGGCTGAAGGCGATCCCCAGGTGAGCGCCGGCGACAAGCCGGAACCCTCTCCCGCCCTGATGGCGAGTGCGCTGGAGAACGCCCTCGATCGCTTCGCCCACAGTTTCGAGACCAGCGCGCGGCGCTGGGAATTCGTCGTCTATCCCTCCCTGTTCGCCTTTGCCATCCTGGCGACCTACGGGTTCTTCCTGATCTACAGCCTGACCAAGGATATGAACACCCTGGCCCAGCACGTGGACCCCCAGATGGCGGCGAACATGGGGGCTATGGCCGATCACATCGGGGCGATGTCGGAGAACATGGACCGGATGCGTCAACAGATCGAGAAGATGGCCAACCACATCGATCGCATGGACACCAACATCGCCGTGCTCAACACCTCGGTGGGCCAGATGAACGCCAACCTCGATCTCATGGAAGGGCACACCGGCAAGATCTCCGAGCAGCTCGACACCCTTCACCCCATCCTGGCGAATATGCAGTTGATGACCGATGCCATGGGCCGCATGACCCTCAGCACGGGCATCATGTCCCGCGAGGCCACCCAAATGGGGCGGCCCATGTCCTTCTTTAACCAGTTCGCCCCCTGGTAGGGGGCCGCCCGGATCAAGCGGGTCTGGCGCGCCCCACGAAGCGCCACAGGGCCCAGCCCCCCGCCGCCATCGCTATCCCAAAGGCCGCTAGGCAGGCCTCCCAGCCCCCCTGGCGGTAGATCACCGCCGGTAGCCAGGCCCCCAGGCTGCCCCCCAGGTAATAGGCCCGATGTAGAGGCCGTTGACCACCCCCTGATGCTGGGCGGTGAGGTGGTTCACCTGGCCGGAGAGGCGGGTATGCCGCCACAGAACAGGAACATGGCCAGATAGTGGCCGCTCACCGAGGCGGGCAGGAACAGCAGCAGGCCGCCGGCATAGAGGGCGACGCCCAGCCCCAGGGCCAGGCCTTCCGAGAAGGAGCACAGGAAGCGGAAGCGAGTGCGACGCCCCCCGCGTAGCCGTAG
>CAZFHV010000005.1:0-35871 GCA_964519095.1 uncultured Chromatiaceae bacterium | reverse complement strand
CTCTACGGCTACGCGGGGGGCGTCGCACTCGCTTCCGCTTCCTGTGCTCCTTCGTAGAATGAAGTCGGTCCACTCTGAATCGTTGGGAAAACCATTATCATGTGCCCAGGAAAACAAATTCTGGCAGAAAAACTGCTTCAAGTCTTTGTTGATTGCGTCGATATCAGGCGAATGCCGCACGTGTTTATCCTCAATGAAGTAATTAGCGCGTAGATACGCTGAGGCATGAAGTGCATCGGTCGCGAATGCCGTTCCTTCAAGTCATCTCGTTACACACATTTTTTCCTCATAGATATCAGTTTGTTAGACTCGGCTGCGGAGCGGGAACGGGGAAAGCCCCCTGTCATGTCGCTGGGGGGCCCACACCCAAGAACCGCGCGGACTTCACAGCTTTCCGATACGCCTGATACCGTCGCCCGGTCCGCAAGACCTTGCGATAGTGGTAAATACTCGTAAATACATGAACTTACCAACACCAGTGAGTCACAACCCCGGCCAGGGGGAAAGCTAAGGACGCAGCAAAGCGCGGTTTCGTCAAGTCCAGAGCTGGAACGTCAGACCGAGATGTGTGTAACGAGATGCCTTCAAGTCTGCGCATCGCATTCCGCTGACCCAGCTTTGCAGTATACACCGCATGCTCCGCCAAGCGCGTTCCGGCCAACCCGGTTTCGCGGAGAAGCCGACTCCGGGTTGCACGCTGAAGCCGCTCACCGCCCCATCTCCCCCGGCTCGAAGTTGGTCAGGTACCACTTGCCGTTGACCTGGCAGACCCGGCCGATGGCCTTCACCGGCCGGTTGGGCGAGATCACGACGCTGGTTTCGTATTCCTGGCAGTAGGTGGCGCGGGCCTCGCCCTGGAGGGCGAAGATCCCCCCGCCAATCAGCAGGATCAGCAAGGCGAGAAGGGTGAGGGACTTGCGGTTGGGATGCCACATGGGGGTGCCTCCGGTCGCTAAGGGTGATCGGGTCTGGGGGTTGGGCGCTGGGACCAACTCCGGATCTTCGCGCATCTTAAGGGTTGCCTGCGACAGCCGGCGACGCGGTTGCGCTGGTTGGGGGTGCGGACGGGGCCTCGCCTTGGGTGTGGGGTCGCTTCCGGGTGGGCGGAAGACGGGACCGACGGCCGAGGATCCGTTTGTGGTCAGTCAAGATGAAAGGTAACCGTAGCCCGGTCACCCCGGCAGGGGTTGCCGGGGTCCAGTGGCAAGGAAGCGGGAGCGCCAGTCGCTACCTCCCTGTTTCCTGGATTCCGGCATTCCTTGCCGGAATGACCTCTGCCAGCGCATCAGCCCGACTGGCCGCGAGAGCTTGGGGTCCGGCTTCAAGGGTTGTCGGAGGTGAGGCGCACACCCCATCCCTCCCCCGCGAAGTCGGGAGGGAAAACAGGGGGCGCGATCGCCCTCCAAGGCTTGTCGATCGGAGATCGGGCGGTTTCGCCCCGCGCTAGACAAGGCCTTCTGGGGTATCAACGAAGCGCTCGCCCCCCACCGCCTGCCGTGGGTCGGGGATCAGCCCGGCACGCAGCCGTGGGTGTTGTCGGACTGAAGTCCGACCCCGACCTACCCCGACCACCCCTGCAACGGAAGGGGCCATACCACGCAGGCGGCATCGGCTGCGTCATAATCTGTCGCAGGGTCGTGGTTATATGGCTCCGTAGAGAATCCGGAGGTCCCCCATGAGCCGAGCCCGTCGTATCCCGCGTTTGCTTCTACCGGTCCCGCCCCCCACCTCCCTGGAGGGTGACAACGCCGAGCTGATTACCCTGTGGTGCCTGCGCATCCTGGTGCAGCTCGGTGGCCACAGAAACCTGGTGTCGCGCTTCGGGGAGCCCCAGCCGAGGATACTGGAAGCCATCGGCCTCGGTCATGCGCCCAGGCCCGCGTGGGAGGAGGCCCTGAGCCTGGATGGCCTGGCCACTTTTCTGGCCCACCTGGCGCGGAAGCGGCCCCGGCTCCAGGGACCGCTAGCGGACAACCTGGCTACCCTGGGGGAGGCCCTGGGGCTGTCGAAGGCGGAGCGGGAGGTGTTGGCCTTCGCCGAGCTCATGGATAGGGATCCCGGTCTCGACGACACCGGCGACACTCTCGGCAACCACCTCACGGACGAGCACTTCAGCCGCGCGCTGGCGGTGATCCTGGACCTGCCCCTCGGGGATATCCGCCGCGCGCTCTCCCCCCAGGGGGCGCTGCTCAGCTCCGGGCTGTGCGGGCTCGACCACGACCCCACGCGGATGGCGCAGAAGCTCGCACTGATCCCCGGCCTGGTCCATGCCCTGGGCAGCCCGCTGGAGCGGCCCGAGGACCTGTTCGGGCTGTTTCTGCGACCGGGGGGCGAGTGCCGCCTCACGCTCGCGGATTTCGACCACCTGGGCCGGGACCTCCAACTCCTGCAACGGGCCCTTTCCCACGCCCTGGAGCACCGCTCCCAGGGCTGCAACCTGCTCGTCCACGGGCCGAGCGGCACCGGCAAGACCCAGCTTGCCCGGGCCCTTGCCAAGGCCCTGGGCGCGGTGCTGCTGGAGGTGCGCATCGAGGGCAGCCCCGTGGACGGGGGGCGCCGAAGGGGCCCACCCGCCAACGAGCCCCTCGACCCCGACGACCGGGTGCGCACCTACCGGGTGGCGCAGCGGCTACTGGCCCAGCGCCCGAACCTCCTGGTGCTGTTCGACGAGATCGAAGACGTCTTTCCCGCCACCCTCCAGGGGCTGCTGCGGCAGGCCCCGCCCTCCAAGGCCTGGATCAACGACCTGCTGGAGACCAACCCGGTGCCCACCCTCTGGGTGAGCAACAGCATCGGGCAACTGGACCCGGCCCTGGTGCGCCGCTTCAGCCTGGTGGTGGAGCTGGACAACCCCACCCGCCGGGTGCGCCGGCGCCTGTTGGGGGAGCGTCTCGGCCAGGCCGGGGTGAGTCCCGCGTGGCTGGAGCGGATGGCGGACAACCCAAACCTCTCCCCGGCCCTGATCGAGCGGGCCGCAAACCAGGCGGAGATCCTGGGGGAGGCACCCGCGGGGGAGTTGGAGCAATCCCTGGAGCGGGCGCTGGGCAACACCCTGGAGGCCATGGGCCTGCCGCGCAAGGGGCGGGGCGCGAGTCGGGACCCGACGGGCTACCGCCTCGACTTCCTCAACGCCGACACGGATCTCCTGGCCATCACCGAGGGCTTGCGTGCCGACCCTCGCGGCCGGCTGTGCCTGTACGGCCCGCCGGGTACCGGCAAGACCGCCTTCGCCGCGCACATCGCCCGCAGCCTCGACCGGCCCTTGCTGGCCAGGCGCGCCTCGGACCTCCTGAGCAAGTGGGTGGGAGACACCGAGCGCCACCTCAGTGCCCTGTTCCGCGAGGCGGAGCGCGAGCAAGCGGTGCTGTTCCTCGACGAGGCGGACAGCTTGCTGCGTGAGCGCGCCGGGGCACAGCACGGCTGGGAGGTCACCCAGGTGAACGAGCTGCTCACCCAGATGGAGGACTTCGAGGGCCTTTTCCTCGCCGCCACCAACCTGATGGATACCCTGGACGAGGCCTCGCTCAGGCGTTTCGACCTCAAGGTGCGCTTCGACAGCCTCCGTCCCGCCCAGACCGAGGCGCTGTTCACCCAGGTGCTCGCCGAGCAGGGAGTGGCCACCGAAATCGATGGGGCGATCGGCGATGGGCTGGCGCAGCTCGACCGGCTGACCCCGGGGGACTTCGCGGTGGTGATCCGCCAATTGCGCATCACCCGCGCGCCCTGGAGTGCCGGGGCGCTGCTGGAGGGCCTCGCCGCCGAGCAGCGCGCCAAGCAGGCCCTCAGCCCCCGTCCGATGGGGTTCACGGCGGTGCTTTGACCCTCCTGGGGCAACCGCGGGGGGTCTTCCCCCCCGCCGCGAGCCGCTCCGCGTATACCCGGATTCCCCCATCTGTTAACATTTTTCTCTTTGATTTGCCGCCCCATTTCCCCGCCCTGAATGGCCGAGTTCGCCAAAGAGATCCTGCCCGTCAGTCTCGAAGACGAGATGCGGCGCTCCTACCTCGACTACGCCATGAGCGTCATCGTGGGGCGGGCGCTTCCAGACGTGCGCGATGGCTTGAAGCCGGTGCACCGCCGCGTCCTCTACGCGATGTCGGAGCTGGGCAACGACTGGAACAAGCCCTACAAGAAGTCCGCCCGCGTGGTGGGGGACGTGATCGGTAAGTATCACCCCCACGGGGATACGGCGGTGTACGACACCATCGTACGCATGGCCCAGCCCTTCTCCATGCGCTACCTGCTGGTGGACGGGCAGGGCAATTTTGGCTCCGTGGACGGTGACGCCCCGGCGGCCATGCGCTACACCGAGGTGCGCATGGCGCGCATCGCGCACACGCTCCTCGACGACCTCGACAAGGAAACTGTCGACTTCACGCCCAACTACGACAACAGCGAGCGGGAGCCCACGGTGCTGCCCGCCCGCTTCCCGAACCTGCTGGTGAACGGCTCGGCGGGGATCGCGGTGGGCATGGCCACCAACATCCCGCCCCACAACCTCAACGAGATCATCGCCGCCTGCCTGACCCTGATCGACAACCCCCAGGTGAGCATCGCGGAGCTGATGACCCAGGTGCCGGGCCCGGACTTCCCCACTGCGGCCCTGATCAACGGCGTCCGCGGCATCCACGAGGCCTATCAGACCGGTCGCGGACGCATCTACCTGCGGGCCCGGGCGAGCATCGAGACCGACGCCGCCTCGGGCCGTCAGACCATCATCGTCACCGAGCTTCCCTACCAGGTGAACAAGGCGCGCATGCTGGAGCGCATCGCCGAGCTGGTGAAGGAACGCAAGATCGAGGGGATCAGCGAGCTGAGGGACGAGTCCGACAAGGACGGGCTGCGGGTGGTGATCGAGCTGCGGCGCGGGGAGCTCGGGGAGGTGGTGCTGAACAACCTCTACCAGCACACCCAGATGCAGAGCGTGTTCGGCATCAACATGGTGGCCCTGGTGGACGGCCAGCCGAGGCTGCTGAACCTCAAGCAGCTCCTGGAGTACTTCCTGCGTCACCGCCGCGAGGTGGTCACCCGCCGCACCCTGTTCGAGCTGCGCAAGGCACGGGAGCGGGCCCACATCCTCGAAGGCCTCGCTGTGGCCCTCGCCAACATCGACGAGGTCATCGAGCTGATCAAGGCCTCGCCCACCCCGGCGGAGGCCAAACAGCGCCTCACCGAGCGCCTCTGGCGGTCGGGGGCGGTGGAGGCCATGCTGGCGCGCACCGGGGCGGGGGAGACCCGTCCCGACGGGCTCGACCCCGGCCTGGGGCTCACCCCCGAGGGCTACCGGCTGAGCGAGACCCAGGCCCAGGCGATCCTCGACCTGAGGCTCCACCGGCTCACCGGGTTGGAGCAGGACAAGATCATCAAGGAGTTCGAGGAGATCCTGGTGCGGATCGGGGAGCTCCTGGAGATCCTCTCCAACCCCGAGCGGCTGATGGAGGTGATCCGCGAGGAGCTCATCGCCATCCGCGACCAGTACGGGGACCGGCGGCGCACCGAGATCCTGGTAAATCACCAGGACCTGTCCCTGGAGGACCTCATCGCCCCCGAGGAGGTGGTGGTGACCCTCTCCCACGGGGGCTACGCCAAGTCCCAGCCCATCGCCCAGTACCAGGCCCAGCGACGTGGCGGCAAGGGCAAGATCGCCACCACCACCAGGGACGAGGACTTCATCGAGAACCTGTTCGTGGCCAACAGCCACGACACCATCCTCTGCTTCTCGAGCCGCGGCAAGGTGTACTGGCTCAAGGTCTACGAGCTGCCCCAGGCCGGTCGCAACGCCCGCGGGCGGCCCATGGTGAATCTCCTGCCCCTGGAGGATGGGGAGCGCATCAACGCCCTCCTCCCGGTGCACGAGTACACTGCGGACAACTACGTCTTCATGGCCACCAGCCTGGGGACGGTGAAAAAGACCCCCCTGACCGATTTCTCCCGTCCCCTCTCCCGCGGCATCATCGCCGTGGATCTCCACGAGGACGAGCAGCTGGTAGGGGTTGCCATCACCGATGGTCAGCGCGACGTGATGCTTTTCACCTCCGCTGGCAAGGCGGTGCGCTTCAGCGAGGCCCAGGTCCGGCCCATGGGGCGGGCGGCCCACGGGGTGCGGGGCGTGACCCTGGAGGAGGGTCAGCGGGTGATCTCGCTGGTCATCTGCGAGGCGGGTACGGTGCTCACGGTCACCGAGAACGGCTACGGCAAGCGCACCCCGGTGGAGGAGTTCCCCACCAAGGGCCGCGCCGGCAAGGGCATGATCTCCATCGCCACCACCGAGCGTAACGGCAACCAGGTGGCGGCGGTGCTGGTGCAGGAGGGCGACGAGGTCATGCTGATCACCGATGGTGGTACCCTGGTACGCACCCCGGTCAGCGGCGTCTCGGTGCTCGGCCGCAACACCCAGGGCGTCAAGATGATCAGCCTCGCCGGCGGGGAGCGGCTGGTGGGCATCGAGCGCATCGCCGCCCTCAGTGAAGACGAAGATTCAGATAACCCAACCAACGGAGATTCCTGACCATGGCTCGAGCGTTCAACTTCAGTGCGGGACCGGCGATGCTGCCGGAGGCGGTGCTCACCCAGGCCCGCGAGGAGATGCTGGATTGGCGCGGCAGCGGCATGTCGGTGATGGAGATGAGCCACCGGGGCAAGGAGTTCATGTCCATCGCCGCCGAGGCGGAGGCGGACCTGCGGGAGCTGCTCGGCATCGGCGACGACTACAAGGTGCTGTTCCTGCAGGGCGGGGCCTCGAGCCAGTTCGCCATGGTGCCCCTCAACCTCGCCGGGCGCACCGGCAAGGCCGACTACCTGAACACGGGCTCCTGGTCCAAGAAGGCCATCTCCGAGGCCAAGCGCTTCTGCGCCGTGAACGTGGCCGCCAGCACCCAGGAGGCCAAGTACACCCGCGCCCCCTCCCAGGGGGAGCTTAACCTGGACCCCGGTGCCGCCTACCTGCACTACACCCCCAACGAGACCATCGAGGGTGTGGAGTTCCCCTACATCCCCGAGACCGGGTCGGTGCCGCTGGTGGCGGACATGTCCTCCACGCTCCTGTCGCGCCCCATCGACGTCAGCCGCTACGGCCTGATCTACGCGGGGGCCCAGAAGAACGTAGGTCCCGCCGGGCTGGTGCTGGTGATCCTGCGCGCGGACTTGATCGGCGGGGCCATGGAGCGCACCCCCACCATGCTCGACTACGCCATCCATGCCGAGAACGGCTCCATGTACAACACCCCGCCCACCTACGCCTGGTACCTGGCCGGGCTGGTGTTCAAGTGGCTCAAGGGGCTGGGGGGCCTGGGGGCGATGGCGGAGATCAACCGGCGCAAGGCCCAGCTCCTCTACGAGGCCATCGACACCTCGGGCTTCTATCGCAATCCGGTGGAACCGGCCAGCCGCTCCTGGATGAACGTGCCCTTCACCCTTCCGGACCCCAACCTCGATGCCGCCTTCCTCGCCGAGGCCAAGAAGCAGGGCTTGGTGACGCTCCAGGGTCACCGCTCCGTGGGTGGCATGCGGGCGAGCATCTACAATGCCATGCCCGAGGAGGGGATCCGCACCCTGGTGTCCTTCATGCAGGACTTCCAGCGGCGTAACGGTTGATGTCCGAGCGAGGGGGACCCACGACCATGTTCAAGATTCAGACGCTCAACAACATCTCGGTGCGGGGCCTCGAGCACCTGCCCCGCGACAGCTACGAGATCGCCTCCGAGATCGCCCACCCCGATGCCATCCTGGTGCGCTCGGCGGACATGCACAACCTGGAGCTCCCCGGCACCGTCAAGGCGATCGGCCGCGCCGGGGCGGGGGTCAACAACATCCCCGTGGCGCGCATGACCGAGCGGGGCATCCCCGTCTTCAACGCCCCCGGCGCCAACGCCAATGCGGTCAAGGAGCTGGTGGTGGCGGCCATGCTGATGGCGGCGCGCAACATCGGCCAGGCCTGGCTGTTCGCCCGTGGGCTCGAGGGGGAGGATGGGGCGATCCACAAGGCGGTGGAGTCCGGCAAGAAGCAGTTCGTGGGCTTCGAGCTGCCCGGTCGCACCCTGGGCGTGGTGGGCCTGGGGGCCATCGGGGTGCAAGTCGCCAACGCCGCCCGGGCGCTGGGCATGCAGGTCTACGGCTATGACCCCACCATCACCGTGCAGCGCGCCTGGCAGTTGGAGTCCGCGGTGCAGCCGGCCCTCAGCGTCGACGATCTGCTCTCGCGCTCGGACTTCGTGACCTTCCACGTGCCGCTCACCGACGAGACCCGCAACATGATCAACCCCGCGCGCCTGCGGCTGATGAAGAAGGGCGCGGTGGTGCTCAACTTCGCCCGCGCCGGGATCGTCGACGACGAGGCGGTGTGCGCCGCCCTCGACAGCGGCCAGCTCTACGCCTACTTCTGCGACTTCCCCACCAACCGCCTCAAGCAGCACCCCCGTGTGGTGGCCCTGCCCCACATCGGCGCCTCCACCGAGGAGGCGGAAGAGAACTGCGCCATCATGGTGGCCCAGCAGGTGCGCGCCTACCTCGAAGACGGCAACGTGACCAACGCGGTGAACTTCCCCGAGATCCTGCTGCCCCGCAACGAGGGCTACCGTATCGCGGTCATCAACCGCAACGTCCCCAACATGGTGGGGCAGATCTCCACTGACCTGGCCAAGGCCGAGCTCAACATCCAGGACATGCTCAACCGTTCCCGGGGCGAGGTGGCGGTGACCCTCATCGACATCGACCACCAGCCCCCGAGGGAGACGGTGGAGCAGATCCGCACCATCGACGGGGTGCTCTCGGTGCGCTGCCTCGGCTGCCCCGGCGAGGGCCGCTAGGGCCCCGGCCGCTGCGATGAGCGACGACCAGGACCTGCGTGAGGCACGGGAGCGCATCGACGGGATCGACCAGCAGCTCCTGAACCTGATCTCCGAGCGCGCGCGCTGCGCGCGGGAGATCGCCCGCATCAAGCTCGCCGCGGGCGCCGAGGACGCGGATTTCTACCGTCCGGAGCGCGAAGCGGCGGTGCTGCGCCGCGCCAAGCAGACCAACCCCGGCCCCCTGGACGACGAGGAGGTGGTGCGGCTCTTTCGCGAGATCATGTCCGCCTGCCTGGCCCTGGAGCAGCCCCTGCAGATCGCCTTCCTCGGCCCCGAGGGGACCTTTACCCAGGTGGCGGCCCTCAAGCAGTTCGGTCACTCGGTGCGCACCCTGCCCATCGGCTCCATCGCCGAGATCTTCCGGGAGGTGGAGGCCGGCTCCTGCCACTTCGGGGTGGTCCCGGTGGAGAACTCCACCGAGGGGGTGATCAGCCACACCCTCGACATGCTCCTCAACTCGCCGCTGCGGATCTCCGGCGAGGTCACCCTGCGCATCCACCATCACCTGTTGAGCCACGAGGACGGCCTCGGAGGGATCAACCGGGTCTATTCCCACCAGCAGTCCCTGGCCCAATGCCGGGGCTGGCTCGACCGCAACCTCCCCCACGCGGAGCGCGAGGCGGTGGGCAGCAACGCGGAGGCGGCGCGCCGTGCCGCCGCCGAGCCCCACTCCGCGGCAGTGGCCGCCGAGGCGGCCGCCGAGATCTATGGCCTGGGCGTGGTGGCGCGCAACATCGAGGACGCGCCCAACAACACCACCCGCTTCCTGGTGATCGGCCGCAGGGATGCGCCCCCCAGTGGGCAGGACAAGACCAGCCTGCTGCTCGGCTGCCGCAACGTGGCGGGGGCCCTGCACCGGCTGCTCACCCCCCTCGCCCAGCACGGCATCAGCATGACCCGCATCGAATCCCGGCCCTCGCGGCTGGGGTTGTGGGACTACGTCTTTTTCATCGACATCCAGGGCCACCGGGAAGACCCCAGCGTCCGCTCGGCCCTCGGCGACCTCGAACGAGAGGCCAAGCTGTTCCGGGTCCTGGGCTCCTACCCGGAGGCGGTGCTGTGATCTCGAACCCGGCCGACGACAACCCCTTCCTGCGCCTCAGTGCCCCCGCCATCGCCGAGCTCAAGCCCTACATACCGGGCAAGCCCCTCTCGGAGCTGGAGCGGGAGCTGGGAATCGCCCACGCCGTCAAGCTGGCCTCCAACGAGAACCCCCTTGGCGTCAGCCCGCGGGTGGCGGAGACCATCGTCGCCGCCATACCCGAGCTGAGCCGCTATCCGGACGGCGGCGGCTTCGCCCTGCGGCGGGCCCTGGCCGCTCTCCACGGGGTGGAGATGGAGGCCATCACCCTCGGGAATGGCTCCAACGACGTCCTCGATCTGGTCGCCCGGACCTTCCTCTACCCCGGCGTGGAGGCGGTGTTCTCCGAGCACGCCTTTGCCGTCTACCCCATCTCCACCCAGGCGGTGGGGGCCACCGCGCGGGTGGCCCCGGCGCGGGACTTCGGCCACGACCTCGATGCCATGCGCGAGCGGGTCAGCGAGCGCACCCGGGTGGTGTTCATCGCCAATCCCAACAACCCCACCGGCACCTGGCTGAGGGCCGCCGAGCTGTGGGTCTTCATCGCCTCCCTGCCGGAGACGGCGATCGTGGTGGTGGACGAGGCCTACACGGAGTACGTGGACGACCCCGACTACCCGGACGCCAGCCGCTGGCTGGCGGAGTTCCCCAACCTGATCGTCACCCGCACCTTCTCCAAGGCCTATGGCTTGGCGGGGCTGCGCGTGGGCTACGGCGTCAGCCATCCCCAGGTGGCGGAGCTGCTCAACCGGGTGCGCCAGCCCTTCAACGTCAACAGCCTGGCCCAGGTGGCAGCCCTGGCCGCTCTGGAAGACCGCGCCCATCTCCAGCAGGTGGTGGAGGCCAATCGCACCGGCATGGCCCAGTTGATCGCCGGCCTGACCAGCCTGGGTCTGGAGTACATCCCCTCCGCCGCCAACTTCTTGACCGTCAACCTCACCCGCGGCTCCGGCCTGGTCTACGAGGCGCTGCTCCGCAAGGGCTGCATCACCCGGCCGGTGACCAACTACGGCCTGCCCAATCACCTGCGGGTGAGCATCGGGCTACCCGAGGAGAATGCCCATTTCCTCGCCGCCCTGGCCGAGGTCATGGGCCTGTGATCGAGCGGCTCGCCGTCATCGGCGTGGGGCTGATCGGCGGGTCCCTTGCCCGGGCCCTGCGTGAGGCCGGCGCGGTGGGCGAGGTGGTGGGCTGTGGGCGGGGGGTGCCGAACCTGGAGCAGGCGGTGGCCCTGGGGGTGATCGACCGCTACAGCCGCGACCCGGCGGAGGCCGTGGCCGGGGCGGACCTGGTGTTCCTCGCCGTCCCCCTGGGTGCGGTGCGCGACACCCTGGCCAGCATCCGCCCTTGGCTGGCGCCCGGGGCCATCGTCACCGACGGCGGCAGCGTCAAGGGCAGCGTGGTGGCGGACGCCCGCGCCGTCCTCAGCGAGGAGCTGCCCCGCTTCGTGCCGGGGCATCCCATCGCCGGGACCGAGCGCAGCGGGGTGGAGGCCTCCTTCGCCAGCCTCTACCAGAACCGCCGGGTCATCCTCACCCCCTTGCCCGAGACGGATCCCGCCGCCCTGGAGCGGGTGGCCTGGATGTGGCGCGTCTGCGGGGCCCAGATCTCACTGATGGAGGTGCGCCACCACGACCAGGTGCTGGCCGCCACCAGCCACCTGCCCCACATGCTCGCCTACGGCCTGGTGGACTCCCTTGCCCGCCTCGAGGAGAACGACGAGATCTTCCGCTACGCCGCGGGGGGGTTCCGGGACTTCACCCGCATCGCCTCCAGCAATCCTGTGATGTGGCGCGACATCTGCCTCGCCAACCGCGAGGCCCTCGGCGAGGCCCTGCAGCGTTTCAGCCTGGAGCTCCAAGAGCTGGCCGAGACCATCGAGCGCGCCGACGCCGCCCACATGCTGGAGATCTTCGAGCGCGCCAAGGCCGCCCGGGATCGCTACATCGACAGCGCGAGCGGGGACCGGGGCGCCCTGGAGTAGCCCTCCTCCGCCGCCGGCCCTTCAGATATTGGTCTGCCGATAGACCGTCTCCGCCAGCCCCCGGAGGCCGGTGCGGTCCAGTTCCCCCGCCAGGGCGTAAGAGAAGGCACCCTCGAACCAATAGAAGACCGAGATCCGCTCCTGCTGGGCGAAGCGGAAGGCGGTGCTCTGCCCGCTGCGCTCGTTCTGGCAGAGGTAGAGGACCACCCGCTGGCCCTGCCCGTTCTCGTACATGAACAGTGCCCCGGGACCCGCGTCGCTCGCGAGCAGCCGCCCGCCGACCAGCCGGTAGCCCAGCTCCTCGAGGCGCGGGGGCCGCACCGGCGCCCCCATCCGCTTGGTCAGCCAGCTGATGAGATGGGCCTCCTGGTCGCCGGGGACCTCCACGGGGTGGCGCACCTCCGGGGTGTAGACCGCGTAGGCCATGGCGGCCTCCCGCACCACCGAGGGGGTATGGGCCAGGGGCAGCAGCTCCGGGCCGTGCAGCCGAAGCCCGATCCCCAGCCCCAGGGCGAAGATGACAAGCCCCGCGGCCAGATGGATCAGGGTCTGGCGCCAGGGGCGGGGCCGGCGCAGGAGTCGGGGGGGGACCGGCTCCTGCAGCACCGGGTCGTAGCGCTCTCTGAGGGCGAGGCGAATGGCCTCGTAGTCGTCCCGCTGCCGTTGGCCCTCAGGATTGTCCGCCAGCCAGGCCTCGACCCGCCGGCGGGACTCGGGGCCGAGCTGGCCATCCAGGTAGGCGTGCAGGTCTTCGATCTCCGGGGGAAGGGATTCGCTCATCACTTGACCCTCCGCAGGGGGGGTTTCTGCTCCTCGGCGAGCCAGCGGCGCAGACGCTCCCGCGCCCGGTGGAGCCGCGACATCACGGTGCCGATGGGCACCCCGAGGATCTCCGCCACCTGTGCGTAGCTCAACTCCTCGAGGCACACCAGGAGCAGCACCTCCCGCTGCTCGGGGGGGAGCGTGGCGAGGCCCGCCTCCAGGTCGCGCAGGTTGAGGCCACCCTCGGGGCCCCGGGGGCGCGGGTCCGGGAGCTCGTGCCAGTCCAGGGGCTCCTGGGGCGGGGGCCGACGCCGCAGGCCGTTGACGAAGACGTTGTGCATGAGGGTGAACAGCCAGGCCCGCAAGTCGGTGCCGGGCTCCCACTGGTGCCCCTTGCGCCAGGCCCGCTCCAGGCTGTCCTGGACCAGGTCGTCGGCGGCGTCCGCGTTGCGGGTGAGGGCCCAGGCGTAACGGCGCAGGCGTGGAATCAGGGCGGCCATGCCCGCCGCCATCCCCTCGCCGTTCATGGTCCGGCGCGCCCCGGTCGTGCCAGCCGCGCCTGCCGTCCAGGCCTGGACCGGGGGGAGGGATGGGGGCTGCGGGGCTCAGTGATCAGCGGGTTCTCCTCGGCGCGTCTCGGGCTGGGGCGCTGGGATGGGATGCCTCTGGGGTCAACACCGGGCGGCCCCTCCCTATTCCAGCGCCTTGGCTGTGCCCGGTTCCTGCTAACGGCCACGCTGGCCCGCGAGCTGGTGGAAGGCCTGAAGGCGCTCGGCATGGATGCGACCCTCCTCCACCGCCTGCTTGATGGCGCAGTCGGGCTCCTGGTCGTGACGGCAGTCGCCGAAGCGGCAACGGCCCAGGTAGGGGCCGAGTTCCCGGAAGCCCCGCTCCAGCGCGGCGAAGCTCAGGGGCCCCAGGCGGAAGCTCCGCACCCCCGGGGAGTCGATCAGCAGCCCCCCCTGGGGCAGGTGATAGCAGCGGGCGGCGGAGGTGGTGTGGCGCCCCACCCCCTTGGCCTCCGAGAGCAGGCCGATGGGGATGTGGAGGTCCGGGATCAGGGCCTTGACCAGGGAGGACTTGCCCACCCCGGACTGGCCCACCAGGATGCTGGTCTCCCCCTGGAGCTGGCGCACCAGCGGGGCGATGCCGCCCTCGGCGTGGGCGCTGATCCAGAGCAGCGGGTAGCCGATGGCCAGATAGGGGGCGAAGCGGGCCTCCCACTCGGTGCGGGAGGGCCCATCCAGGAGGTCGGCCTTGTTGATGGCGATGGCGGCCTTGAGGTGGAGCTGCTCCGCGCCCACCAGGTACTGGTCCAGCAGGTAGCCGGCGGGGGCCGGGAGGGGGGCGAGCACCACGACGAGCTGGGTGAGGTTGGCGGCCAGGGGCTTGTCGCGACCGCTGTAGTCCGGGCGGCTCAGGGTGGTCTCCCGGGGGAGGATGGCCGTGACCACTCCGCGCTTCGCCCCGGTGGGCTGCCAGACCACCCGATCGCCGCAGGCGGGCTCCCCCAGGTTCTGACGCGCCAGGCATAGATGGAGGTGGCCCTCGGCGTCCTCCACCACCAGCCGCGCCCCGTGGCGGACCATCAGGCGCCCTTCCCTCGGGCCCCCATCGGCCTGATCGGCCATGGCCCGCTCGGCCCGCTCCCGCAGGCGGTCGCGGCGGTGCTCCTGGATGCGGCCGATGCGCGCCTTTTGGCGCTCCGTGAGGCGGCGTCCAGGCATGCCTACTTGAGCTTGTAGAACTCCTGGTTGAGGTAGCCGGTGACGCTGCTGATCTCCTCGTCGAACCACTTGAGGCCCAGGGCCAGCTCGCAGCGCTGCACCTGGCGCTGCAGGCCGTCGAGGGTGCGGACCTTGCGGTCCGCCCGCGTGTAGACCTCGTTGCCGTGGCACTGGTAGCAGTGCTGGTCGGTGAGGGCCTTGCCTCCCGCGTTGTCGGCGGCACGAGCCGCGCCGGAGGCGGCGGCCAAGAGAGACAGGGCCAGAGCGGTTCGCAGCATGTTCGGGTCTCCCAGCAAACTCAGTAGGCTAGATCTTAGAGGAGATGCGCGCGATCCGCACCGGGGCCGGGGGATGGCTGTCGTGGAAGGCGGAGAACAGGGGATCGGGGGTGAGGGTGCTGGAGTTCTCCCGATACAGCCGCACCAGGGCGCTGATCAGGGGCTGGGCCCCGCTCTGGGCCACTGCGAAGTCGTCCGCCTCGAATTCCTGGCGGCGCATCAGGGCGGAGCCGAAGGGCGCAAAGAACAGACTGAACACCGGCAGGGCCAGGCCGAAGAGGATGAGTGCGCTGGCCGGCGCCGGGGAGGAAACGCCGAGCCCCTGGTAGAACCAGTCCTGACCCGCCAGCCAACCGAGCAGGGCGAAGCCCCCGAGGCCCATCAGGGCCACGATGGCGAGGCGCTTGGGGACGTGGCGGCGCTGGAAATGTCCCACCTCGTGGGCCAGCACCGCCTCGATCTCTTCCCCGGAGAGGGACTGAAGGAGGGTGTCGAAGAAGACGATGCGCTTGTGGCGGCCCAGCCCCGTGAAGTAGGCATTGCCGTGGGCGGAGCGCTTGGAGCCGTCCATGACGAAAATCCCGCGGCTCCGGAACCCCGCCCGCCCCAGCAGGGCCTCGATGCGCTGGCGCAGCTCCGGCTGATCAAGGGGGGTAAAGCGGTTGAACAGGGGGGCGATCCACACCGGATAGGCCCAGCTCAGGACCAGCGAGAACCCGAGCCAAACCAGCCAGGCCACCAGCCACCAGAGGGAGCCGGCGGCCTCCATCAGCCAGAGGATGGCCACCAGGAGGGGCGCCCCCAGGATCACCGCCACCAGCAGCTCCAGCCCCAGGTCCAGGACGAAGCGCTTGGGGGTGGTGCGGTTGAACCCGAAGCGGGCCTCGATGCCGAAGGTCCGCCACAGGGCCAGGGGCAGGCCGATGAGGCCGTTGATCAGAAGCAGGGCACCGATGGCCGCCACCCCTTGCCAGAGCGGCGACACCGGCAGGGACCCGCTGGCGGAGACCAGCCAGTCCACCCCACCCCCCAGGGTCCAGAGCCCCACCAGGACTGCGCCGAGAAGCAGATCCAGGACGCCCACCCCGGCGCGGGCCACCGTGTAGTCCGCCGCCTTCTGGTGCTCGGCGAGGGAGACCTGGCTCCTGAAGGCAGGCGGCACCCCCTCCCGGTGGTGGCGCACCTGGACCACCTGGCGCCGCAGCAGCCAGAGCTCCAGGACAGTGCCCGCCACCAGGGCCAGGAGGAAGATCCCACCGAAGGTTTGTGCGTTCATGAGCCTGTCCCGCGAAAGCCTCTGCTAAGATGGGCGCCCGGATCCCCGGCCGGAGCCGCCCATGCCCCCCAACGATAGCCATCTGATCTGGGTCGACCTGGAGATGACGGGCCTCGACCCCCTCAAGGACCGCATCCTGGAGATCGCCTCCCTGGTAACCGATGCGAGCCTGGAGCTGCTGGCGGAGGGGCTGGTGCTGGCCATCCATCAGCCCGAGCCTATCCTGGAGGCGATGGACGCCTGGAACAAGACCCACCACGAGGCCTCGGGCCTGCTCGCGCGGGTACGCGCCAGCGACTGGGACGAGGCCAGCGCCGAGGCGCAGACCCTGGCCTTTCTCGAGCGCTGGGTCCCCAAGGGGCAGTCACCCCTGTGCGGCAACAGCATCTGCCAGGACCGCCGCTTCCTGGCCCGCTGGATGCCGCGCCTGGAGGCCTACTTCCACTACCGCAACCTGGACGTGAGCACCCCCAAGCTGCTCATGCAGCGCTGGCGCCCCGAGCTGGCGGCGGGCTTCACCAAGAGCGGCCGCCACCTGGCCCTGGAGGACATCAAGGAGTCCGTGGCGGAGCTGCGCTACTACCGGGAGCACTTCTTCCGGCTCCCCTGAGGGGCGCCCCAGCCTGGCGCTCCAGGGCCCAGGCCAGGTGCTCCCGCACCAGCTCGCTCGGGTGGCCCTGGTGGCGCAGCAGGGCCTCGACGACGGGGGGGCTGGGCGGGGCATTGCCCAGGGCCACGGCGAGGTTGCGTAGCCAGCCCGGATAGCCGATGCGGCGGATGGCGGAGCCCTCGGTGCGCCTCAGGAACTCCTCCTCGGACCAGGCGAACAGCTTCGTGAGGGCCCCCTGGTCCAGCCCGTGCCGAGGGTGGAAATCGGCCTCCTCGGTGAGCCGGGCGAAGCGGTTCCAGGGGCAGACGAGCTGGCAGTCGTCGCAGCCGAAGATGCGGTTGCCGATGGGGGGGCGGAACTCCAGGGGGATCGACCCCTTCAGCTCGATGGTGAGGTAGGAGATGCAGCGGCGCGCGTCGAGCTGATAGGGGGCGACGATGGCCCCGGTGGGGCAGGCGTCCAGGCAGGCCCGGCAGCGCCCGCAGTGGTCGGCGGCCGGGGGGTCCGCGGGCAGGGGCAGGTCCGTGTACAGCTCCCCGAGGAAGAACCAGGACCCGGCGGCGCGGTTGATGAGGTTGGTGTGCTTGCCGATCCAGCCCAGCCCCGCCCGCTGGGCCAGGGGCTTCTCCAGCACGGGTGCCGAATCGACGAAGGCCCGGTAGCCGAAGGGCCCCAGGTGCTCGCCGATCCGGCGGGCGAGCCGCTCGAGGCGTTGGCGCAGCAGCCTGTGGTAGTCGCGGCCCAAGGCGTAGCGGGAGACGAAGCCGGTGTGGGGATCCCGGAGTCGCTGCCAGGTCAGGGCCGGTGGCTCCGGCAGGTAATCCAGCCGCACCGAGATCACCGAGCGGGTACCGGGGACCAGCTCCGCGGGCCGGGAGCGCTTGGGGCCGTGGCGGCCCATGTAGTCCATCTCGCCCTGGTGGCCCTGGTCCAGCCAGCGCTCCAGGTGCGCCTCCGCCTCGGCGAGGTCGGTGGAGGCGATCCCCACCTGCTGGAAACCCAGGTCCCGCCCCCAGCCCCTGATCAGGCGCACCAGCGCCTGGGGGGATGCGAGCGCGGCCGACCCTTCCATGGCGGGCGACTATAGCACGGGGCCGAACCTTATAATTCGGCGCGCCCCCGCCAGCCCCTGAGCCCCCGATCCCCATGACCGAGCCGCCCCCGACCGCCGCCTCGCCGAGCCTGCCGGATCTCGATCGGCTCCCCTACGCCCTCTACCGGGCGGCCCAGGTCCGGGAGCTGGACCGGATCGCCATCGAGGACTACCGGATCCCCGGCGAGGTGCTGATGGAGCGGGCGGGCACGGCGGCCTACCGGCTGCTGCGCCGGCGCTGGCCCGAGGCGCGGGAGCTCGCGGTGGTGTGCGGGATCGGCAACAACGGGGGCGATGGCTACGTGGTGGCGCGCCTGGCCAGGGAGGAAGGGCTGGGGGTGCGGCTGCTCCAGGTGGGGGACCCGGCGCGGCTCCAGGGGGATGCCCTGACCATGGCCGAGCGCTATCGCGCCGGCGGGGGTCGGGTCGCGGACTCCCCGGAGATCCCAAGGGAGACGGCGCTGATCGTCGATGCCCTGTTCGGTACCGGCCTGGAACGGCCGGTCACCGGGGCCTGGGCCGAGGCGGTGGGGCGCATCAACGCCCATCGGGCGCCGGTCCTGGGCATCGACATTCCCTCGGGGCTCCACGCGGACAGCGGCGCCATCCTGGGGGTGGCGGTGCGGGCGGCGGCCACCCTGAGCTTCATCGGGCTCAAGCCGGGGCTGTTCACCGGGGCCGGGCCCGAATGCTGCGGTCAGGTCCGGTTCGACGGCCTGGGTGTGCCCGCGGCCCTCTACGCCCGGCAGCTACCGGCGGCCCGCCGCATCGACTGGGCCCGCCAGCGGACTCTGCTCGGCCCCCGGCGGCGCGGCGCCCACAAGGGGGATTTCGGCCACATCCTGGTCATCGGCGGGGCGCCGGGTTTCAGCGGGGCAGCGCGTCTCGCAGGGGAGGCGGCCGCTCGCACCGGCGCCGGGCTGGTATCGGTCGCCACCCATCCCGCCCACGCCGCCTTCCTGGGGCTGACCCGACCCGAGCTCATGTGCCATGGGATCGCCGGACCCGCCGATCTGCCTCCCCTGCTCGGGCGGGCCAGGGTCTTGGCGGTGGGGCCCGGACTCGGCCAGTCGGACTGGGGCCGTGGCCTCTGGGCGGCGGCCATCGCCTCGGGGCTGCCCCTGGTCCTGGACGCCGACGGGCTGAACCTGCTGGCCCAGGCGCCCCAGCGCCAGGAACATTGGGTTCTGACCCCTCATCCCGGCGAGGCAGCGCGACTGCTGGGGGTCACCGGCACCGAGGTGCAGCGGGACCGCTTCGCCGCGGCGGCCGAGCTCCAGGCCCGCTACGGCGGGGTGGTGGTGCTCAAGGGGGCGGGAACCCTGGTGCAAGCCGGTACCCATCGCACCCCGGCCCTCTGCTCCGAGGGTAACCCGGGGATGGCCAGCGGCGGGATGGGGGATGTGCTGACGGGGATCATCGCCGGGCTGCTCGCCCAGGGTCTCGACGCGGAAGATGCGGCCGCCAGTGGGGTGTGCCTCCACGCCGCGGCGGCGGACGAGGCGGCCCGCGGCGGCGAGCGGGGGCTCCTCGCCAGCGACCTCTTTCCTCCCCTGCGGCGACTGCTGAACCCATGACCGGCTCGGTGCTGGATATAGCCGCCGCCGACGAGGCGGAGCAGGTGGCCCTGGGCCACGCCCTGGCCCCCTGCCTAACCTGGCCGGGGGTGGTGTTCCTCTACGGGGACCTGGGGGCGGGCAAGACCACCCTGGTGCGGGGCATCCTGCGGGGGCTGGGCCATCAGGGCAGCGTCAAGAGCCCCACCTACACCCTGATCGAGCCCTACGCCCTTGGCGAGCGCACCCTCTACCACCTGGACCTCTATCGGGTGGGGGATCCGGGCGAGCTGGAGTACCTGGGCCTGCGCGACCTGCTCGGTGAGGCCACCCTGCTGCTGGTGGAATGGCCGGAGCGGGGGCAGGGCGAGCTGCCGGGACCGGACCTGGAGATCGAGATTCGCTACCGAGGCAGCGGTCGGGCGCTGCGGCTTCGTGGCCGCACCCCCGGCGGGGAGGCCGCCCTCGGCCTGCTCGGCCTCGCCCAGAGATCCGCACCAGTCTAGAATGATCGGGAGAAACGCGGCGTAATCCTCAGTTCTTACTGGAAATGCATGAATCCGCGTGCTACCTTCTAGTCAGGCCATTGCTGGATCGCGCGCGGTGAAACCTCTACTCGCCTTCCTCCTATGGGTCGTCTCCCTACCCCTGTTCGCCGCCCCGCCGGTGGACATCAAGGGCGTGCGTATCTGGACGAGCCCCGACCAGGTGCGCCTCACCCTCGAGAGCACCGCCGATCTCGCCCACAGAATCTTCGCCCTCGCCAATCCGGATCGGCTGGTCATCGATCTCGACCACAGCCGCCTCCAGGCGAGCCTGCCGCGGGTGGAGGGTGAGAGCCTGCTGCTGGAGGGTCTGCGCAGCGCCCCCATGGGTGGGGATGTCCTGCGCCTGGTCCTGGATCTGCGGCGCGCCGTGCGGGCCAAGAGCTTCCTGGTGAAGGCGGATGATCGGGGCGGTCCGCGCCTGGTGATCGAGATCGAGGCACGGGGCCAAGAGCCCCGCGCCACGCCCCCCTCGACGCCGGTCCGTGCCGATGAGACCAAGGCGGCGCCGGCGAAGAAGCCGGAGCCCCAGGCCCAACCCCAGGCCCCGTCCAAGCCATCTCCATCCACCCAGAGGGCGGCGCGGGAGCTGGTGATCGCCATCGACGCCGGCCACGGGGGCGAGGATCCCGGCGCCATCGGCTCCGGCGGTACCCAGGAGAAGGACGTGGTGCTGGCAGTGGCGCGGGAGCTGTTTGCCCTGGTGCGCAAGGAGCCTGGCATGCGGCCGGTGCTGATCCGCGACGGTGATTACTTCGTCAGCCTCGGCAAGCGGGTGGAGAAGGCGCGCAGGCAGCAGGCGGACCTGTTCGTCTCCATCCACGCCGATGCGTACCAAGACAATCAGGTCAGCGGTTCCTCCGTCTACACCCTCTCCCAGCGGGGGGCCTCCAGCGAGGCGGCCCGCTGGCTGGCGGAGCGGGAGAACCGCGCCGACCTGGTGGGCGGGGTCGATCTGGACGACAAGGACAACCTGCTACGCTCCGTGCTGCTCGATCTCTCTCAGAGCGCCACCATGGAGGCCAGCGGGCGAGCTGCCGACAGGGTGCTCGCCAGCCTCGCCAAGGTGGGCGCGGTGCACAAGGCCGGCGTGCAGCACGCGGGCTTCATGGTGCTCAAGGCCCCGGACATCCCCTCGCTCCTGGTGGAGCTGGCCTTCATCAGCAATCCCGAGGAGGAGCAGCGCCTCACCAGCCCCCGCCAGCAGCAGCAGCTCGCTGCCGCCCTGATGAAGGGGATCCGCGACTACCTAAAAAGCTATCGCACCCCCGGCACCCGCAACGCGAGCACCCCCGCCAGCGAGCCCAGGAAGCACGTGATCGCCCGCGGCGAGACGCTCTCGCAGATTGCCGAGCAGTATGCGGTGAGCCTGACCGAACTGCGCCGCCTCAACCGCCTGGCGGACGATCAGGTCCGTATCGGTCAGACCCTTACTATTCCGGAGGGCTGAGGTCCCGCCTCTGGGCGCGGGCTTGCCTGCCCTCCGGGAAGCTCAGACCAGCCGGCGCCGCCGCTGGTAGCCCAGTACCAGCAGGGTGGCGAGGGCCACGCCGCCGCTCAGGAGCATCACCAGCGCAATCTCGGTGGCCGCGACGCTGGCGAACAGC
Organism: uncultured Chromatiaceae bacterium; assembly: GCA_964519095.1. GTDB lineage: Bacteria > Pseudomonadota > Gammaproteobacteria > Chromatiales > Chromatiaceae > JAEHCY01. The sequence goes on along the minus strand of CAZFHV010000005.1, from coordinate 14,506 downwards.
AGCCCCAGCATCAGGCAGAGGGTGGCGAGGAACATCACGGGCCGCCCGAAGCGGGTGAAGGTTTCTATCAGCCAGTGCCTTCTCATCGATTCGCTCCTGCTCGGCGCCTGCCGAGTCATCTTCCTACCCTGTCAGTAGGAAAATGGTGCTTCCCGTGCGGGGATCAAGGACGAGGGCGCTCGCTCAGCCGACCCAGAGGACCCAGGGGGTGCCGATGACCAGAAACACCAGGGCGCAGAAGAGGGTGGTCAGCAGGCCCAGACGGTACAGCTCGCCCTGGGTGAGATAGCCGCTGGCGACGAAGACCACGTTCTGGCTGCCTCCCTGGGGGGTGAGGGTGGAGAAGTAGCTGCTGGCGAACAGCAGCGCGAAGGCCATCAGGTGCACCGGAACGCCGGCCTGCACCCCAACGCCGAGGAATACGCCGAGTAGCGCGAGCACCTGGGCGGACTGGCTGACGAATAGATAGTGCATTAGCACGTAGAGGAGCAGCAGCACCCCATAGGCGAGGGGCCAAGGGAGACCCCCCAGCAGCTCGGCGAGGCGCTCGCCCACGTAGCTCATGAAGCCCATCTCGTTGAGCTGCCCGCTCAGGGCGAACAGCACCGCGAGCCAGAGGAAGGTCGCCAGCGTGCTGCCCTGGAGGTGGATGTCCTCCAGCGTCAGTACCCGGGCGGCCAACAGGATGCCAAGGCCGGCGATGGCGACCCCGGTGAGGCTGAGATTCAGCGTCCCGGCGAAAATCCACAGGCCGATCATGCCCGCGAACACCAGCGCGGTGATCCACTCGTCCCGCGACAGGGGTCCCATGGCCGCGAGGGCCTCGCGGGCGGCGCCTGGGGCCTCGGGGGTGGCGGTCACACCCGGTGGGTAGAGGCGGTAGAGGATCAGCGGCAGGAGCGCGATGGCCGTGAGCGCCGGCACCGAGGCCACCAACAGCCAGCTTCCGAAGCCTACTCGCAGCCCCTGCTCCGCCACCAGGGAGACGCCGATGGGATTGGCGGAGGTGGCGGTGAGCCAGAGGGCGGAGGAGACGCTCAGGCTGGCCAGACCGCAGAACATCAGGTAGCCCCCCAGCCGACGCCCGGACTCGTCCTCGGGCCGCGAGCCGCTGCTCTCGGCGAGGGCCAGGATGATGGGGTAGAGCACCCCGCCGCGGGCGGTGTTGCTCGGGAAGCCCGGGGCGATCAGGGCATCGGTGATGAAGATGCTGTAGGCGAGGCCCAGGGTGGAGCTGCCGAACAGGGAGACCACACGCAGGCTGATCCGGCGGCCAAGCCCGCACTTGACCACCGCCTGGGCCACCAGGAAGGCCACTACCACCAGCAGCACGCTGGCATTGGCGAAACCGGCAAAGACCTTCGCGGGGTCCACCGTCTTGGTGAGGACCGCGGCGGCACCCGCCAGCAGGGCGGAAGTGAGGAGTGGAAAGGCATTGATGACCACGGCGAAGATGGCCGCGGAGAAGATGGCGAACAGTTGCCAGGCCTGAGGGGTCAATCCCTCGGGGATCGGCGTGAGCCAGAGGGCGATGGCCAGACCGAAGGGGGCCAGGGCGTGGACGGCGGACCTCAGAGGGGAGGCAACACTCATGGCCGACCTCCGGCCGACGGGACGGCCGGGTCTGCCAAGCGTGCCCACCCCCTGACGTCCACCGCGCGGCCGCTCACCTCGCCGTCCTCGTTCTCCAGGAGGTGTTGCCAGCGGAGGCTGTATTCGCCGCTGATCCCGGCGTAGCGGCCGGTCCCCCCGGTGAACTGACCCTCGATCAGCCGGCCGGGACCAATACCCTCGCCATGCACATCGCTGAACACCTTGTGGCCCCGTTCATCGGTCCAGACGCTGCTTCCCCATAAGCCGTGCAGGTTGTCCGAAAAACCCATTGCCTCGCCTCGGAATCCCACCTCGATCCGCTCCTTGCCCGTCAGCAGGATCGTCCCGCTCAGGCTGAAGATCGCCGCCTCGTGCCCCTCCCCGAGCCGGAGAACCTTGCGGGTGCCCGTGGCCGTCCAGCTACCCGTGAAGGACCGCACCTCGCCGGAGGTGTCGGCGGCAGGTGCCGTCGCCGGTCCCTCGCAGCCCGCGGCCGCGAGCAGCATCAGGCTGAGTGTCAGCAAAGGCCAGCGGGACGGCGCTGCGCCGGGGGGCCAAGGGCGCATGCTGCGCTCCTCTAGAAGGGGACACGGGGTTAGGGGACATGAGAATACCCCGCGGCGGGCCCCGTTGCAGCAGGACTCAGGCAGGCCCTGTTTGGCGGAAACGGTCGCGACCCATCGCAAGGGCTGCACGGCAACCCAGGGGAGACAGGGCTGATCCAGGATACTGCCCGCCCGACCGGCCCGAGTGACTGAAGGGGTCGCACCCTAACGGTTATTCCGCTGGGCGTTCGCCCAACAGCCTGCGGTTAAGCTCCCTACCCCTTACTTTTTCTGGATTCCTGTTTTACGCTTGGTGTTACCCATTAGAGGTGAGCGGGTTTGCGGTCCGTCTCGGGCGCCCGAAGCCCGCTATTCCAATCAGACCACCGACAACCGGGGGATACCATCATGCAGCTCTCCGGCATGCTCTGGGGTGCGAGGATTCTCAAGTTCGTGGATTTCCCGAGCACCGAGGTCCTGGGGCCCCACGCCACCGATGACCAGATCCGCGACCTGATCGACCGCTGGGGCACCATCCTCATCAAGCCCATCTTCAAGGGCGCGGTGGGCAAGAAGGGCAAGGCAGGGCTCATCGGCCGGGCCAGCGACCTCAAGACCGCCATCGCCGAGAAGGAGCGGCTCTATTTCGCCAGGCATCTGCACGGCAGCACCCCGGTGAAGGCGGAGGGGGTCACCTTCGAGGGCATGGTCCCCGCCGAGCAGGAGGTGTACGTCTCCATCTCCGACAGCACCCGCTTCCGCGCCCCGACCCTGACCCTCAGCCACCGCGGTGGGGTCGCCATCGAGGAGGTGCCCCGCGATCAGGTGGTGGCGGTGCCCTTCGATCCCCTCACCGGCCTCAAGGGCTTCGTGGTCTCCAACATGCTCAACCAGCTCAAGGCGCCGAAGTCCATCGTCAGCCCGCTGGTGCAGAACGTCCCCAAGCTCTGGGATCTGTTCCACAGCTTCGGCATGACCACCCTCGAGCTGAACCCGGTGCGCATCATGCCGACCCCCGAGGGGCGCACCGTCCCCGTGGCCTGCGACTTCAAGTGCGCCTTCGACGGGGACGATCCCAACTGGAAGCGGCTCGGCCTCTCTGTCGATGCCGGCGGCGGGGAGCTCTCGGACTTCGAGCGGGAGGTCAATCAGCTCCGTACCTACCAGGGCCAGTCGGATGTCTTCGTGACCAACGATCAGGGGACCGTCACCGCCATGACCTTTGGCGGCGGCGCCAACGCCCTGGTGACGGAGTTGCTGGGGGAGTCGGGCACCATCTCCTCGGACTTCGGTGGGAACCCGCCCTACCAGAAGATGTTCGACATCGCCCGCATCGTCTACCACTACTGGCTGCGCCAGAGCAACGTGCTCCTGATCATCGGCGGCAAGGCCAACAACACCGACATCTACGAGACCTTCCGCGCCATGGCGGATGCGCTGCGCCACCACTTCCGCACCGAGGGGCCCACGCCCTTCTACGTGGTGGTGGGACGGGGCGGGCCGAATCTGATCCGCGGCATGGGAGCCCTGAAGGACAGCCTAGACGCCCTGCGCATCCCCTACCGGATGTTCGGCTACGACTCCTCCATGAGCGGGGTGGTGAACTACGCCAACGCCATCGACGAGTGGATGACCCACCAGGGAGGGCGGGCCAGCATCGCCCGCGAGATGGGGATCAAGCTCCCCGCCTGAGGTGACCTGGAGTCACCTCCCCCAGCACTGGTACCCCATTCAGAATCAGGAGCCTGCCGTGAGCATCGCACCGCACGAAGATCAAGACCGACGACTACTCCACGGGGTGGCGGCCTTCAAGCACTACTATGTGGGTATCGACTCCCTGGAGCAGGTCGCCACCCGCCGTGACCGGGTGTGCGTGCTCAACATCCTCGGGGGCGAGAGCCGTACCGTGACCCCCACCAGTCACGTCTACTCGGGTGGCAACGTCGTGTGCGGCACCAGCCCGGGCCGCTCCGGCGAGCGCCTCAAGACCAAGCTCGGCGACATCCCGGTGTACAACAACGTGGCCGAGGCCCTGGAGGCGGGCCACGACTTCAACGTGGCGGTGGTCTACATGCCCCCCGCCGGGGTGCGGGATGCGGTGATCGAGGCGGTGCGGGTCAATCGGCACCTGCGCAAGGTGGTGATCCTCACCGAGAAGGTCCCCGTCGCCGATGCGCGCATCATCCGCCAGTATTGCCAGCAGCAGCGGGTGGACGTCTTCGGCGCCAACTGCCTGGGTATCGCCGATGCCCACCACCAGGTGCGCATCGGCGGGGCACTGGGGGGGGCGAGTCCCGAGGAATCCCTGGTGCCGGGATCCGTGGCCATCTACTCCAACTCCGGCAACTTCACCACCACCATCGCCACCTATCTCCTGACCGCGGGCTGGGGCACCACGGTGTCGGTGTCTTCGGGGAAGGACGTCTACATCCATTTCGCCGCCCCCGAGTTCACCCACGCCTTCCACAACGACCGCCGCAGCAGGGCCGCGGTGATGTACATCGAGCCCGGTGGCTACTACGAGTACGATCTCGAGTTCCGCAAACCCGTGGTCGCCTGCGTGGTGGGGCGCTGGAAAGACAAGCTCACCCGCGCCTGTGGTCACGCGGGGGCCATCGCCGGCAGCGGCGACAACGCGGCGGCCAAGGAGGGCTGGTTCCAGGCCAAGTTCGGAGTGGAGGGGATCTACACCCCCGAGAATCCCGTCTGCTCCGCCAAGGGGGCGGTGGTCACCAACATCGCCCACATCCCCCAGGCCCTGACGGACGTGATGCGGCTCAACGTGGAGGAGCCGGACTTCGAGCCCCAGAGCGACCTCTCCCTCAAGTGCTGGTTCACCAGCACCGCGGACATCGGCCTGCCCGCCGAGCTCCAACTGCCCGTGGTGGAGGCCCTGGAGCCCTACAACCGCCAGATCGCCATCCTCCAGCGCCAGGTGGGCACGGTGTTTCCGCGCCAGTCCATGAAAGACGCCTCCGGCGCCACCCAGATGGACCCGGCAACCCAGGTCACCCACCTCCACGGGGTGAGCGTGCTCGATTGCGCCATCCGCCCCCTGGAGGACAACCTGATGCTCGCGCTGCTTCGGGAGTACCCCGACGACAACAGCCGCAAGCTCGCCAACGTGGCCCTCAACGCCTTCATCAACCTGGAAGGTAGCCCCCTGTTGGTGGCGGCGGACGCCGCCCGGGCCGCTGGCAACAGCCCCAACACCGTCCTCGCCGGGGCCCTGGCGATGATGGGGCCCAAGACCATGGCCATCGCCCGCGGGGCCACTGACGTGCTGCTGGATCTCTTCGCCCATACGGGTCTCCTGGATCCCGCCGACAAGGGCTTCGACTTCTCGCCCCAGGTGGAGCGAGCCCTCGCCGAGGTGGACATGGAGACCTTGTTCCCCGAGGCCAGGACCGAGCGCGGCGCCCAGATGCTCGAGGCCATCGCCGCCCGTGGCGCCCGGTCGGTGTTCGTGGACTTCCTCCAGGCCCTGGCCAAGCGCACCGGTCGCAAGCCGCGCGGCCAGGTGGTGCTGGCCGCCATCAGCTGTCACCTGGTCTGGGCGCCTTTGATGAAGAAACGGCTCTCCGTCACGGCGCTACACGACATGCCCTGGCACTTCCGGGTCTTCAGCGCCCTGGTGGGCGCCTCCATTCCCAGCCGGTGCCAGCAGCCCACGGCACTGTGCGGTGTGCCTCACCAGGATCTGATGGGGTACTGGAGCTTCGGGGAGGTCACCTACCTGGCCCTGTTGCGCGATCGCCCCAGCGCGGACGATCTGTTCGACCTCTCGATCCTGCTCGGGCTGGTCGCCACCAATGGCCCCGGCACCATCTCGGCCCAGGGGGCCAAGGGCGCTGTGAGCGCCGACGGCCCCGAGGCCCCCGAGCGGGTGCAGATCAACAAGGCCTACATCGGCTTCCTCAGCCACGCCGGCTACGCCCACGGGGGCAATGGCTTCGAGGCCATGGCGTTTCTGCTGCGGCAGTTTCGCGACAAGGGGCTGCTGGATCCCGGGGATCCGAACCACGGCCTCGACCTCGGCGCCCTGGCCATGGCCTACGCCACCGAATACAAGGTCTACAAACAGAAGGCCAAGGAGGAGGGCAATCTCTCCTACTCCAAGATCCCCTGTATCAACCACCCGGTGTTCAAGGGCAAGGAGGTGAACCACGACCCCCGGGAGGTGTTCGTGCGGGACCTCATCCGCCAGCGGGGCGGCTACAACGTCTTCATCGAGTACTACCACCACCTGGTGGACGCGCTCGCCAAGGTGGGCGTGAGCCCGAACGTCTACTGCGTCAACATCGATGCGGTGATCGCCACCCTGCTCCTCAAGATGCTGTGGGTGCCCTACGTGGAGGGACGCATCAGCGAGTCGACCCTGGAAACCGCCGCCTTCACCGTCTTCCTCTACGGGCGGATGATCGGCTCGGCGGCGGAGATCGAGGACCACATCAACCGCGGCCGCGACATGGATACCCGCACCCCCGCGAGCCAGTGCAGCTTCGTGAGCTAGGAGGTCCATGCGGAGCCCCGGCGGGCCCGTCGGCAGCGGGCGCGGCGGGATCCAAGCCCTGCCGGGACGGGGGCTACCGCTGCAATGGGGTACGCTGCTTCCCGCTCGGGCGAGACGGCGTAACGAACGATAACAATCCAGGACTTCACAAGGGGAGCACCGATGGAAGTCGTCACAACCGATATCGCCATCGTCGGCGCCGGGGGCGCCGGCCTGCGGGCCGCCATCGCGGCCGCCCAGGCCGATCCGGGTCTGAAGATCGCCCTCATCTCTAAGGTCTACCCCATGCGCAGCCACACGGTGGCCGCTGAAGGAGGCGCCGCGGGAGTCATCAAGGAGAACGACAGCCTGGAGTACCACTTCCACGACACGGTGGCGGGTGGAGACTGGCTGTGCGATCAGGATGCCGTGGATCTCTTCATCAACCAGGCGCCCAGGGAGCTGATCCAGCTCGAGCACTGGGGCTGCCCCTGGAGCCGGCAGCCCGACGGCAAGGTGGCCGTGCGCCCGTTCGGGGGCATGAAGATCGAGCGGACCTGGTTCGCCGCGGACAAGAGCGGCTTCCATATCCTCCACACCCTGTTCCAGACCTCGCTGCAGTTCCCCTCCATCCAGCGCTTCGACGAGTTCTACAGCACCGAGCTCCTGGTGGACGACGGCCGCTGTGTGGGCGTCACCGCCATCGAGATGCGCACCGGCCGGATGTACCTGTTCCGGGCCAAGGCCGTGATCGTCGCCACCGGGGGCGGCGGCTGGATGTTCCCCTTCACCACCAATGGGGCGATCAAGACCGCCGACGGCATGGCCATGGCCTACCGGGCCGGCGTTCCCCTGAAGGACATGGAGTTCGTCCAGTACCACCCCACGGGTCTGCCCGGCACCGGCATCCTGCTCACCGAGGGCTGTCGAGGTGAGGGTGGCATCCTGGTGAACAAGGACGGCTACCGCTACCTGCAGGACTACAACCTGGGCCCGCCCGATCCCTGGCCGCGCAACAAGGCCATGGAGCTGGGACCCCGGGATCGCCTAAGCCAGGCCTTCTGGCACGAGCAGCAGAAGGGCCGCACCATCAGCACCCGCTGGGGCGAGGTGGTGCACCTGGATCTCCGCCACCTGGGGGAGAAGAAGATCAACGAGCGCCTGCCCCTGGTCCGGGACCTGGCCAAGAGCTACGTGGGCGCTGACCCGGTCCACGAGCTGGTGCCGGTGCGCCCAGTGGTCCACTACATGATGGGCGGCATCCACACCAACATCGACGCCGCCACCCCGATGCCCGGTCTCTACGCGGCGGGGGAAAGTGCCTGTGTGAGCATCAACGGCGCCAATCGGCTCGGCTCCAACTCCCTGGTGGAGCTCCTGGTGTTCGGGGGGCGGGCTGGCCGGCACGCGGCGGACTATGCCCGCTCGGGTGCCTCGCCGGCGTCGGAGTCCGCGGTGCTGCAGAAGGCCGAGCAGGCGCAGCAGCGCATCGCGGATCTGTTCCTGCGGGAAGAGGGCGGGGAGACCGTCGCGCGGCTCCGCAAGGAGATGAACACCACCATGGAGTCCGGTGCCGGTATCTACCGGACCGAATCCTCCCTGCAGGAGACCTGTGCCAAGCTCGCCGAGCTGCGCGCCCGGTACAAGAAGGTCCACCTGGACGACAAGAGCAACGTCTTCAACACCCAGATGATCTACACCATGGAGGTGGGCTCCATGCTGGAGGCGGCCCATGCCATCGCCCACTGTGCCCTGCAGCGCAAGGAATCCCGCGGCTCCCACCAGAGACTGGACCACCCGGCCCGGGACGACCAGCAGTTCCTCAAGCATTCGCTGGCCCACTACGGCGGAGATGGCGACCCCCGGGTGGACTACCTGGATGTGGTCATCACCCGCCTGCCCCCGGGCGAGCGTGTCTACGGAGGAGAATAGGCCATGGCCTACAAGACGATCGAGCTCGAGATCCTCCGCTACCGCCCGGAGATCGACGACCGGCCCTGGTTTCAGCTTTACCGGGTGCCCTGCGAGGAGGACTGGGTGGTGCTGGATGCCGTCAACTACGTCAAGGACCACCTCGACGGCACCCTGAGCCACCGCTGGTCCTGTCACATGGCCGTGTGCGGGAGCTGCGGCATGATGATCGACGGCGAGCCCAAGCTGGCCTGCAAGACCTTCGTGCGCGACCTGCCGGATCGGCGCATCCGCGTCGAGCCCCTGGCCAATTTCCCCATCGAGCGGGACCTGGTGGTGGTGCTCGACGACTTCATGGAGAAGCTGCAGCGGGTCAAGCCCTACATCATCCGCAAGGAGGCCCGAGCCATCGAGGAGGGCGAGCACATCCAGACCCCGGCCCAGTTGGCCCGCTTCAGGCAGTACACCGACTGCATCAACTGCTGCTGCTGCTATGCGGCCTGTCCCCAATACGCCCTGATCCCCGAGTTCATCGGCCCCGCCGCCCTCGCCCTGGCCCAGCGCTATAACCTGGATTCCCGGGACCAGGGGCGCGAGGACCGGGAGGACGTGGTGGCCGCCGATATCGGCATCTGGGACTGCGCCTTCGCCGACGCCTGCTCCCAGGTCTGTCCCAAGCACGTGGACCCGGCCGGGGCCATCCAGCAGATGAAGATCGCCAGCACCCTGAGCTGGTACCTGGACAAGCTGGGCCTGGGGAGGAAAAAGTGATGACCAGCAAACCCACTGTGAAACCCTTCGTGCGGGAAGTGCCGACGACCACCTGGTATCTGGCCCGCCGGCGCGATCAGATCCACATGGCCCAGGAGCTGACCAGCCTCTTCATCGGCATCTATGCCCTGCTACTGCTCTGCGCGATCCGGGCGGTCGCCGAGGGTCCCGCGGCTTACCAGTCCTTCTTGGCCAGCCTGGGTAGCCCGCTGATGCTGGGTCTCTTGTGGATCACCTTTGCCGTCACCCTCTTCCACACCGTCTCCTGGTTCGGCGTCACCCACAAGGCCATGCCGCTGCAGGTCGGCGAGGGATTCCTGCCTCCCGTTGTCATCGTCGGCGCCCATTACGCCGCTTGGGTAGTGGTGTCACTGTTCATTCTGTTCATCGCGGGGGTGCTCCATGGCTAGATCCAACAAACCCTTGGTCTGGAGCCTGTTCGCCGCCGGCGGCACCGTCGCTGCCTTCGTGCTCCCAGCGCTGGTGCTCCTGATGCTGATGGCCGGGGACGGGAAAGTGCCTAGCGGTTTGAGCTACGAGACGATCCGCGCCTTCGCCGCCAACTGGTTCGGCAAGACCGTGCTGTTCGGCGTTATTGGGCTATGTTTATGGCACGCCGCCCACCGCTTGCGCACCGCGCTGCACGGGCTGGGCCTGAGGGCGGACAAGGCCGTGGCGCTGTTCGGGTACGGGATTGCAGGCGTGGGGACGCTGTTGACGCTGTATTATTTGGCGAGGATTTGAAGCTCACGGGGGATGTAGGATGTGGTGAACGCAGTGAACCGCATGGGCCGAAGTAATGATTCGTGTACCGGCTTGGATTGTCTGGACACGGTTCTGCAGCTCAGGTCGCCTTTCGCATGGCATAAGCCTGACGGGCTTCGAGGGGTGAGAGGAAGCCCAGTTTTTCGAGACGCCAATGGCGATTGTAGCGTTGCTGGAACTCAGTGACGGCGACGCGCACCTCCTCGACATTCCTGAAGATACGGCCCTGGATCGCCTGCTCCTTGAGCGTGCGGTTGAAGTGCTCGGCCACCCCGTTGGTCTGGGGCTCGACTTTGATGCCGAAGCTCGGCGTGATACCCCAGAACTTAATCGGGTTGAGGAAATCCTCGGCGCTGTATGGGGTGCCGTGGTCCATGCGCAGCCTTAGCCCCCGCCCGGCATCGGCGCCGGTGGCGCCAAACTCCCTTTGCAGGCCCTGGGCGAGCGGCTGCAAGGCGGCGAAGCGGTTGCCGGTTTTGACCACGTGGATGCCCACACAGCAGCCATCGCAGTGATCCACCGCCGAGAACACCCACGCCCAGCCCTCATCGAGGGTCTCGATGCGGATGGCGTCGGCGCCCCACATCGGGTTGGTGCGCGCTGTGGTGATGGTGCCCTCGTGAACCGTCGGCGCGCCCTGGGGCCGGCGATGGGGCGAGAGCAGCTGGTGCTCGCGCATCAGCCGCAGCCGCGGCTGCATCCGACGCGAATACCGCGCAGCAGGCGCAAGCGTACCCAGACTCAAGCGGTGCCCCTCGCCGGCGAAGGGCGAGGCCGCCAGGTCGGCCTCGATGGCCGCCAGCCGATCGGCATCCGAGACTTTCGGCTTCGGCCCGCGCCGCGCCCGATGCAGCGCCACGACCTGGGCCGCTTGCCGCTGGGCATAGATCGTCGAACGGGGGAATTCGAGCACCCGGCAGACCCGCTGCAGGCCGTAAGTCTTGCCCGTGGCTTCGCAGCTCCCGCAGCTCATCGCGATGACCTCCTCGGGGACAAAGGGCGGTGCACCTCCCGCTCCTTGCGCAGAATTTCCACCGCCATCACCAGCTCGCCGATGCGCCGGGTGGCCTCAGCGAGCTGCCGCTCGAGGGGATCGTTCTCGCGTTCCTTGAGCCCCGCGTCGATACCCGCCAGCGCCCGCTCGCGCCAGCCTTCGAGCTTGTATATCGGCACCGCTACCTCGCGCGAGACCCCATCGAGGGGCTCGCCCCGTAGCAGCCGCAGCACGACTTCCTTGTTGCGCCCCACCGACCAGCGCTTGACCTCGGGCAGCGCGCCGGCCTCGCCTCCCCTCGCGCTATGCGCTCCTTGCGCCGAGCCCGGCGCAACCCTTCCATCCTTAGATTCATTCAACATTTCACGGCTCCTTCTTCAGACACGATTTAACCCCAAATTCGTGTCCAGAAAAATCGGGGCCGAGGCATGGTGACGTCCTATACACCCGAGCGCCCAAGAACAACATGTGGCGGACGTGCGCGTGCCTATGCTCGCTTCTGCGACCGGCGCCACGTGGCCGGCGGTTTGCCGACCAGGCGCTTGAAGGCGCGCGAGAACGCGGCTTCGGAGTCGTAGCCTACGTCGAGGGCAATCGCCGCGACGGTGCGATTGGTCTCGCGCAACAGGCGCGCCCCGACCTGAATGCGCCAATTGGCGAGGTATTGCATCGGCGGGTGACCGAGATACTGGACAAAGCGCTCATGCAGCGCGGAGCGTGACAGACCCACGTCGCGAGCAAGGTCGTCCACGGTCCAGTTCTGGTCCGGTCGCGCGTGCATGAGCTCGAGCGCCTTGCCAACGAAGCGATCGCGCAATCCCGCGAGCCAGCCGGTGGCGTCTGCGGGCAGGCCTTCCAGATAACGGCGCGCAGCATCGACAAACATCATTTCGGAGAGCCGCTCGAGCACCGCGTCGCCACCCGGGCGTGGACTGTTCGACTCGACCACCGCCTGCTCGATGAGGCGATCGACCCAGCTGCCGGCGTGCCCGGCCGGCAGGTGCAGCAGTCGCGGCAGCGCGGCCACGAGCGGCTTGAAAGGGCGCAGGTCGCAGCCGATAAAACCGCACACCATCACGGTATCGGCGGTCTCTACCGGTAGCGGGGCGCCCGCCTCGACAACGCCGTGGTGGTAGGCAATTGGCATCGGCTTCGGTTCGTTGCGGGTGGCAAACACCCACTCGGCAGTCTGGCGCAGCGGCTCGATGCCCGGCGCGCTCGACATCACATGGCTGTCGCCCTGCGGGAACAACACGACGTCACCAGCGGCCAACTTTACCGGTGCTTCGCCGGCAACGGCTGCCCAACCGTCGCCCTTCGCGACCATGTGGTACTCCATGACGTGCTCGCATCCCGGGATGACGGCCGCGGAGATCTCGCTCGCGGGCGGCGCCTGTGCGGACCATTGGTCGCTGCAGCTCACGTAATAAAACACCGCCCCGCGCACGCGCACACTGAGCAGCAGATCGGAAAGCGTGTCTCGGCTCATGGGTGAAACACCCTTGGTGGTCGGTAGGTAAAGCAGAGTGGACGTCCGATCAAGTGCTGCGCGAAATCCGGACGCCTGAGCATATTTGCCGGACTCCAGGAGAAGTGTCAACGACCATCGCGCGGAACAATGGCATCGAGGGCTGTGCAAGGTGGTCTGCCACCGCGATGAACCGCCGCACGCCATTGACGGGCAGCCCAAAACAGACCCAGAACCGGACACTGCAAAGGAGAAGAGGTTATGAACCATCCCACCAAACACCAAAGCACCAGGCTCGCGTTTCTCGCCTGCGCTTGGCTCACCGTTCCTCTCGCCCGTGCCGACGTGGTGACGGACTGGAACAGCAAGGCGAACGAGGTTGTCGCTGCGGCGAAGCTCCCCCCGCATCCATCCTACCGGACGATGGCGATGGTGCAGGCGGCCGTCTACGAGGCCGTCAATGCCATCACCAAGCGCTATCCGGCGGAGCCCGTGGCGCTCCACGTCCCTCCGGGTGCGTCGGTCGATGCCGCGGTCGCGGAGGCCAACCGTAAGGTGCTCGAGAAACTGCTGCCGGCGCAACAGGCAGCGATCGACAGAGCCTATCAGCAGGCGCTCACCGCCATTCCCGACGGCCGGGCGAAGACCGCCGGCCTCAAGGTGGGCGAGCAGGTCGCCGATGCGATTCTCGATCTGCGCGCCGACGATGGCGCGGCATTGCCCGAGAGCTATCGGCCGCACACCACCGCCGGCAGTTACGTGCCGACCGCGCTCCCCGCCGTCCCCCAGTGGCCGCAGCGCAAGCCTTGGGTGCTGGCAAGCGCCGAGCAGTTCCGTCCCCCGCCGCCACCCAGCCTCACCAGCGAACGCTGGGTGCGCGACTACAACGAGATCAAGGCGATCGGCGCCCGGACCAGCACGAAGCGCGACGCGGAGCAGACGGCCATTGCGCGCTTCTGGGAGGCCACCGGGCCGGCCATCTACTTCCCGGTGGTGCGCTCGGTGGCCAGCGCACCCGGACGGGAGGTGACGCGCAACGCCCGTCTGCTTGCCACCGCCGGTGTTGCCATGGACGACGCGCTAATCGCAGTGATGGATGCCAAGTACCACTACTCGTTTTGGCGCCCGATCACGGCGATTCGTAACGGCGACCTCGACGGCAGCGATGCCACAGAGCGCGACGCATCCTGGGTGCCCTTCGTCGACACGCCGATGCATCCCGAGTACCCATGCGCGCACTGCATCCTAGCCGGCAGCATCGGCGCGGTCCTGCGAACCGACGTCGGTACCGAGCCCCTGCCGCTGCTCGCCACGTCCAGCGTCACCGCCCAGGGCGCGTCGCGCAGCTGGAAGTCGATCGAGGAGTTCGTGCAGGAGGTGGCGAACGCGCGCATCTACGACGGCGTGCACTACCGCAACTCCACCGAAGTCGGCGCTGAGATGGGTCGCCAGATCGGCGAGCTCGCGGCGGCCAAGTACTCGGTCGCGAGTCGCTAAGCCCGCCTGGCGTTACCTCGAAAACTGGAGACACAAACCATGCCCAAGACAGAAGCCAACATCCTGGTCGACCTGAAGCAAGCACTTAGCCGCCAGTCCGGCGACGAGCTACTGAGCGAGCTCGGTGGGTTGGGCGGCGTGAGTGGCGCGCGGGTCAGTGCCCGGATACCACGCCTGGTACTCCGGAGAGTCGCCATTTTTCGTGAATCCTGAAATGGGTCCGATCCGATTTCAGGAGCGAAAAATGGCGACCATTATTGCCTGCGGCGCCCGCGTCCGTCCTGCGTCCGCCGCGGCAGGTACTTCGCTGCACTGCGCACCCTGCCACGGCTCCCACAATGACTCTACGCCGTGTCGGATGCCTTATGTTTTGTCTACGCCCGCGCTCCCGCGCGACCTGCGACAAAACATCCGGCTACGGCTACGCGGGGGGCGTCGCACTCGCTTCCGCTTCCTGTGCTCCTTCGCAG
>CAZFHV010000004.1:7232-38306 GCA_964519095.1 uncultured Chromatiaceae bacterium | reverse complement strand
TGTAGCGCGACACATGGTTTGGCCACGCGCGACACATGGTTTGGCCACGCCGCCGACCCCATTGTGGGCGCTTTAAGGGGGCTTAATGGCACCCTGAATGGGGCTATGGGGGGCTTACAGAATGACCTGCACGCCGCCCAGCACCACGGTGGTGATGCCATCGACGCGCACGGTGAGCTCTAGGGTGACGATGTTGGGCCAGTAGGCGTCGGCCGAGATCCGCACCACCCGCGCCCGCGGCTCCCAGCGGTGGATGGCCACGACGCACTCATAGTAGAGGTCGAGCAGAAACATCGGGTTGACCGGGCGGTCGACGAACTCCTGGAAGTTCGATCCGTACTCGGGGCGCATGATGCGCTCACCGCGCCGGGTGGTGAGGATGTCCCAGATCGACTGGCGCAGGTGATCCAGCCCATCGAGGGGCTCGCCAGTGGCCTTGTGCACGCCCATCAGGTTCTTCATGGACCGGTCCCGCTTTGTTGATCCTGCCCGGGCGGCACCGCCTCGAGGGCCATGGAGTAGCCGCCGGCGTCGATCTTGTGGGTGACCCGCTCGATGGTCCACTCCCCGCCCACAGGCTCCGAGAGGCCCGTCAGCACCAAGTGGGCGCCGGCCTGGACGTAGGGGTTCCCCGGCATGTCCAGATTGAGCGAGGCGCAGGCCCGTGCGTTCTGCGCGTGGCGGGCCTTGGCTAGGCGCTCGGCGCCGTCTCGGTCGCGGGCGTCGTGCCGCAGCTCCAGCACCGCGCCCCGGGAGCTGGAGCCCTGCCCCACCTCCGGCCCCGTCGTCTGGTTGGCGCCCTGCCCGCCCGCGTAGACCGCCTCCCGCTTGCCGGTGTCGGGGTCGTAATAGGTCGCGCGCGCCTGCTGGTACTCGGTGCGCGACTGGCGTTGCCAGCGGTAGCGGGTGATGTCGCGGGCATCGAGGATGACGGGCGGCGGGCGCAAGGGGTCGGTGGGCGCAAGCCGCGCCGGGTAGGGCCGCCAAATCAGCTCGGTGGCGGTCAGGCGCAGGCTCAGGTCGTGCAGGTCGGAGAGCCGACCAAGGACCGCCATGTCGCTCTCGCCCATCTGGTCGATGTGCACCAAGGGAATCGACTCCACCTCGGGGTGGATGCGCGGCTCTAGGCCATGGGCTTGAGCGATCTCGCGGGCGAGTTGCCCGAGGGTCAGCCCTTCGCCGTGGCGGGTGATGTTCTTGGGGGCGCGCAGCGGCTTGGTCATGTCCGCGCCCTTGGCGGTGAAGCTGATCGACAGGGGCGGGCCGGTCAGCGTGAGCTCGTCCACCACGTAGCGGCCCATCTCCACGATGGGGCCGCCCTGGTAGCCCAGGTAGACCCACAGCCGCTCGCCGGTCTCGGGTAGCGCGATAAACTGGCCCCGGTCGTCGAGCTCCACGTCCAGGCTGTCGTTCTCGACGCCCTCGGCGTCCACCACCGAAATCCGGGTCACCCGGTCGATCAGCTTGGCGGTGATGTCCCCGGAGGATTCCGAGACGATCAGGAAGAAAGGCCGCACCGGCTCACCACAGGCGGATCAGGCCGCGGGCGGGCGGCGGCAGCTCCGGCAGGGTCAGCGCGGTGGCGGCGGGGACCCAGGCCGAGGCGGCGGCACGGTCGGGCAGGCTCCAATTCGCGGCCAGCACCGCCTCCACCGATCCCTTGAGGTGGCCGTAGTGGCGCCAGCACAGCAGGTCAAGGCGCTGTCCGCCCGGGGGGACCAGATAGCTGCTCATCAGGCGATGTCCCTCACGTAGCGTTTGAGGCTGAGCGAGAACTGCTGCTGGCCAGGCGCGCCGCGGGTGAGGATCGAGGTTTGCTGCTCATCCACCCGCTCGATCACGAACTCTCCCAGATATTCCCCATAGCCGGTCACCAGGGGCAGCGGCTCGGGGAAGATCGCCTCGTCGGCCGCGGCCAGGTCGCGCATGCGGTTGAGCTGCTCCAGCCCGCCGCGCCACAGCGGAACCACCTTGCCGGACAGCTCGATGGTCTCATCCCCGCGGCCGGTGTACTGCACCGCGCTGGCGTTCCATAGGCGCTCCTGGGAAGGCCAGCGGTGCTCCACCGTGCGCCGCAGTTGCTCGTGCGCCGCCGTATCCATGGCGAAGCGGAAATCCCCTAGGCGCATCAGCACGTCCATCAGCCGGGCGAGATCACCAGGTACTCATACACCCCCACCAGCACATCGTCGACGCCATAGCCGGCGGTCACGATCACCCGGCGACGCTCCTGGGTGGAGCCCGCAGCCAGGGTGTTGTCGGCTGGCTTGAGCAAGATGTCCACCACCTCGTCGGGGTCCTCCACCTCGGTGGCCTCGCGCACATCGGCGGCCGTTGCCGGGTTGACGATGCGATAGCTCAGGCTGTTGGGCGCCGCGGCCGCGCCCGCCTTGTCGGCGTAGCTGGTGCGCAGCTCCGCCGAGCTGCCTGCATAGACGGACTGCAATACGCGGCTCATCGTGCCTCCCGGCAATGGTGGGTTGCGGGCTTGCGCAACCCACCCGGCCCATTAGCTCAGGGTGATGCTGAGATCCAGCGTCCAGGTCTGCCCCGAGGTC
Source organism: uncultured Chromatiaceae bacterium (assembly GCA_964519095.1). GTDB lineage: Bacteria > Pseudomonadota > Gammaproteobacteria > Chromatiales > Chromatiaceae > JAEHCY01. Next base: position 35,748 of record CAZFHV010000004.1, on the reverse strand, counting down.
TTGGTGCCCTGGCTCGACACCTTGCGGTTGAGGTTGGTGCCGGCGTTGGAGTTGGCGTTGGCGACCGTGAACTCCTCCCACGCCTGGTTGGCATCCGAGCTGCCGAACACCGCTCGCCAGGTCACCGTCTGGGCGCTGCGCTGCGGATAGGTGGCGGACATGGCCTTGTAGACGGCAGTGCCGATCAGCCCGGTGTCGGTGGCGGCGGCAGCGGTGGCGCTGGTGCCCACGCCCAGGTAGGCGTTGGCGTTGTTCCAGGCGGTGCCGCCGGCGGCGATGCCGAGATCCCACAAAAGCGCAATGCCCTCATTGAGGAGCAGATTGCCCTCGATCTCGGATACCGAATAGGGCTCGTCGCGGGCGAAGGCCTCGTCGTCCTGGTAGCGGCGGATGGTCCACAGGGTCTTGTGGCTGATGGCGTCTTGGAGTTGGTCGAGCATGGGGGCTAGTCCTCAGTGGATGATCGGTGATGCAAGAAGCTGGAAGGCCATGGAGCGTTGCGTGAGCGCCCAGGTGACGGAGCGCTCCATCCACTCCCACTCCATCGAGCGGCGCCGAAGCTGAAAGCGCACATAGGCGAGCGAGGTGGTGCTGTCCCAGCCCACCACCGCGTCGGTGCCGCCCGCTTGGTCGGCAAGCTCGGCCAACACGTGCAGCAGGGGCAGGGTCAGGCCCGCGCCCAGATCCGCGATCGGCACCGATACCTGCACGATGGGCGCCTCCTCGGTCCCGGCGCCCGCGTCCATGATCAGCTTGTCCATGGCGGTGATCAGGGCCAGCAGGGCATCGAGGCCCGAGCCTGCGTCGGCAACGGGCACGGCGGCGGCGGGCAGACCCGCATCCTGGCCGGCACCGCTGTCGGTTTGGGCCAGGGAGACGAATATCCCTTGGGAGTCGGCGGCGGAGCCGGCATCGGCGAGCGGCATCGCGCGCTCGGGGGTGGTGGCGGTCTCCGCTCCGGCCCCGAAGTCCTCGATGGGCAGCATCTTGGCCGCCAGCGCGGCGGCGTCCGCGCCGGCCCCGGCGTCGGTCTGCGGCACCATGGCCACCACCGCCTCAGCGATAGCGCCGGCGCCGGCATCCGAGAGGGTGACAGCCACCGACAGGTAGGGCGCATCCAGCCCGCTCGCCGCATCCGCCAGCACCAGGGTGGCGGATATCCCAGCTACCGCATCCGAGCCAGAGGCCAGATCCAGGAGTGACAGGATGGCCCCGGCCGCCAGAATTTCCGCGCCGCCCCCGGCGTCCGAGAGCGGGATGCCCACGCTCAGCGTGGGCAGGGCCTCCGCCCCCGCGCCCGCGTCGGCCAGGGGCACCGCGGCGGCGATGGCGAAACCGTCCACCCCGGACCCAGCGTCGGTGGGCTGGATCAGGATGAAGCTCTGCGCCACCTCGCTCCCGGAGCCCGCATCCACCAGCCCCAGGCTGGCCAGCACACCGAGCACCTCGGCGGCGGCGGCGGAGTCAGCCACCAGCAGGGTGACGATGGGCACCGCGTGGCTGTCCAGGCCAGAGCCGGAGTCGGCCTGGATCAGGGCCACTTCGGGCACCGAGCGGGCATCGGCGCCGCTGCCGGCGTCGGAGAGGGGGACCGATGCCGCGGGCAGCGCCGTCTCGGCCCCGGCCCCGGCGTCGGAGAGGGGCACGGCGGCGGCCGGCGCGAAGGCATCCGCCCCGGCGCCAGAGTCGGCGGCGGCCAGGGACACGGCAATGGCCGGACTCTCCGTGGCGGCGCCGCTATCGCTCACGGGCACCTGGTAGTACGACATGGCCAGGTCCGCGCCCGCGCCGCTGTCGGCCTGGGCCAGCGCCGCCGCCACCGCCGGGGCCTCCGCGCCAGAGCCTGCATCGGCCTGGGCCAGCGCCGCCGCCACCGCCGGGGCCTCCGCGCCAGAGCCTGCGTCGGTTTGGTCAAGGCCCACCAGCGGCACGCTCGCGGCTTCGACCCCGGCGCCGGATTCCGTCAGCGCCAGGCCCACGGAGATCGCCAGCACGTCAGTGGCGGCGCCCGAGTCGGCCACCGCCTTGGACAGATCCTGGAGGAGTTGGGCCAGATCGGTGCCGGCCCCGCTGTCGGAAACGGCAAACGACACCGCCAGCGCCACCAGATCCGACCCGGCGCCGGAGTCAGTGGTGGTTGCGGATACCGCAGGGGCTGGCGCGGCGTCCGAACCGGAGCCCGTGTCGGTCAGCGTCTTGGTCTCGTTGAGATCCACCAGATAGGTGGCGCAGACCGCAGACCACAGCCTGGAGGTGATGCCGGTTTTGGCGGCAGTCTGGGCGGTGGTGGCGCTGACAATCTCGGCGGCGGTGCTGATGGTGATATTGGAGGTTGCCGTGCCGCCCGTAGAGCCCAGGCGCTGCTCGTTTCCGCTGACGTTGCTCGTGCCAGTGGTCCAGGAGCCTGCGGTGTCGCCGTCGGGCCCATCCGTGCCGACCGCGCCGATGACGACCTCGGAGGATTGCGCGAGAGTCGTTGTCGCGCCGGACGACGGCGTCGTGCTGGTGCCGGTGGTGCCCGCCGTCTTATCGATGGGCGAAGATGTCAGGCCTCCGATCTTGTAGAAACTGCCCGCATGCGCCTCTACGGAAAGATTGGAGTAGGTGATGGTGGTCGCCGCTGTCTGCGGGGCGTATTCGTAGCTCGCGCCAGTGTAGACGCCGTCGTTTCCGCCAAACGCCAGCCCGGCGGTTGTGGTTCCCGCCCCCGCCATGGCCGTAGTCGCCACCGAGAGGGTCTGCGCTGCCGTCCAGGCGCTGCCGTCGTATTGCTCGCTGACCCCTGTTGTCGAGCCCGTCGTCCCGCCGCAGCAAAACGCCGCCGTCTGCGATCCGTTGCCCGCTATCTGATAGCGGGCCGTCGCGAGAGCGCCACCCGAGCCCCAGGCATTGCCGTCGTACTCCTCGGTCACCGCCGAGTTGGCGCCAGTGTATCCGCCGAAGCTCAGCCCGGCGGTCTGGGTGCCGGCCCCGCCAAGCTCCCGGCGCGCAGTGGCGAGATTGCCGCCAGAACTCCACGAACTGCCGTCATACTCCTCGGTCACCGCCGAGTAAGTGGCCGCAGTCCCGCCGAAACTCAGCCCGGCGGTCTGGGTGCCCGCGCCGCCAAGCCCGCGCCTTGCGGTCCCGAGAGTGCCGCCCGCGCTCCATGAACTGCCGTCATATTCCTCGCAGTTGTTGACCACGACCGTGGTGTAGCCGCCGAAGCTCAGCCCGGCGGTCTGGGTGCCGCACCCGGCGATATAGGTGCGGGCCGTCGCGAGGCCGTTGCTGGATGACCAGGAGGCCCCGTCGTACTCCTCGGTCACCGCCGAGTTGGAACCGGTGGTTCCGCCGAAGCTCAGCCCGGCGCTCTGGGTACCGCACCCACCGAGCTGCGACCGGGCGGTGTTGAGAGTGCCGCCTGACGACCAGGCCCCATTGATCGCGGTGACGAATGCCCGGTTGATCGAGCAATAGATGCCGGTGACGCTGCGGGAGATATCCTGGACGGTGCTGCCGAAGACGTACCCGCCGGCGGTTGCGCTTATAGTGCCGGTGGTGTCCGAGTCCGCGGCGACAGCGGCGACGACCATGTCGCCAATCGCGAGAGTCGCGGACCCAGAGCTGGCGAATGAGGTGCCGGCCTTGTTGGCGACCGTCCCCAGGGCTGTGATAGAGCCAGCCACTACGTCCTCGCGGCGTCAACCAGGGTGGCTGCGGTCTGCGCCAGCCCCAGGATGTTGATCGCATCCGCCGGGGGGGTGTGCGGCGTCACCAGTTGGGCCTCCCTTTCCCAGCGCAGGTGCATCGCTTCGAGCTGGTGAGCGTTGACATCGTCCACGCCATACTTGAGATGCGGCTCCAGCTCTGCCTTGATCCTGGACCACGCCACGATCTCCCGGACCCGATGCCGGGCCGTGCGCTCCTGCTGCTGAGCGATCCACTGCTGCCTCTCTATTTCGAGGGCAATGGCATCCCGCTCGATATCGTCGTCCTCGTGCTCCAGGCGCCTGAACAGGCGCCGCAGCTCGATCTGCGTCTTGCGGTACTCGTAGCTCAGCGTGACCAGCTCGGACAAGAACACGTCCTGTTCGCGGACAGCCTGCCAGTATTTGGCGTCGGGCGTCGGGCGCTTGAGGTGATTGAGCACCGAGACGATCATCTCGGTGTCGGTGCGGAATACCTGCGCGGTCTCGTAGGTGCGCCGCAGCTCGGGAGCAAGCGATGCCAGGCTCGCCTGATCGGCGGCAGACAGCAGGCCCTGCTGGTGCGCCTCGGCGATCAAGCCCATGGTCGATCGCGTGGGATCTGCGGCAGCCATCTCACCCGCCATCAGTCGAACCCGCGCCCGTTGCGCCGCAGCGATTCGTCGGCCTGGGCGCGGCGCCACCACTGGTCCAGCTCGCGGCGGATGCGCTCGGAAAGCTCGTCCGGGTTGGCCGGGCCGTTGACCGTCAAGTTGAGGGTCACCTGGGGCGCGCCGCCAGGCGCTGCGGGGGCCATCGCAGCGGGCGATCCCGCCAGGGCGGGCAGCATGGGCTGCGGCGCGGGCATGGCCTGGGCGGTCATGGCGCCCACCCCGAGCGTGGCGCCCGCCAGGGGGCCGGCAAGACCCCGGGAAAGGTTCAGGGCGGCTCCGCCGGCCATGGCGCCCATCTGCCCGAGGAGTCCGCTCGCGCCCGCGCTGAAGGGTGCCGCGAGGCCCTGGGCCATGGCGCCCATCTGACCGAGGAGTCCGCTCGCCCCTGCAGTGAAGGGTGCCGCGAGGCCCTGGGCCATGGCGCCCATCTGGCTCGCCCCCGCCGCGAAGGGTGCGGCGAGGCCCCGGGCCATGGCGCCCATCTGCCCGAGCACGCCCTCGCTGCCCTGGGCTATGCCCAGGCGCAACCCGGCCACCACCTCGGAGCCGATGCCCATCATCACCCGGCTGGGAGACTGAACCTGTAGCTCCTCCTTGGCTCCGCCGGCCACCCCGGAGGCCAGCCCCTTGGCGGCGCTCCAGGCGGCTCCGGCGCCGGACTTGATGCCCGCCCACAGCCCGGCCGCGGCGGCCTTGCCGGCCTCCAGCAGCTTGCCGGGCAACTCCATCAGCACCCGCAGCGCCTCGTCGCGCACGAACGCCCAGGCGGCGGAGGCCGCCGACTTCACCGCCTCGAAGGCGCCCGAGGCCGCCGAGGTGATCTGCCCCCACAGGGCCTGGATGCCCATCAGCAACGCCACCGCGCCCGCCTGGATGCTCGCCCAGGCCGCGGCGGCGCTCTGGGTGACGCTCGCCCAGATCGAGGTGGCGCCCGACACGATGCCGGCCCAGGCCGTGGCGACCGCCTGGGTGATGCCCGCCCAGATCGAGGCGGCGCCCGCCTGGATGCCCGCCCAGGCCATGGAGACCACCGAGCCGATGCCCTCCCAGAGCTGCCCCCACCACACCGCCACCTGGTCCCAGTTCTGGTAGAGCCACACCCCGGCGGCGGCCAGTGCGCCGATGGCCACCACGGCCAGGCCGATGGGGCTCGCCACCGCGGCGAACATCGAGACGAAGCGCAGGATGGTGCCGGCGGCGATGGCCAGCGCCCCGCCCACCACGCCCACCGCCCCACCGAGGCCCACGAACAGGGCCGCGAAGCGCGCGATGGCCGGGTTCTCCTTGACGAAGGCGCCGATGCCCTCGGAGAGCTCCCCGAACCAGGTGGTCAGCGCCTTGAGCTCCGGGGCAATCGCCCCCGCCCAGGCGGCGAGGGCGTTGGTGAAGGTGCCCGTGGCCGCGTCCCACAGGTTCTTCAACGTGCCGAGCTGCTCGCCCACCCGCTCCTGGAGCCCGGCCTGGGCGCGCATCTTCTCAGCCACCTCCAGGTAGCCATTCCGGCCCTTGTCGATCATGGTGTTCAGGGCCTGGAGGGTTTCCGAGTCGTCGCCCCACAGCTCCTTGAGCGCCTCCAGGCGCGCGCTGGTGCTCAGTCCCTTGAGCTTGGCGAGCTGGGCGAACAGGTTGTCCATCCCGGCGAACTCGCCCTTGCGGTCCGTGAAGCGGAGCTTTACGCCCTTGCCCGCGAGCGCCTTGTTGGCCTTGGCCACCTTGTCCGCGTCGAACGCGCCCTGGAACACCTTGCGCAGGGCGTTGCCGGCGGAGGTGCCCACCAGGCCGGCCTGGTCGAGCATGGCGATCAGCGGCGCCATGGCCTGGGCGCCCGCCAGCCCCTCCTGCTTGATCGCGCCCATGGCCGGCGCCAGCGAGGAGAAGGCCCCCAGCATGTTGCCGGGGTCCACCCCGAGGTAGAAGGTGCGCTGGATGGTGTCGGCCAGCGACACCATGTCGGCGGCGCTGGTCTTGGTGGCGTCTTGCAGCTTGGCGGCCATCTCCGCCGCCGCCTGGGGCGGCATCTTGAGCATCACCCCCAGCTTTGCCGCCGCCTCGCCGGTGCCCCCCAAGATGGTTTGCGCGGCCACCCCCTGGCGCACCAGCATGGTCATCATCTGCTGGAAATCGGCGGTGGTGCCGGGGAGGGTATTGCCCAGCCTACCCGCCAGGGCGTTGATCTGCTCGTACTCGGCGGCCACCACGCCGCCCGCGCCCATCATCGCCACCTTGAGCTGGGTGGCGGCGTCCTCCGCCTCCATGAAGGCGTTCACCGGGGTGCGCATGGCGGCCAGCGCGCCGGCGCCCCCCGCCATGGCGGCGGCCCCGCCAAGCTGCAACCGCTGCCCGGCATCGCCGAGCCCTCTGATCTGCCCCTGGATGCGCCGCAGTGGCCCGCTGAGCTGATCGGTCAGCCGCAGCAGGACCGCGAGGGTGACGTTGCTCACCGCCCCAGCACGCCCAAAGCCTTGGCCCGCTCGCGGGCCAGCTCATGCCACTCGAGCAACTCCTCGGGAGACATCTCCCGCATTTCCGAGGGCTGCCAGTGGAACACCGCCGCCAGGTCCGCCATCAGGGGCCTTACTCCGGCAAGGCCCCGCCCAAAAAACCCGCCACCACCTTTGAGATGGCAGCAAAGTCCTCGGCATCCAGCTCGCGGATGGTGTCGGGATCGAGCTCGGCGAGGTGGGCGATCAGCATCAGGCTCTTCTGGGTGTCGCCCTGGATGCGGTCCATCGCCTCGAGGTCGCGCACCTTGGGGCGGCGCAGGCTGATCACCCCCGCCTTGGCCCCGGAGATCTCGACGGGGTACTTGAGCTTTACGGTCTCCATCCGCTAGATCCCCAACGCCGCGCGGGTGGCGGCGAGCTGGTCGCGCCCATCGATGATGGCCACCATGTTCTCGACATCGATCTCGGCGAGGGGCTGCCCCGCCTGGTCTAGGCGGTAGTAGACCAGCGAGACGCTCACCTTGATGTTGGCCTCGTCGCCGGCCTTCCAGGTGCCCGGGTCGAACTCGGTGAGGTTCCCGCGCATGCTGATGGTCACCGACTTGGTGGAGCCGTCGTCCACGCACACCGCGCCGCGGGCGGTCATTGAGACCGGCGATCCGCACACCAGGCCGAAGTGCTTGACAGACTCCAGGTCGTAAGCCATCAGGGTGAAGTTCATCTCCATGGGCTCCACCATCCCCAGGGGCACCTGGATCTCGGCCGCCATGCCGCCAGCCAGGTAATCGAGCAACTTGGGCTTGAGCTTGGCGAGCTCGATCTCCTTGACCTTGCCGGCGTAGCCCTTGCCGTCGACGAACAGGTTGAAGTTAGTCAGGACTTGGCGGGGCATCAGATGATCTCCTCGAGGTAGTCAGCCACCATGTGGGAGCGGAAGGTCACGCGCTCGGCCGGGTAGGGGGCGGTGAAGTCGAAGTCGAAGTACACCCGCCCGAGCATGATGTTCTCGGGGGTGTTGAGGTCGGGATCGGCCCAGCAGCGCCCGCCGAGGATGGCCCCCACGTTCTTCAGGCGCCGCAGGTAGGCATTAACCCCCTCGGTCACGTCCTCCACGTAGGTCTTGGTGATGTTGCGGTCCACCGCCCAGAGGTGGGAGTAGATCAGGCTCTCGTTGATCATGTCGGCGATCCGCCGCACCGAGAAGAACATCCAGCGCTGGTCGGTGGCGGTGGTGCGGTTGCCCCACAGCCGGTAGCCGTCCTCGTGGATGATGGTGGTGATGTGGCCCTCGTTGAGATAGTTGGCCTGGGTGTCGGGGTCGTTGAAGGCCCAGCCGATGGGGCGCGCCGCCCCGTTGATCCCGAGCATGATGCGGTTGGAGGGGCTCCACCAGAAGCCGCGCTCGTTGTCGGATTTGGCGATCATCCCGACCACCCGCGCCGATGCGGGCCGCACATCCTCGCCCCCGGCGGTTGGCACCCGCACCCAGGGGTCGACGATGTAGAGGCGCGCGTCGTCGAACTCCTCGCGGTACTGAATGGCGGCCTCGTCGGTCGAGTTGGGTCCGTCAACCACCACCATCGCCTTGAGGCGGTGCGCGACGGCCAGAAGCGCATCGGCCACCGCCTTGACGTGGCCGAACCCGGTGGCGAGCATCAGCCGCGGGACCACCCGCAGCAGGTCTCGCGAGTCGAGGAAGGCGAAGCTGCCACTGCGCACCCCCGTGTCGGGGTCCACCTTGCCGATCAAGTTCATGATGGTCTCGCCCTCGGTCTGCCCCTCGGCCACCCGCACCACCACGATCCAGGGGCTCACCCCCTGGGAGTAGATGTCGGCGAAGGCCGCCGGCAGCGTGCCGGTGGCGCCGATGCCGGCGATCTTGCGCTGGTTGGTGATCAGCACCGGGGTGTCGATCGGGAACTTGTCGTCCTTGCCGCCGGTGAGCGCCGCCGCGGCGGCCGCCACCATGATGCCCGTTCCGTCCGAGCCATCGGCATTGGCCGCGGTAACCAGCGCGCTCGCCGCCTCATGGGCGTTGACTGCGGTAATCAACGCCGAGGCGGTGGTGGTGATGTCGCCGTCGGCATCCGTGGCCAGGCTGGCGGTAATGGTGGTCAATCCGGTCAGCACCGAGGCGGCCACCGTGATCGCGAGGGCCCGGTTGTTGCCGCTGGGGTCGACCAGGGCCACCCGGATGTCGTTGCCGTCTTCGCCCTCCGCATCCGCCGTCCAGAGGATGGCGTTATCGTCGGCGATCACGCCGGTGGTCAGGGTGGCGGCGGCGTGCTCGGCGTCGGGCGCGGTGCCCAGCAAGCCGACGACGGAGGTGCGCACGGTCGTGATCGGCCGGATGCCATCGTCGATCTCGACCAGTTCGATGCCGTGGAAGAAGCTGTCGGTCATGGTATTGGTCCTGTGTGAGAAATTACTTGAACTCGATCACCCACCAGCGTCCGCTGAGTGCGACATAAGTGCCGCTCAGACCGGTGTAGATGCGCAGGTTGGTGGCGGATGTCAGGTAGGCGTGGGCGTGGGCCGCAGATGAGTAAAGGGAGGACCGAAACTGCCCCTCGCGCGCCTGCGCTAGGGCGTTTGCTCCGCTATCGCTTTCTCCCGCCAGGATCTGATGCAGCACCATGGCCTTGGTGGTGGTCACCGCCGTGATGGTGACATCCTTATACTTGGCCTCGTCGTTGCTGCCGGAGCTCAGGGTGGAGGTATCGATCTTCCCGGTCTGGATGCTATTGATGGCGGAGTTGGTGCTGATGGCGGCGTCCAGGTAGCCGGCCTTGGCGTCCGTCCAGGTGGCACTGGATAGGGCCGTGTTAGACGGCGCGCGGCTGGTGATGGTCGCATCCAGGTTGTCCAGGTTCGCCAGGCGCTGATTGGTGGCATTGGCGGTGCTCACCGCCGTGGCGGCTACGGCGCGGGTGGAGATGCTGGCATCCAGCTTATCGAGCGCTGCGGCGCGGCCCACGGTTAGCCGCCCCAGCAGGGTGTTGACGGCGCTAAAAAGCGGGCTAAGCAGGCTCATAGCTCGACCTCCGCCACGGACCAGCTTGTCAGCAGCCCGTCGGTGTACGTGTAGGTGGTGGTGCGCCGCACCCCGCCCACCTCCTGGACCTCAGTGGACAGCTCGCCGCCCACCGCGTAGGTGTAGGCGGTGGTGCGCTCGGACTCATCCGCCAGGGTCTCGGTAAGGGTCTCTACCCGGCCCTGCTCGTCGTAGGTCAAGTCGCCTTCTACGGCGGGCTCGTAGTGCTGCACGTCCGCCGCCACTAAAACATTCGTTAGCTCAGCCGCGGCCTCCACCATCCCGGCAAGCTGCGCCTGCGCATCCTCTATCAGCGGCACCAGCACCGCATTGATGCGCTCCAGCCCTTGGTCGGTGAGCGTGGCCGCCGCCGCCAGCCAGTCCACGCGCAGCGCCTCGATAACGTTGAGGCGCTGGTCGATATCGGCCCAGATCGGGTTGAAGTACCCCTGAGCGAGCGGCGTGCGGCCGTCTCGCATCAGGTACTGGGGCAGGCGAGTAGGCATGGCGTTACAGGGCCAGATCGTACCGCTCGGCGATGTGGAAGGCGTTGAAGGCGTCGGTGGTGCTCCCAGCCAGCTTGATGGTGTAGCTCTGGGTGGATATCGGGCTGAAGCGCGCCTCCACCCAGCGCACGCCGGCGTCGGCGTCCACCACCTGCACCACCGTGCTGTCGGCGGTCTCTTCCACCTCGGCCGACTTGATCTTGATGGTCAGGGCGTGGTGGCCCGCGTCCCAGTTCTCCACCAGCACCCGCACCCGGATGTCGGTGCTCCCGCTGCCCAGGGTCCGCGCCGTGCTCCAGTGCTCGAAGGCCGTGCCGAAGCGTTTGACCGTGGCCACCGAGTCGGTGAGCCGGAGCGAGGGCATGAGATCGAGCGTGCCCACGAACACCGCGCGCAGCGGCACCAGGGCCGGGGCGGTGCCGAACTGCGGCGGGGACCCGGCCACCATGGGGTACCAGACACCGCCCACCTGGTACTCGAAATAGAGCTGGCAGCCCGCTGGGGTGTAGCCCTCGAACAGCAGGTCCACGTCGTGGATGCCGCCGGTGAGCTGCAAGGACTCCATCTGCGCCACCGCGCGCGGCGCGGCAAAACGGGCGAAGTTGAGCCGCAGCATCAGGTCGGTGTCGTTGGCGTCGCTGAAGTACGCGCCGTCATGGCTGTACATCAGCAGCCCCTGGGTGTAGCTGGTGCCCGCGGTGATGCCCACCTTGTGGGCGCCGCCTGTCACCAGGGCTAGGGCGTAGCGCTTGCCGCTCTCCACGAACACCGGGCGAGAGAATGTGATCTTGTACCAGCCGGTGGTCAGGGCGTTGGCGTTCACCGTCGCCTTGGCGATCACCGCCGTGAGGTCCGGCTGTCCGAGCTTGGCCTCGGTCCAGAGCAGGTTGAGCGCCCCGTCCGCAGCCACGCCGGTCAGGTATATCTCCACCGATGTCATCCACCCGGTCTGCTGCATCAGCAGCGTCTGGGCCAGCATCGAGCCGGCCACCTGGTGCTCGGTCACCACGATGTCCCAGTAGGGCTCCTGCCAGGTGTCGGTCCAGAATTGGGTAAGGCGGATCGATCCCCGGCCCTGGGACGCTCCCAGGCGGTCGGCGGGGTCGACTTCCCACGTCTCGTCCCCGCGGCGGAAGATCCCGGTGGCCGGATCGTAGCGCCCGCTCTGCCACCAGGCGCTGTTGGAACACACCGTCCGGGTGGCCCCATAGCGCACGCGGGTGCGGGTCATCTCCTTCTGCTGAAAGGAGAAAGTAGAGTATTGGTACTGATTGATGGTCTGCTCGCCGGTGCGCGTCTCTAGCCCGAGGCGCCTGAGCTCGGTGTAGGCGGGCAGCACGAAGCCATCGGCAGATGCCGTCACCGCCGGGTCCAGCGGATTGAGCAGGGCCAGCTCATCGGTGGCGGTCGCGGCAGAGGGGAAGCGCACGCCCTCCTCCACCAGGGCGGAGTAGCCCGATGCCTGGCCATCGGTCTCATCCATCGTCAGGAAGTGATCACCGCCGTAGAAGACGTAGCTGTCCGGGATCTCCATGCGCTCCTTCACTCGGGCCATATCGAGCCCGAGCTGGATCGCCTGTGACGCCGTGGCGCGGGTGGTCAGGTCCGCCTGGATGCCGGCGATGTCGGAGGTAAGGGTCGCCAGCCTGGGATCGGCGCTGGTGATCCATCCCTCGGCGGTGATCAGGCGCTGGTTGACCGCGTGCAGGTTGGGCAGGCGCGCGGCCGTCTGCAGCACGATCTGCTGGATACCCTGCGGGTTAAGCCTGATATGGGCCAGCAGGGTGTAGCCGGTGGGGGCGTTGGGCTTCTCCGGGGTGGTGGACTCCAGCCCGGAGGCGATGTTGATCACCACCACCCGTCGCCGCTCCATCGCCACCACCTGCGGCTCCACCTCGCGGGTAGCCAGGTCCACCAGGAAGTCGCGCGGCTCGAGGTTTACGTCTTCCTCGTCGCCAATTGCGGAGATCGCCAGCCATTTCTCATCCGAAAGCGGCAGGTTGGCGAATAGGCTCTGGGTCTGGGCTTCGGCCAGGGCGTACACCGCCCCGGTGGTGCCGTCGTAGAGCCGCCCGGCCGCCACCTGGATCTCGGTGGCCGAAGCCGCGGTCACCGCGAGGCCGATGAACTGCTTCTCCGGCGTGATGGCGTCCACCACCAGGTGCTCCTGCGCGGCATGAGCCCAGTTTTGGGTGTTGTTCAGGTCGGTGTGCTCCAGGTGCTGGCGATCGCGGTAGATGACTTGTTTTTCCACGCTTAGCTCCTCGCAAGGATGGCGCCGGCGAGCGTCGTGCCGGCCTTCAGGGTGGTGGTGCACACCACCCGATCATATTGGTGTGGATTGACCAGGATGCGGTCTGCCTCGGCGCGGAACCATCCGAGCCCGCCGAGCACCCGCTTGAGCCGCGCCGCCGTGTCGCGCGCCGCCAGGAAGTGGGGGCCGGCCGACGCCAGCAGGGCGCTCTCGGCGCGCACCCTGGGCCAGGCCACGCCGGCCTCTGCGTGGAACGCCGGGACGTTGAGCCGGGTGCGGCCCAGGAAAGCCAGCCCGCCGGTGGTCGGCACGGCCACGGCGGGGTCGTGCAGCCAGGTGCGCCAATACAAGCGCCGCTCGGGAACCGCCCTCGAGGGATAGGCGTCCCCCAGGAAGCTGCCGCGCAGCAGCTCGGCGCCCCAGCCGCCCCGCGCCCGGTTGAAGGCTGGCAGGTTGTCCACGGGGCAGCACAGCCCGCCCTCTGGTGCGCGCTCCGCCACCGCCTCCACATCCGCCGACAGGGGATCGAAGCCCGCCCCCAGCGTCCTCCACAGCAGTGACCAGGTGCCGAAACGGTATCCCTGCACCGTCCACAAGCGTGCGGAGGCGCCGGTGCGGCACGGATGGGCCGCGCGGGCGCCGCCCTCGTCGGCCCCCAGGAAGTCGGCGCCGAGCTGACAGCCTTGCGCCGTGGTACGCCGCCCCAGATCCACCCGCGCCGTGCCGCTGGCGATGCCCTGCGCCCACTGGCTCACCCCCAGCTCCGCTTCCACCCCCTGATAGACGCGGGTGGCACGGAGCGTGGAACGCGCGATGGCGGTGGTGCGGCACGGATGGGATGCGCTGGCGCCGCCCTCGTCCGCTCCCAGGAAGTCGGCGCCGAGCTGGCACCCCTCCGCCGCGGCCCTCTCCCGCCGCGGGTAGAGCCGCAGCTCGGGCTGCGCTTCCAGCCAGCGGCGGCGTGCCGCCGCATCACGCCCGCCCAGGAAGGTGCGGCCTGGCGGCGCGTCGAGGCGCCTCAGCTCGCCGCCTTGCAGGCGCGCGCCTTCGGCCAAACCCTTTGCGGTGCCGATCAGCCCGTGCAGCCGGTGGCTTTTGGCGCATACGGAGCGGCGCGGCCCCTCGTCCGCGGGCCAGGCTGGCACGTCATCGCCCCAGCCCAGCCAGGGAAGCAAGGCGGCCGGGATCTCCGCCGGTCGCCACAGGGTGCGCAGGACCGCCGCGCCAGGGTCGTCCGGGCCGAGGCCCTGCTCGAGCGCTAGCTCCAGCGGGCTGGCGTTGCGCGGGAGCAGCCGCTCAGTCATCGACCACCTCCACCGTCAGGTTGGAGTTGGTGAGCACGCCGATCTGCCCCGGCCCGCGCGCGATGTCCGCCCCCGGCAGCGTCAGCGTCACATCCCGCACGCCCTCCACCATCAGGGCGGAGATCAGCGCGGAGCGGTGCACGTCGGTGCGAAATCGCCCCAGCACCAGGGCGCGCGCGGCAAGCGCCGCCGTGGCCAGGGTGTGCACCAGCACCGGGTCGGGCCCAGGCGGGATCTGTAGGGTGGCCTCCACCTCGTAGGCGGCGACACCGGGCGGCGACACCTGCACGTCCACCCCCAGCGGGCGCACCTCGTCGCTCAGGACGCGGGTGCGCACCGCCACGAAGGGGGCGTCGTCGGAGCCGGCCGCGCGGTATGCCTTGCCGCTGGGCGGGGCGCCCCAGAGGGCCGCGCCAATGGCCGCATCCTCCTCCGCCACCGCGCCCTCGTTCTCGGCCACCCACCCGAGCGCGCTCACCCTCACCACGCCGGGGCTGATCTGCCAGGCATCCGCCTGGGTGATCGCCGCGTGGGCATCGAGGGCGTGCCATAGGTAGCGCTCGCGGCTCCCCGCCGCGGCCACCTGGTGGAAACCGATCTGGGCGCGGGCGCGCAGGGCCGCGTCCATCTCCCCGCTCTTGCGCGCGGTGTTGTAGCGGGCTGCGATCTGGTCGAGGTCGCCCGCGCGAGCCGAGGCCAGCATGCCGGCCTGGCTCGCTTCGTTGATGCGGGCGCGCAGCAGCAGTTCCCGCCAGGCAGCCACCTCCATGAGTTTCATCGCGGGGTCCGATTCGAGCGCCGCGGTGTACTCGGGCCAGCGAGCCTGGAAATCTGCGAGTAGGGCGGCGAGGATCGACTCGTAGTCGAGGGCCTCGACCACGTTCGGCGCGGGCACCCGCGAGAGGTCCATCAGGCGCATGGGCTATTTGTCCACGCCGGGACCGCCGCAGGGCACGCCGCCGCCGCCCTCCGCCTCGTCCGTGCAGCTCCCGCCGCGCTCTACACCACAGTGGACGTGCTCGACCAGGCTGATGTTGCCGCCCTGCGCCATCACATCTCCGGAGGCGATCAGGGGTCCGTCGATCCACACCCCGCACGGGGCGTGCAGGATCATCTTGTGGGTGCGGAGGTCGTAGCGGAGGTAGCCGCCGTCCTCCCACTTCAGCAGGGTCTCGTCGGGGCGGTCGGACGGGGCGGGAAACTGCCCGGACTGCTCGAAAATCGCCGGCATCACCACCCCGGTGTGTGGCTCACCGCTCGGGGAGAGCAGCGTCGCCTGCTGGCCCTTCACCGGCGGGCTCCACACCCGCAGCCGCCCGGCCGCCCAGGTTCCCCAGGGCAGCCAATCGCTCACCAACCCGAGTGAGCTTTCGTCTTCCTCGCCCGCCCCGCCGGGGTCCATGCGCAGGCGCACCCGGGATCGCGCGTAGTCGATCTCCTCCACCACCCCCAAGCGCACCCCGCCCCCGGAGCGGCGGTCGCCCTCGGAGATCCCGCGGGGGTCCTGGAGAGGGTTAATCGCCATGCCCGGAGAGATACCCGATCCCGGCCCCCAGGGCAGCGCCTGGCCAGCAAGCGATGGCCCCGCCGATGGCGGCGCCGCTCACCGTGCGCTGCTCGCGCTCATCGAGCCCAGAGCATCCGATCAGGCCCAGGACGGCGATCAGCAGGGCGCAGAGAGATACCAGTACCGCCGGGCCGCGGCGCAGATCGGCATCGGACTGGTAGCGGCGGCCAGTAGCCATTGCGCGGCGACTCGCCATTACTTGCGCCAGCCGGTGGCGTTGAGCGCGGCAACGATGCCAGATATCGCCGGCTGGAGCACGCCCCATAGCTGCTCAAACGTCACTGCAATTTCACCGCCAGTCTTGTAGGCGCCCTCGAGCATCAAGCGCACCGCGGCCAGCTTGGCCTCGCCGGCGCCCTGGCCCGGCACGGCCTCCTCGACCGCCCGGATGACGGCCGCCAGCAGGGGCAGCACCTCGAGGGCGGCGCGGAGCAAAATCACGAACTTCATGGCTCACTCCCAAAATGTGCAGCGGATCGAAACGTAGGCCCCGTCTGCCAGGTGCGCCGCATCAGCGAGACTCCCATCTGTCCAGGTCCTCCCGTCCGGTGCTGCCCGCATAATGGGCTGGGGAATTGGCAGCCCGCAGCTCAGGGGGCTCGGGGCCGCGCACCCGGTCAGACTCCACGCGATCAGGAGCGACCACGCCAACGCCACCAGCGAGCGCAACGCCCATCGCGATGATCGCCTCGGCCAGGTCGGGGCGGATGGCGTAGCCCAGGGCGGTGGCCAGCAGGATGAGCCCGCGCCAGGTGGACGGCTCGCGGAGGCGGGCGAGCAGGTAGCGGCCGAGCCACTCACCCACGCCGGATCTCCTTCGGCCACTCCCCGCTCTCCAGCGCCCGGCATACTCGCCGCGCCCGATTGGGCGTCTGCTTGGCCCACTTGGAGTCTTCGGCCATCAGGGCCGCCTCCAGGTACGACCCCTCCTCGAGGGCCGCCCACATCCGCCGGAAGCCGAGCACGCCCGCCACGCCGAGCTGGTAGGCCATGTTGAGCACGGCCGCCGAGCGTACCGGGTCCAGGTCCTCGATCAGGGGCTTGCGATCGCGCAGCTTGAAGAACATGTCGGAGAGCTCATTGCGTAGCCACTGCTCTGCCTCGGCCTCGGTGCATGGCTCGGACGCCCAGTCGCGATGCGGCAGCGGATGCGCCACCAGGTTGCGGCCGTAGCCCACCGTGCGCACACCTACCGTGTCCCGGTAGGGGCGGGACCGGAAGCCCTCTTCCATTTTCAGCCACTCGACCAGCAGGTTCGCCATCTACTCCCACTCCACGGGAACGGTGGGGTAGTCCGCGTCCGCCACCTGCTCGTAGTCCGGCTCGTGGTCGATTCCGATCTTCGGCGCCCAGCCCGCGAACACCGCCGAGGGCAGCGCCCCGCCGTTCCACACCGACTCACCCAGGCGCACGCCTTGGCGCCAGCGGATCTCCCGCACCCCCACCCCCTGGGACTCCAGGCTGTAGTGGGGCACCACCCGATCGAGGCGCGCCGCGCCCACCCTGGGAGCCAGGCCCCAGCAGTTGAGGCGCACCAGGGGCAGCGCCGCCTCGCACAGGGCGTCCACGTCCTGGGCGCGGGCCTCGGGGCCGCGCGCGTTGCGCGCCACCACGAACAGCGAGCAGTGGAGGTCCATGTCCACCTCGCCGGTGCCGGGGTCCGGCTCGGCGCGCCACTCGCCCACGGCCAGCAGCAGCGCCGGCACCTGGATGGTGGCCCGGGCGCTCTCGGAGAGTTGTCCCGTATAGCGCGTGCAGGTGGCCACGCCCGGGATCTCGCGCAGACGCTCGATGGCCTCGGTGAGCAGCTCGATGATCATCAGTAGCCGCCACCAGGGAACACCTTGCGCCCGGGGACCAGGCTTACCGTTCCGCCCGCAAGCGGCTCGCCACCGGGCGGGGTGAGCTTGACCTTGCCATCGGCTACCCGCTCCAGCCAGGCGCGGGTCAGCTTGGCCTCTTCTTCCACGCCCTGGGGGCGGGTGTCGTCGTAGAGGTACCAGCGCGCCAGCACGCAGGCATGGCGCACCAGCCGGTAGGGCACCGCCGTGAAGGGCAGGTCGTAGCCGCCGTCGGTCAGGTAACCGTCGATCTCGGCGTCGGCGTCCGCCAGGGCGCGGCCCAACCGGGTCTCGTCGACCTCCCAGGCTTCGGGGGTCTCCGGGGTGGTGAGCTGCAGGATCTCCTGCGCACCGTAACGGGCCTCCAGGTCGGCCTGGGTGCAGTAGCTCATGCGCGGCGCGTTACCGTCAGGTCAGGGTGCGCCGCAAGCTCCGCGAGCTGCCGCTCGTTGAACCAGCCCTCCGGGTACAGTACGGCGCGCGTGCCGTGGCGCTGCCCGCAGCAGAACACGTTCTCGACCCGGGCCTGGATGCGGCAGCACATTCCTTCGGGAAGCCGCTCTTCGGTGGTCGCCGCTCGCCTCGCCATGCGCACCTCTTGCGCCCCCTTGCGGGGGCTTACAAGGCGCCGTAACGGGGCGTTACGGCGCGTTTAATCTGGCGGCCAGGGCCGCTCCTACGCTTAGCCCAGTCCGGTCGAGCCGACCGACAACTGCCAGAAGCCGTAGGCACCGGCGGCGCGCGCCTCGGCGCCGAACTTGAACTCGCGCCGGTTGAACACGTCGTCGTTCTCCATGCTCGTCTGGCTGACGAAGGTCGGGGCCTTGCGCGTCTGCAGCACGAAGGGCTTGATCGCGCCGCGGTTGGTCACGTGCAGCATCCAGGCGGTGCTGCTGGTGAGGCGCGGGTTGACCTGCACGCGGCAGGTGCCTCGGTAGGGATTCGGCGCCTCGTCCACCAGCTTGTCGGAGTTGGCGATGATCAGCGCCACCGCCTCCAGGGCCGGGGGGACCTCCAGCAGGTCGGGGATCAAGCCCAGAGGCTGCCCCTCCTCATCGGTAAAGCCCATGATCGCCAGCCGCGCTGCCCCGTAGGAGGCGACCACGGCCGAAAGCGTGGCTGCCGAGAGGGCGGCGGTCAGCTTGTTGTCCTGGGTGCGCACCGTGCCATCGGCGGCGGTCAGGGTGTGGGCGTCGGCGTAGAAGGCGACGCCGTCCATGCCCAATCCGCTGAAAGCGGCGTTTTTGAGCGTGGTCACGATGTCGCCGTAGAGCTCGCCGGCGGACTGCCCCGCCATCTGCGCCTGGGCGTTGTAGATGCCGAGCTGGTCGTCCTCGATGTCGTTGCGGTCCACCGCGATGGTGGTTTCCCAGTCCAGGTTCTTGATGTAGTAATTGCCCAGGGCCAGGGCCTTGATGTGCTTGTCGCCCACCCACTGACGCATCTTGGGGAAGCGGCTGAGCCAGGCGTAGTCGACGCCGGACCCGGTGCTGGGTACCAGCATGGTGGTGGCCTGGTAGTCCGTGGGAACGGCCTGCAGGGCGTTGTTGAACTGGGTGCTGAGGCCGGTGAAGACGGCCCGGATGGCGGTGCCATTGACAAGCATGGGGGCCTCCTATCAGGCGCTCGGAGTGATCAGGATGGACAGGGACGCGGTGGCCGTGGCGGTGCTAGATCCGCTGCAGGTCACCTTGATCACGTCACCAGCGGCCACCGTCTTGGCGGCGCTCGGGGTGGCGGAGTCCACGTCCCCCGCGGCACTGCCAGACTGGGTGAGGGTCAGGGCGCCGTTGGTGATGGGCGTAGTGCCGATGGCGGCGGTGAGGGTGCAATCCCCCGTTGCCAGCGCGCCATTCATCACGCTCCAGATTTTGTCGATGGTGCCGGCCACCGGCGAGACCACCCGCACCACCTGGGCATCGGAGGCCTTGGTGCTGATCGGGTCGAAGGTCAACGTCATTTTGTTGGCGCCGCCTCCGAGGTTGCCGCGCGCGGTGTCGGCGGAGCCCAAGTCGCTCAGGTTGTTGGCGGCCAGGAGGCCCGTGGTGGTGAGCACCTCCTTGCTGATGTCCACCCAGACGCCGGAGCTGTCCACGTCCTCGACGATGCCGGCCAGGCTGCGGGTGCTCGAGCCGTCGGTCTTGGCCACCGTCTGGTCATCCACCAGGTAACAGCGGTCGCCGATCTCGGCCTTGGTGATCTCGTCGGCTGCCGCGGAGTTGCCCACCCGGTAGATGCCGGGGCGCACCATCACGTTGACGGCCGCGGCGCTGGCGCCGTTCGTGATCTGCTCCTGAAACACTCCAACCGGCACCAGGCCGGTGGCGGTGACCGCGGGCTTGCAGTTGCCGGCGGAATCGAGCACCGCGATGGCGCCCGCGTAGCAAGTGACATTGGCGGCCACGGGGTAGGAGAAGGAGAACCCGTCGCGGCGGGGGGTGTTGCGGTCGGCGGCGCAGGCGCTCATCGGGCGGCCTCCAGGGTCGGGAATAGGGTGGCGCGGGTCTTGAGGTAGGCCTCACGGTCGACGCCCATCTGGGCGAGCACCGCCAGCTCCTCATCGGCCAGCTCGGGAGTCTGGGGGTCCGCATCGGGAGAGCGGCCTCCGGTCTGGGTGCCCCTGATGAGGGCCGCGATGGCCGGGGCGCCGTCCAGATAGGCGCGGGTGGCGGCCAGGCCCTGGGCGCGCAGCCACTCGGCGGTGGCCGCTCCAGGGATCTGCCCCTGGGCCAGGCCGCGCTCGATCAGCGCCGCCAGCTCGCCGGAGGCGCTCTGGCTCTGCAGCCCACGCAGGGCCGCCAAGGCCTCGTGGTGCACCGCCACCGGCACCCACTGGGCGGGGTCCGGCGCGGAGCCGGCCCTGAGGGCGGCGAGCTGCTCAGTGAGGGCGGCGACCTCGCCGGCCTTGGTCTTGAGAGCGGTAACGGCCTCGGTGACGGCCGCCTCGTCGGCGTCGTCTGCGAGGGCCAGGAGGCTGCGAAGGGCGGCCAATGGCATGGGGTGGTCCTCATGGATGTGGAATCGGGAGGCCGCCGCCAGCCGCACCTCGGGCAGGCTGGTCAGGGCCGGGGTGTTGGTCAGCGCCACGTGCAGGAGCGCCGTGGGTACGCCCGTCTGGGCGTCGTAGCGGAAGACGGGGGAAAGGAAGCGGTACTCGCCGGCGGCGATCATGGCGGCGGCCCGCTCGCTCCAGCGCACGTCCTCCGCCACCAGGCCGCGGGCTGGGACCCAGCCGACGGAACGGCCAATCACCCAGCCGGCGGCCGGTGCGGGATGGCCATTCTTGGCGGCCAGGAGGGTCTGGTGCTCGTAGTCGATCACCAGGTCACGTCCGGCCTCGCGCAGCCGCTGGGCGAGCGCCGCGCCCTGCTCGTCGCCCAGCCGCCAGGGACCCTCGCCTTCCAGCGCCCCGTCTGGGGCGGTGAACTCGCCGGCGGGTAGCAACAGCAGCTCACCCCCGGGGACCAGGGGCAGGGCAAGGACGGCAACCAAAGTGCGCAGCATGGCTAGCACTTTGGGCCGAAAAAGTGAGATTTTCCCCTAAAGGAGGTTAGTAATTTGCGACGCGCCGCGCCCAATCGTCGCGGCAATCGGTGTCGCACCAGCGCAGCCCCTGGGCAAGGGGCTCGCCGCAGTTCAGGCAGCGTCCGGTCGCCCGGGCCGGAGTCGCGCCGCGGGCCGCCTCGATGGCATGCTCCCGCTCCAGCGCCTCGGTGGCCTCGGCCCAATCGGCAATGTCCACGCGCTTCGGCTCCGCTCAGCGGCCGGATCAGGGCACCGCCGCGCGCAGCGCATCGGTGATGATGTCGAGGATCTCCTCTTGAGCCACGCTCGCCATCTCCCCATCCGCGCTCACCGGCATGTAGGAGCGCTTATGGATGCGGGTGCGCCGCCCGCGCCCCGCCATCCCACCAAATTGGTGGATGGCCGCGTACTCGGTGCCGGCGGAGAGCCGGGCGAAGTCAGGCCCGGAGTCCTGGGAGATGCTCGCGGCGAGCCGCCCAGTGCGCTGGAGGATGGGGTGAGCATCCCCGCCGCGCCCGCCCTGGTTGCGCGGACGCGCCACGTAGTCGGTGTCGAGCGCCGGCCACCCCTCGCCGAAGGGGCTCTTTTCGGCCTGGAAGGCGTCCTCGGTGAGGTTGCCGAGCCCGCGGGCGATATCGGCCATGGGCCCCGACATGTCGGCGGCCTGCCGCGCCAGGCGACCCAGGGCGGCCTGGACCTCGGCGTCGTCGATACGGATCTCGAGCATGGGCTATACTTTCATCAGGCCATTGATGCCCGAGTGCGGTGCGCGCGACCTAGGAGCATCGGCCCGACCGGGGTGGCGCCGCGCCCCGGTCACTCCCTCCACTGCAAGACTCCCCGCCGCTGATCCTCGACATAAGCCTCCAGCTCGGCGGGTGTCGGCCGCTCTGGCGGGAATGTCGTCACCCCAGCCCACCATCGCGTGGCCCACTCGAACACCGCCAGCCCTGGCTTTTCCTGTCCCTCGACCTCCCACCAGGCCAGGTAACGGCGGCGCAGCACGGTCCTGCCGATGCTCTCGATGTGCTCCACCCGCTCCCATATCTCCTGGGGGTGCTTGAGGGTATCGGCCAGCATCAACAGGTAGGCCTCCCGCCCCCGTTTCTGAATCTTGTAGAGCGGCGCTACGGACCGCGCACTCTTGCCGCGGTCTAGAAACAGCTCGCGGCCAATCATCAGCGGCTCACCAGTCACGTCCTCGAAGATGGCCGGTTTGTCCAGATCGGCCCCGAACGCCCCCAGGAAGCGTCGCACATACCACTCGTCCGTCTGGCCCGATGGCAACAAACGGCTCGCCGCAAAGGGCCTGGGCGTCGGCAGCGGACCCGGACACGCCGGGCCCAAGGACAGCGCGGCCGTATCCCCGCCGCCACAGCGCGACCCGCCGCGCCATGTGCTGGGTGGCAGGTCGTCCGCTTGCGCGGGCGTGACAAACGCCCCTCTCGCCCGCCCCGGCGCGTAGTCCCAGCCCCGGTCCACCCACATCACCTTACGGCTGCCCTCTGGGCCCGCCGGGTCGGGCACCGACACCCCGCGCTGGAGCTCAGGGGGCAGCGTCTCGCCGGTGCGCCGATCCACAGGCGGGCGGCCTGGGTAGTCCCGCTCCACGATCTGGGCCTCGCTCTCCGCCCGGAGCCCGCGCCGGGCCAGCTCGCGATCGGACAAGTTGCGGGCGCGGCATCGGCAGTTGAAGCCGTTGGGCGGCGCGATCACGCTCCAGGCGGGGTCGTCGAGCCGAAATACCTTGCCGTTGAGGGCCGCATGGGCCGGGCGGGTCACCGAATCCATCACGGCGATGTATTGCACATAGGGCGCGCGCGCGGCCTGGGCGTCGAACTGCTTCTGGCGGCCCGCCATGTAGGCGGTCTGGAGGTTGGTGCGGAAGATGGTCTGCAGCCGCCGGTAGCTCCCCGCTTGGTAGAGCTGGGCCTGCCCCGTCGCGGGGTCCACGTCCACCCGCTTACCCCACCAGCCCTTCTTGCGCAGGACCGGCTCCAGATCCTTGCGGAACCACCGCTCGGTGCGGCCCTCGTCGAGGGCCTGCTGCACCGCGGCGCGAATGTCCTCGAGGATGTCGAGCTTGGCCACCTTGGCCACGGTGAAGGCCCCAGCGTGGGCCTCGCGCTGCATCTCCCACCAGTTCCAGGTGAGCCGGTAGCCCTTCGCCTCCAGGTAGCGCCGCGCCTCCTCGGGGGGGGCGTTGAACAGGGCGCGGAGCTCTGGGGTCATGGCGCCATGATGCTATCGGCGCGGGCGCGGCGAGCCGCAGCGCGGGCGCGCAGACGCGCCACCGTGGCGAGGTGCGAGCGCACCCCCGCCAGGTGCCCGACCGGAACCTCAGCGAGGCGGGAGCGGCGCTCATCGCGGCTGGCGCCGCTCGCCACGTAGCCGTTCCACAGCCCGCCGCACCAGGGGCGGCCGGAGAGATCGAAGCCGACCGGGGCCTCAGCAGCGTCCGCCATCAGGGGGCCTTGCCGCACTCCACGAACTGGCGCCGATCGCGGTGCTCGGCCTGCTTGCCGGGGTTCCACAGGCTCACTGGCCGGTGATACCCCATCACCCGCGTCCAGATTTCGCAGCGGGTGCGCTCGTCATCCGTAAGGCGCGGGGCGGCGGCGGTCGCATCAGGCATAGGGGGCCTCCAATCGGCCCAGGGTCTCGGCGCTGGCGATGCCGCGGGCGAGGATGTCGGCGAGCTGGCCGTCATCCATTTCCGGGTACCACTCGTCCATGCGGGCCAGGATCTCCTCGGGGGTCAGCCCGCCCTCGAGCGCCTCCCAGATGGGCGCCAGGAGCGGCGCCATGGCCGCATCCCAGCCGGGATCGGAACCGCCCAGGGCGTCGATTTGGGCCTGGGCATGTACATCACCGCCGTCTCCGCGGCGGGCTAAAGCCCGCGCTGCGGCCACGCCTTCCTCGGCGGCCGGGGCCGCTTGCTTCTCTCCGTGCATCGCCCCGTGCTGACCAGCGCCCTGATCGGCGTCGACAGGGGCGACAGCCGGCGCCGCTTGCTCCTCTCCGGGCATCGCCCCGGGCTGACCAGCGCCTTGATCGGCGTCGACAGGGGCGACAGCCGGCGCCGCCCGCCCGAGCACCGCATCGGCGTCCCCTGCCTGGGGGATGCGGGTCTTCTCGTGCAGCCACCAGATGGGAATGCGCGCCCCGTAGTCTACGAACACCGGCAGGGCCTTACTTAGGATCTCGTAGTCCTCCACCTCGCCCAGGTCGAGGTACCACCGGGGACAGCGATCGAGGCGCTCGATGCCGAAGTTGAGCGCCGCCATGGGCCACAGCAGGTCGCGGCGGATGGTGGCGGCGTACTGGCGCGCATCGGCCGCCACCAGCTTGTCAAAGCTCCGCTCGTGCACCTTGGCCTGGGCGTAGGAGCCCGAGCCCTGGCCCTCCCCGGTGGCCAGCGTGCCGCCCAGGATGGCCTTGCTCTTGGCCCGCTCGCACCAGCGCAGCATCACCTCGTGGGTGGCGCCGTCCGCCTTGGCGGCCTCCAGGTACTCGATGGCCATCCCCTCGGGGATGATGCCGGCGGCCGAGTGTCCGAGCTGGGTCACGGCGTTGAGGAGCGTCGAGCGCTCGTCCGCGGTGGCGGTTGCTGGGTACTTGCCGAGCCTGGCGGGGATACCCAGGATCTCCAGCAGCTCCGCCAGGTCACCGAGCGCGTAGCTCTGGAACAGGTACGGCCACACCAGGGTGCGGTGCAGCCCAAGGCGGCTCACGTAGCCCGACTTGGCCCGGTGGCGGTGCTGCATCCACCCCAGCGGCCACAGCGCCTCCCCGTCCATGGAGCCGTCGCGCAGCGTGATGGTGTCATACTGTTCGGGCGGCGTCTGAAACCAGGCGTGGGGCCGCCAGATGGGCTGATCGAAGACGCGCAGCGCCCCTTCCCGCCCCCAGGGGATCTCCAGGTTCACCCAGCCGTGGCCGATGCCATCTCCGAGGTCGATCACCAGATCCTCCACCTCCAGGGAGTCGAAGGCCTCGCGGGCCTGATCGGCCGCCTTGCGCTCGCCCCGCGAGGCGTTATCCGGTGGGACGATCTGCCAGTCCAGCTCGGCGGCGGCCTGCTTGCGCTTGCCGAGATCGGATTGGATCTGCGGGTCCTTTTCCTCCATGTCGGCGAACAGCGCATGCTGGGCCTTGAGGTCACCGGCCTCGGCCGCCTCCAGGATGGCATAGAGCCGGGCGGGGGTGAGTCCCTTGGAGGGGTGCTCCGCCAGCTCGCGTTTGACCGAGGCCAGCATCGCCCGCTGGGGGTCCTGCTCGGCGACGGTGGTCTGGGCTCCTGCCAGTGCCTCGGCCTTGCCGGGGCTCTTCAGGGCGGCGCGGATGGCGTCGATGATCTCTAGGATGCGCATGGGCGGTTACCAGCCGGACCCGCGCAAGGCGCGGGCCGGACGCGGGAGGTCTTGGTCGGGGCGGTCCTTCCAGCCTCCTCCCGGGGTACGGGGCGCGGCGGGGGTCCACTCGATGGGGGCGGCGGGGGAGAAGGCCGCGGAGGCGGCCAGGGCCAGCGCCCAGAAGCGGTCGGCGTGGCCGGCGTCGGTGCGTTCGGCGGCCAGGCGCGGGGCGCCGGTGGGTCCGGCGATGCGCTTGACCGAGTGCAGGTCGGCCCGCAGCAGCGGGGAGGCCGGCAGGCGCAGCCGCCGCTCCTCCAGCCGCTCCTTGAGCGCGGTGGCCATGTCGAGCTTGCGGGCGGCGCTGAACAGCACCCCCTCGACCCGATAGGCCCCGTGTCGGCGTTTGGCGGTCTCCACGGGCATCTCCCCCATGCCGGTCTGGTCGAGGGCGGCCCGCACCACCCGGTAGGTGGCCATGCAGCGGTCGAAGGCGGCAAGCTGCTCGGCGAAGGGGGCGCGGCGCAGCTCCACCAGCTCGCGGCACCAGAGCACGTCGCCGACGCCCTCCAGGACCGCGATCACCGTCAGGTCGCCCCGGGCGGCGAAGTCCATGCCCAGGGTGCAGGGGCCGTCCTGGTAGCCCAGGGGGTCGCCGGCGGCGGGGTCCTCGGCGGCGTCGATCAGCTCATAGGGCAACCAGGCGCTGGCCTCGTCCACAAACTGGCACTCGAACTCCTGGGCCCAGGCCTCGGGGTCCGCCATGGCGGAGCGTAGCTCCTCGATGTTACGCGGCAGTCCGTCCGCCACGGCGTCGTAGATGGTCACGGTGTGGCGGGAGAAGGGCAGATCGGGCGCGGTCATCAGCTCGTAGAATTTATCGCCCTTGCCCGCCGGGGTGGAGATCACCCGCAGCTTGAGATCTGGGCGCGAGACCACCGGCAGCAGCGCGGTCCAGATGGCGCGGTTGTCCTTGTGGTGGGCGAACTCATCGAGGATCAGATTCTCGGTCATGCCGCGCGCGGTGGCGGGGTTGGCGGCCACGCAGCGGATGCGCGAGCCATGGGGCAGGCGCACCTCGAAGGCCAGCTCGTCGGCTGCGAGTGGGATTTGCTCAGCCTCGAAACGAGCTTTGAGGGCGCGCAAATGCAGCTTCACGCCGTTGTCCATCGCATCGAGCGCGCGGGCCTGGGATACCGATAGGATGGTCCAGCGCCGGGCGCGGCCCTCGGCCTCGGCGG
This sequence comes from uncultured Chromatiaceae bacterium, assembly GCA_964519095.1. Classification (GTDB taxonomy): domain Bacteria; phylum Pseudomonadota; class Gammaproteobacteria; order Chromatiales; family Chromatiaceae; genus JAEHCY01. Next base: position 9,338 of record CAZFHV010000004.1, on the reverse strand, counting down.
CCATGCAATCGAGCACCGCCTCCAGGGTGGTGGTGAAGGTCTTGCCCACCTGGCGGCTCATCATCGCCGCCTTGAAGCGGGACTCATCCGAGAGCCAGCGCTGCTGGTAGGGGTAGAGCAGGGGCCCGCTCATACCCCGTAGCTCTCGCGGATGATCGCGCGCAGCCGCTCCGGGGTGATGGCGCCGCCCTCGGCGGCGGCCTTCTCCGCCAGCTCTGCGGCGCCGGCGGCGCGCTGCTCAGCGGCCCACTTCTCGCGGCTGATGTCGAGCCGCCCGAGATCCGCCAGCGCCCGGGTGATGTTGGGAATCAGTCGCGCCAGGTGGGCCGGGTCTTCTTCGGCTTGTCGGAGCGCCAGCGTGATGCGCAGCAGCGACTCTTGCGCGATGCGTACCGTGGCGCCGGTGAGGGCCGCGCGCTCGTCCGGGTTGGCCTCGGCGTAGGCCTGGGCCAGTTGCTGGGTCCGCTGCACCTCGCCCATGGTCCGCTCGAAGTCGGCCTCCAGCCCCGAGCCGTAGGCGTGCAGGGCGCTCTTGGAGATCCGGTAGCCCTGCTCGGAGAGCCAGGCCTCCAGCCCCTTGTAGTGGCCGAAGCCGGAGTCGATCAGACGCCGGTCCAGCTCCGCCTTGAGCTCGGCCGGCAGCCCGTGGACCTTGCTGCGCGGGGGCATCAGGGCGCTGGCCTTGGGCGGGCAACGCCCGGGCAGCGGGCAGCGCCGCTCGCCACGTCGTCGCCCCGCTGGGTGAGTCGTGCCACCGCCACGGAGTCGCCCATCAGGATCAGCAGGCCCTGCTCGTCGAGCCACGCGAGGTGCGCGCGCAGGGCGTCCGCGCTGAGGCGGTGCCCCACAAGCGCGATCTGGCGGCGCAGCAGGTGCTCGTGGGCGGTGTAGCCGTTCTCGGCGGCCAGGAGCCGCAGCAGCTCCAGGCGGATGTCCTCGGCGACCAGATCGGAGTAGCTCATGGGGATCGGCCAGGGTGATTGAGCAAGTGTTCTGAGAGCAGGTCCAGGGTGCGCTCGATGCGTTTCAGGCCGCCGCGCACCTCGGCGAGGTCCTGCCCCACCGCGTCGATGCGCTTGTGAGCATGGGTGAGATCCGAGTTGGATACGATGTGGCCGAATTTTTCCTCGAGCGCCGCCATGCGGCTGGTGTGGAGCATGCAGCCCGAGGAGTGTCCCGGGCGATCTCCTGTCTCGATGCGGCCGAGGCGATCGCTGATCGCGACCAGGCGCTGGTCGATGTCGTTCTCCAGGCTCTTCATGGCCGAGGCGCGGGCCGCGTCGCGCCCGGCGAACCACACGTAGATGCCGACCAGCACCGTAATCGCGAACTGGGCGGCATCGATGGCGACCGCCGCCCATTCAGGAGCTGGCATGGCGCCTCCAGGAGTGTTGGTTTTCAGGGGTCCCCATGCGGGCTGGATCCTGCGCAGCGGTATCCAGCCTAGTATTCGGATCTTGGCGCGGTTATCCCATAAAGCAGGTTAGGATTTCGGAAGGCCGGTGCGGCGGCGTTCTCGCTGCGCATCTAGCACGCGGTAGACGTGCACCTCCGAGAGGCCCTCGCGCATGGCCAGGGCGCGGATGCCACAGGGCCCGGTGACGGTGCCGTCGTAGTCGGCCCAGATGGCGGCGACGCGCAGGGCCCGGTCCATGGCGTTGCCCTTTGGCAGGTAGGGGGAGGTGCCGCCGTGCTCCCGGCACAGGCGCGCCACGATGCGCATCGCTGTGCGCCGCGCCTGGTATGGCTCGTAGGGCGCATCCCCTGCCGCAAGCTCGGCCGCGGCCAGATCCACCCACTCACCGATCAGCGGCGGGAGCCGCCCCTCCTCGGCGGCCAGGAGCAGCAGATCGGGCTCGGGGGCTTCCGCCGCAGGCACGGGGATCCCCTCAGTCGCTGCTGCTGGAGGTTTTCGCCTGGGCGGCGAGCCGCGTCGCCTCCATGTCCAGGGCCTGGGCGCGGGCCATCTCGGAGCGGTACACCCGGCCATCGTCGCAGCGCTCGGCGCGGTGGCGGATGATGCGCGCTAGCTCGCGCTTGCGAGCGGCCTCTTGGAGTAGGGATTCGGTCATGGGCCACCTCCGTTCTGTCTAGTGCCTCTGTTAG
>CAZFHV010000004.1:5370-7132 GCA_964519095.1 uncultured Chromatiaceae bacterium | reverse complement strand
GACATCAAGTCGCTCAAAGTCAACAAGTGGGATCGCCATACTGAGTTTGTCGATAATCTTCATAGGGATAATCATGTTCATGCCTTCTGATAATTGATGGTTTAAGGTTCCGTTCATTGCGCTTTCTGCTTTGCCCTGGAGATCAGCTCGCGTAGGGAGATCGGCTCTCCCGATGCGTCCCGCGGGCTTGTCCTCGGCACATCCACACCTGGCAAGGGGTGGCTCGGTGGGGTCTTGGATATCGCCGGCCGATGGCTCGGATGCCACCCCACCGGGGTCTCGCCGCGGGCGGAGGCCTGGGCTTGCGCCTCCTTCTTGCCTTCGGCCTTGCCGGCGAGCCGGTAGCAGATCTCCTCCAGCAGCCCGTGGCCCTTGAGGGGGAGGGCGAGGTCGCCCTCCTCGCGCATGGCGGCCACCTCATCCATGGCGACGGCCCACAACCACCCTGGGGCGGCGCGCGAGACGCCGTGGCCCCGCTGCACGGTGCCGGGCTCCACCATGGCGATCAGCTCCTCGATCACCCGCGCGCATTTGCCCCAGGCCATGGCGCGTCCCGGCGGGCTATGGCAGTCGAGATACCCCACCAGGCGCCTGAGCACCTCCTGGGGGAGACCCTTCACCGCTGCGGCCAGGGCGCGGCGCGCCTCGGTGTCGGCGATGGCGGCCTCCAGTGGGTAGCGGGCCCCGCAGCTTGGGCAGGCGGCGTAGATGGGCATCAGTGGCCGCCCTCTGCCCTGAGCATCGAGGCGGTGCCCAGGATGCGGGTGAGCCGCTCAATGGGGAGCCGCACATCCGGCTCGTGATCAGCCGATCCGCGCCAGATCAGGATCTCGCCATTACAGAGCTGGAGGATGTAGCCGTCCAGCTCGAAGGTGATGCTATCCATCAGCCCCACCCCAGGTCGTCGTCCGAGGACTCGTCGCGGGCCGCATCGGAGCGCGCGCCGCGCCAGGCCAGGAACAGCAGTAGGCCGGCCCCGGCCAGGGTGCCGCCGAGGATGATCAGGGCGATCAGGATCAGGATCTCCATCAGCGGGCGCCTCCATAGGTCTTGCGGCGCGCACACCGCGGCCAGGAGTCCAGCTTTTTGGGCCTGCAAGACGCCAAAATCGCGACAGCAGCAACTACAGCACTAGCTGTGATCAATAATAGATCGATCATGAGGAGCCTCCGCGCGGCGAGCCACCTTCAGGACAGATGGAGGCGATCCATAGCCCCGCCCCCACCACCGCCACACCGGAGGTGACGAGCAGGGCAAGGGCGGCAAAGTAAGCGATCAGGGTCATGCCTGGCTCCTGTGGTTGGTATCGGCGCTGATGCGCGCCACCCAGCGCTTGAGCGCCTCGATGGCGCGGTTGGCGGTGGCGGTGTCTATAAACTCCGGGGCATCGCCGAGGCCCTGGCGCCGGCACCAGGAGCGCAGCGCCCGCTCGTCGGGGTCGCGCACCGCACCAAGGCGGTGCAGATCGGCCCACAGGGCGCGGATCTTGCCGAGCTGAGTGGGGGCGTCGGCCACCGGCCCGCGCTTGGGCCGCGGGACCCAGCCGGAGCGCCGATACTCGGCGATCACCGCCTCCAGGTCGGCATCGCTGGCCTCGGATGAGGAGCGGTGCCCGGTGACGCGCTCCAGGATCGCGCGGCGGTCCTCGTCGTCGAGCCCAAGCTGGGCAGCGCCCAGGTGCACCTTGGCCAGCAGGGCCTTGCGGGCAGATGGAATGGCGCTCATCGGCAGTCCTCCTCTGCGCACGGCGGGTAGGAGATCA
>CAZFHV010000004.1:0-5270 GCA_964519095.1 uncultured Chromatiaceae bacterium | reverse complement strand
GCTCACGCCCCCGCCTCGTCGTCGAGGTCCTCACGCAGGGCCGCCAGCATGGAGTCGATCAGGCGGTCCACCTCGCCGATGGCGTCGCGCAGCACCAGGCGGTCTTCGGTGCCCTCCAGGCGCACGCCGATGGCCGCCAGGGACTTGGCATCCAGCGTGGCGAGGCTGGCCCGGATGGGGGCCTCGCTCACGGCGATGTAGCGGTCCCAGTCATCTTGGTGATGCTTGCGGATCAGGGCGCAGGTGGTGGTGGCGTCACCGATCACCAGCCGGCCCCGGCCCTTCTCGAATCCCACTTTGATGCCGTGGTAGAGGCGGGTGCGGGGGGCGGGCGGGTCGAAGCGGTCGCGGGCCGACTCGGCGGCGTGGCGCACCGCAGCCTCGGCGGCGGCAGCGGCCGCCACATGGCGGCGGACGGTCGGGAGGTGGTCGCGTTTGACGCGCTGGATGGCCTGCTCCAACAGCCCGAGGTGGGTAGCCAGGGCGTCGCGCGAGGCGCGCAGGTCCTCGCATGCAAGCTCAAGGATGATCAGGTCGGATTCGTGTGCGTTTGCGTTCATGTTCTGGGCCTCTGGATGTCGCGCTAAATCGCGACCTACATGTTGTTGGGTTGCCGCCTCACCCCGGGCATGGGTACTACCGGGGCGGCGGCTGCCGGGGTTGTTGCGGAGACTCGCCGGCTTCTCCGCCGCTTGCGCGGTTTGGGGCATCAGGTCCGCGGCTTGCTCTCGGTGAACGCGAGCCGGGTGTGCGCCGGAATGGCGATGGCCTCGCCGGTGCGCGGGTTGCGGCCCTGGCGCTCCGCCTTGTGCTGGAGGCGGAAGGTGCCGAAGCCCGGGATGCGCGCGGCGCCGTCGACCTCGGCCAGCTCGCGCACGGCCTGGGCGAAGTGGTAGACCAGCTCGCGGGCGGCGCGCTGGGGGATGTTGGCGTTGGCGGCGATGTGGTCTGCGATCTTGCTCATGGTGTTGGCTCCTAGGGATTGTTGGATTGGGCGGCCTCAAGGGCCTTGGTGATCTCGTACAGGCAGGAGAGCACGTCGTCGTCCTCGGCCAGCTTCTCCACGTAGCCCTTGAAGGCCCTGCGGGCATGGCGCAGTGTGGCGGCCAGCGGGCCGGACGCCTGGCTCTGCGCGGGCTCCGTCGTCTGGGCCGGCGTAGGTCGGGAGCTTGCGGTGACCGAAGGCATGGCCTCGGTCTCGGCAGTCGCGGCCTCCTGGGCGAGTGGGTTGGCGAGCTGGTACAGCCGCCTGCCGGTGTCGAGATCCACCCCGATGAGGGCCACCATGCCCTCCTTGCGCAGCTCGTAGAGTCGCTTGGTCACTTGCTGGATGGTCAAGCCGATGGCATCCGCGATGTCGTGGCAGCTTCGGGGCGAGCCGTCGCCGAGCTGCTCCAGGATGCGGGTGATGTGGGTGTCTTGGGTCATGGCGTGGGTCCTGGTTAGGCCGCGGCCTCGCCAAGCTCGTCCCACTCCACCTGGCAGCCGCCCAGGTGCGCGGCATGCAGGCAGTAGGGGCGGCCCTGGCGGTGTCCGGCGATCTTGATGCCCGCCTCGAAGTGCCCCGGCGGCGGGGCGACGATGCGGATGCGCGGGTTGCGGCCATCGATGCGCACCTCCAGCACCTGGTAGCCGGCCCCGGTGAGCCGGTTGATGGCGTTGGCGGCGGCGACCGCGGCGAACAGGAAGCGGGAGTTGTGGGTCGTGACGTTCATAGCCTCAGTTCCTCTTGTGGTTATTCGCGGTTGGGACACCGTGCGCAGGCCCGCGAGAGCGCCACGCGCAGGGGGTTGGTGGCGGCGAAGTCCCCCGCGCGCCGCTGGTACTCCACGCAGCGGTTGCGGGGCAGCTCGCCCACGACGGGGCAGTCCACAGTGGCGCCCATGAGCGCCCCGGAGACCGCGGACTCCACCCGGCGCAGGTCGCCGCGGTAGCAGCCCGCCAGCACCTGGGAGACCACCGCAGGGCTGTAGCCGATGACCTTGGCGGTGGCGGTGACCGTGGAGCGGCTCACCTCCTCGCGCAGGGCAGCCACCCAGGGGGCATCAGGGATCTGCAGGTCGGGCTTCAGCCCGACACCGGCGCTCATCGCCGACCCCCCGTGGGAGCGCCGCCATCGGCGCGATACGTCGGGTCCAACACCTGCCGGGTGTTGGGGTCGTAGAGAAAGCCGTCCGCATGCAGCCGCGGCGCATGGGGGCCGGTGTTCTTGATCAGCCGCCACAGGGCATGGCCGCCAGGCTGGCCGTTGGCCACCGGGCGCGCCAGGGCGATGTAGCCGTGCACCGCCAGCCCGTGCAGGTAGTCCTTGCAGTTGTCCGCGCCGATCTCGGCGGTGGTGGCTAAATCCGCGGACGTGAACTGGCGCAGGATGCGCATGGCCTCCCAGGCGCGGTCGCGGTGGGTGCGCGATCTCGATCCGGTCTGGATGCTCATCAGCGGGTGCCTCCGCGGATCGGGGTGGGGGCGGCAGCGCGGCGCGCCTCGGCGGCCTCGGGGGCGCCCACGAAGAAGTCCTCTCGGTGCCACTGGGCCGAGCCGATCTCGCCCAGGCCGCGCGCCCGCGCGTAGGCTTCCACCTGGCCCATAGCCACCACCAGGCGGCGGATCTCGGCGCCCGACGATCCCTTGGCCTTGGGGGTGGCGGCGGCGTGAATGCGCTCCAGCAGGTCGTCGGCGATGCGCACCTCGCACAGCCCGTCGGCCAGGATGCGGGAGTCTGCCAAGTCAGCCCCCTTGAACTCGATCCACTGGGAAGTCCTGCCCGTAAACTGCGGGTTTCCCCGGATGCGCTTCTCCAGCCCGCTCATGCCGATGAGGATGACGGGGGACGCGGACAGGTCGTGGATGTCGCGCAGGGTGTCCACCAGCAGGCGCCGCTCCACCACGTAATCCGCCTCGTCGACGAACACCGGGCGTCCGGTCTCGGCGAGGCGCCCCACGATGGCCTCCACCGCGGCGGCGTTGCCGCCCCGCACCGGCGGCAGGTCCAGCTCGCGCTGCATGGCGGCCAGCATGGCGGCCGGCGACCAGCAGGCCATGGCGCGCAGATACACCCCGTGGGTGCGGGTGATCAGCCAGGTGGCGGCCGTGGTCTTCCCGTAGCCGGTGGGGCCCCACACCATGCCGATGCCCGGCATGCCGGCGGAGCGGTTGAGCAGCGCGTCTCCGGCATCGAGCAGCTTGGAGACGTTCTTGATGGGCAGGATTCGGTACTTCATGCTATGCTTCTCCTGTTCTAAGCCTCAGTTCGCCCGCCCTTAGCGGGCTTTTTTTCGCCCCTTACGGGGTCATTGCGGGGTCTGTTCGCCCATGCCGAACGCCCAGGCGCCCCATTCGTCGTAGATCATCCGCCGCGAGCGGTACTCGCTGGTGCCCTCGTAGTGCTTCAGCCAGTGTCGGTCGGTCTCGCAGGGCTCCGCGCCCTGGTTTCTGGCTTCTTCGATGCGGATCCAGCGGCGGAAGCGCTCTTCGGCGGTCTCTTCCTGGCGCTGCTCCTCGCGCATCAGGGCGCGCAGCCGATCCATGGCGGCCTCGTCCACCGGGGGGATATACCGGCCGTCGTCCCAGGGGTTGTCGCTCACGGGGCCCGCCCTATGAGCGGCAAGCGAGGCCGAAGCATCCCGCGCCGCCTCGGCGGCCTCGATGCCCGGGGTGCGGTGCTCGGTGCTCTTGCGCGGGAACTGCACCAGGCCGGCGGCCTGGGCCTCGCGCTGGGCGAGGATCTCCGCGGCGATCTCCTTGGTCTTGAGCCGCTTGGCGCTGGCCTTGAGCGCGCGCCGCTGCTCCTCGATCTGGGTGCGGTGCGCCTCACGGGCGCGGATGGCGATCTCGCGCCGGTCCACGCCGGCCAGCTCGGGGTTGTGGGCCAGGCAGACGAAGCCCTGGTCGTTGTAGACCTGGATGGTGCCGAGGTCCTCGGGGTCCAGCAGCACCCGCACCCGGCTCCCCACCTCGGGCAGCTCGGCGGCGATGTAGTCGATGCCCTCCACGCTGATGCCGCGCTTGCCCACCGTGCGCCAGCCACCCTGGGAGGGGGCCTCACACAGCAGCAGGGACAGCACCTCGGGATCGGCCACCTGGCGGATCTCTCCGGCCCAGGAGGCGGCCACCTCGAAGGGGGTGCGTCCGTCGAGCGCCGCATGGGCCTGGTGCTGGTAGATGCTCTCGCACCAGCGGTCGCAGAAGCTCTGCAGCTCATCGGCGCTGAGGGATAGCTCCACCGCATCGCCCCCGCGCTTCATCAGGCGGTCGGCGAAGGATCGCCTAGCCTCGATGGCCTGGCGCTCGGGGACGTTGTGGCCGATGTAGCCGGGCATCAGCTCCACCAGGTCGTGGGCGAAGGTGCGAAACAGCCGCTCCACCGCCCCCTTTTGCCAGGGGGAGAAGGGATCGGAGAAGGTCTGGGGAAGGTCTAGGGCGGAGGTGAAGCGCTGGAGGTGCTGGGAGCGGTAGTCGGAGCCGTTGTCTGTCTTGAGCGCCTCGGGAACCCCCCAGCCGACGATGGCGCGGCGCAGGGTGTGGCCCACGGCGGCGGCGGTCTGGGTGCGGGTGACGTGCAACAGCGCGCGGCGGCTGTACAGATCCAGGCAGGCCACCAGTGCGTGGCGCTTGCCATCCGCCAGCAGCAGGTCCGCGGGTGAGCCGTCCAGTTCCCAGCGCTGGTTGAGCCGCTCGACATCCTCGTCGTTGCGCCCGAATGCCGGCATGTGGCGATTCTTCCAGGCGTCCGGGTCGCGGATCGCGGTGTACAGCGCCGCGTTGTCCCGTTTCCACCCCACCATCCAGCGCTCGACAGCGCGCAGACTGGGAAGGGGCAGCTCGCCGGCGAAGCGGGCGCGCAGCCCGCGTAGCAGATGCACCGCGCTGCCATGCGGGTGCGAGCTGATGAGGGTCACCGCCAGCTCGTAGAGCTCCGGCTGGCGGTCGATCAGCCCCGAGCCCTTGCGGTTGCCGTGGCGAGGCGCCAGGGCGGCGGCGCCAAGGGCGTGCAACTGGGCGCGCCAGCGCCGCAGGGTGCGACCGCTCAAGGACGGGCACAGCTCACGCGCTGAGGCCGCAACCTCGACCTCGCCCAAGTTGTAGGCGGCGGCGAAGGCATCGGCCGCCGCCACCAGGCTCAGCCGGGACACCTTTATGTAGGAGTTGAACGCGGCCACGACGGACAGCCGCGCCTCGGCCGCCTCGCGCTTGGCGTCACTCAGCGCCAGCAGGGCGGCGGCCCCGGCTTCCCGGCGCCGATCACGCGCCGCCCGGTCGACGGTGGCGGC
>CAZFHV010000003.1:0-38953 GCA_964519095.1 uncultured Chromatiaceae bacterium | reverse complement strand
GACTGAACGAAGCGTGTTGCGGCACGAGAAAATTCATCGTGCCATTGATCGGGGTCAGCTAAATGGTGAGCCTCGTTGGTAAACAGACGGAGCGATGCACGCTCTCGTCGCGTGCGGTGGGGCTGGTCTACGACTGGCGGAGCTGGTATGTCCGCCGGACCCATGCCAAGGCGCGACTGGGGGCGATCACCACTCTCCTCCTGCCGCTCAGGGACGTTGCTCGCTTAACCCCAATAGCGTTCACAAGTAGCTCCGGTAGTAGTGGTACCTTGCAATTGCAGGGCCATATGCTAGCTTGATTTAGTTGGGCCGTTGGCTCAGAAGCAACAGCGAAGGGTAGTTTCGATCATACCCTGCTCGAGAGAACCCCGGTCCCATCGTTACTGGTACGCAAGCAGGGGCACCCTGCGACCAGAGCCGCGTCCGCTGGGAGTCACTTTCCCATGATTTCGGCTCCCCCGGTCTGCGTCCCTATGAAGTCGCTCCACGAACCCGGCTGGTGATCCAACTCTGGTGGTGGGGAGAGACCAAGAGTCCTTTCGGGATCCGGGGGACAGGTGCCCCGCGGCGATGGTCTGAGAGTATTGGCAGTGATGAAGAGAGAAGAAACCGGAAAGGCGCACTTGCTCGCCCGAAACAAGATGCGCCTCGTCGCCGATCTGCTGCGGCCCTACCGCGGCTGGCTGGCGATCATCTTGGCGGCCATGCTGGTCCAGACCCTGATGTCGATCGCGGCGCCCTGGCCCCTCAAGATCGTGCTCGACCACGTCGTGGGCAGCCATAAGGCGCCGGACCTGCTGGATGCGATGCGGTTTCTCCATATCGACGGTGGCAAGATGGAGTATGCGGCCATCGCCGCCTTGGGCGTGGTGATCATCGCCGTCCTTAACGCGGTAGCGGGCTACATCGAGAATTACTACACCGAAAGCGTCGCCCAGTGGGTCGCCTACGATCTCCGCAAGCGCACCTACGATCACCTGCAGCGGCTCTCGCTCGGCTACTACGATACCCACCGGACCGGGGCCATCCTGTCCACCATCACCACCGACGTCTCCACCGTCCAAAGCTTCGCTTCTTCGGGAACGCTCGGCATCCTGGTGGACCTCTTGACCATCCTCGGCATGCTCGGGGTGATGTTCTGGATGAACTGGGACTTCGCCCTGATTGCCGTCATAGCGACGCCCTTCCTCCTGCTGTTCGTGGCGCGTGTCAACCGTGCCGTCAAACAGGCAACCAAGGAAGTCCGTGAACAGCAAAGCGGCATCCTCGCCGTCGTGCAGCAAGGGCTCGAGTCGATCCGGGTGGTCAAGGCCTACGGGAGGCAGGATGCCGAGGAGGCACGCCTCCAGGAGGTGAGTCGCGCGACCGTGGAGGCGGCGCTGGCCGCCCGCAGGGTGAAATCGGTCATCTCCCCCACCGTCGCCGTGGTAGTGGCGCTGTGCACCGGCTACGTGCTCTGGCGTGGGTCCGCCCTGGTGCTGGCCGATGTGATGACCATCGGCTCACTCACGGTGTTCCTGTCCTACCTGGGCAAGTTCTTCAAGCCGGTGCAGGACCTGGCGAAGATGAGTAACAGCGTCGCTCAAACCGCGGTGGCGATCGAGCGCATCCAGGCGATCCTTGACACCGACGAGGTCCTGCCCGAGAAGCCCGAGGCCCGCACCCCGGGCCGGCTGCGGGGCGAGATCAGTTTCGAGCACGTGGCCTTCGCCTACGATCCCCAGGCACCGGTGCTCCGGGACGTGAACGCCAAGATCGCCCCCGGGCAATTCGTGGGCGTGGTGGGCCCGACCGGCGGGGGCAAGTCCACCATCGTCAGCATGATCCCCAGGTTCTATGACCCGGCGGGGGGCTCTGTGCGCATCGACGGCGTGGATGTGCGGGACTACGCGCTGCACGCACTACGGGCCCAGATCGCTTTCGTGCTGCAGGACACGGTGCTGTTCCATGGTACGGTGCGGGAGAACATCGCCTACGGCCGCCCCTCCGCGACCGAGGAGGAGATCGCCGAAGCGGCGCGCCTTGCCAACGCCGACGAGTTCATCGCCAAGATGCCCGCTGGCTATGACACGATGGTGGGGGAGCGGGGCCTGACGCTCTCGGGCGGCCAGCGCCAGCGCATCGGGATAGCGCGCGCAATCGTCCGCAATGCCCCGATCCTCATCCTCGACGAGCCGACTGCGGCGCTGGATACCGAATCGGAAAAGCTGGTGATGGAGGCCCTCCAAAGACTGATGAAGGGGCGCACCGTAATCACCATCGCCCACCGGCTCAGCACCATCCGCGACGCCGACAAGATCCTCGTGCTGAAGGAGGGTGTAGTGGCCGAAGAGGGCACCCATGAGCAACTGGTGGCGCGGGGCGGTACCTACGCCGAGCTCTATCGTGTCCAGGTCGGCGCAGCTCCGGCTGAGAACCACTGACGAAGGAGATCGCATGTCTTCCCGCTCCCTGCTTGTCATGCCCGACGACACGTCCAAACCCATCTTGGACGCGGTGATGGGTGCCGCGAAGTCGCTCCGGATCAAGATGTTTCTGTTCTCCGAGCCCGACCTGCTCGAAGCGATGGTTGCCGCCCATCGACGCGGTGTCGCGGTCCGAGTGATGCTCAATCCGGCACGCCGCAGCGGCGAGCCCGAGAACGAGGAGACCCGCGCCCTGCTGACGGACGCGGGTGTGGCGGTGGCCGACACCAATCCCGCGATTGACGTCACCCACGAGAAGTCCATGGTGGTGGACGATGAGACGGCCTTCATTCACTCCCTGAACTGGGAGACCAGGAACTTCACCGAGACACGGGACTACGCGGTGGTGACATCCCACCGACACGAGGTGGAAGAGGTGGCCCAGTGCTTCGATGCGGACTGGGACCGGGTGCCCTTCGAGCCCGGCGAGGATTCCCACCTGATCTGGTGCAACATCAACGGCCGCAACCGAGTGGCTCGCTTCATCGACCAGGCGGAGGAGTCGCTGTTCCTGCAGAACGAGCGCTACCAGGACGAGGTCATCATCGAGCGGCTGGTGCGTGCCGTCCGTCGCGGTGTGAAGCTCCACATCCTGGCGCGCCCGGTCCATACCCTCAAGGCGGGCAAATTGGTCGAAGGGGTCGAGGGCCTGCGCATCCTCCATGACCTGGGGGCCAAGGTGCACAAGCTCGTGGGACTCAAACTCCACGCCAAGATGATGTTCGCAGACCACCGCCGGGTAGTCATCGGTTCCATCAACCTCGCTCCGGGTAGCTTCGACAGCCGGCGAGAGCTCGCCATAGAGGTCCACGACGAGCATGTCGCCAAGCGACTACACCAGGTGGTGAATCACGACTGGGAGCATTCCCGGCCGCTCGACCTCTCCGACGAAGGGTTACTCGCAGAATTGGCGGAGCAGGACCCGAATGTAGCTCAGGAGCTCGCTCTCTATCCCCATAAGGGCGCTTGAGGCCTTTGGGTGCGGCTTCATGGAAACCCTACCCCTTTCGGCCAACGGTCTAGGAGCAGATGAATCAGAGCGTCAGACCCCCTGTGTTGCGGCAGCGACTGGCGAGGCACGTTCCATTGGGATACCGCTATGAGTAGTCCCATACGGGTTGCACTGGTCCTTCTCGCCTCTGTGCTGGCCAGCAGGGTTGGGGCCGATCCATGGATTACTCCCTGCACCGCGAGCCAGGCCACAGGGGATATCTGCGAAGCCGAACTCTCCAGTCTCCGCCCGACCCAGTTTGGGGTGGGGCTGCTGGAGGTCGCTGCGGAGAGGGAGGCACTTGAGAAGCTGACCCCGGAGGCTCGGAGGCACCAGGTATCGAAAAAGCGGATCGCCGTCGTTATCGGCCCTGAGGGTCGATTCTGGCTGGTTGATCGCCATCACTTGACGCGAGCCTTGTGGGACATGGGTGAAAGGCGCATGCCGGTGCACGTCGTGGGGCGGGTTGAGCAGTCCGATCACTTCTGGGACAGCATGCGCCAGGCACACTGGGCATGGCTGTTCGATGAGCGGGGTAATCCACGCGACCCGGCCGACCTGCCACCCGAGGTCAAGGATCTGCCAGACTACCCCTACCGGTCCCTCGCCGGGTTTGCTGAGAATGAGCACTTTTTCGACAAGCCCACACAGGTGTATTTCATTGAATTCGCGTGGGCCAAGTATTTTGGCGATCAACTCGGCTGGGCCGAGGTGACGGCGGAAAGCCTCCGCCAGCGTCTGGACGAAGCGCGACACCTTGCCTGTCTCCCGGGGGCGTCCTCATTGCCGGGATACCCGGGGAGAGTGTGCGCACACTGAAGGCCCAGCGGATCCTTGGAAACGAGCCTGACTGATACTGTGTGTCAAGGGAGAGCATCGAGCGGGTCTTGCGCGTCAACTGAACCGCCCCCCCGATAGACCCAAAGGGACGAACATCACACCAACCACCATTGCCTTTGGGAGAACATCATGACCGGTCTAGGAGTCCCTGCACTATTGGCGCTTTTTTGCGGTGGGGCTATCGCGACCTGGATCGCCGGGGTATGGCTGGCGAAGGCCACGGATGTGATCGACGATCGCTTTGGCCTTGGCGAGACCATCGGCGGCATGGTCCTGCTGTCGATCACCGGTAGCCTTCCGGAGCTGGCAATCACCATCTCCGCTGCCACGAGCGGCCATCTGGATATAGCTGCTGGCAACCTGATCGGTGGGGTAGCGGTCCAGACCCTGGTGCTGGTGATTGCCGACCGTTTCATGCGCGGCTCACTGCCGATTTCCACCGCTTCCGCCTCGCTGGTACCCGCCCTGGAAGGGGTGCTGGTCATCGCCGTGGTCGGTATCACCGTGATGAGCGGCCTGTTACCCAGCACCGCGGCGGTCGGTCCCTTGGGGGTGGGAAGCATCGCCATCTTCGTCGTCTGGCTGGGGGGCATGTTGGCGCTGGGACGCTGCCGGGACCGCAAGGACATGGACCTGGTGGTAGCCTCCGACGTCGCGATCCCGTCCGCGGCCCCAGCCGGCGACAGGCCGGATGCGGGTGACGACTTAGGGAACGCAAGCACCGCCAAGAACCTGACCATCTTCCTGGCGACATCCCTGGTCACCCTGGTGGCGGGGGTGGTGCTCGAGCAGAGTGGCGATGCTCTGGCCGACAAGCTGGGCATCAACGGCGTACTGTTCGGCGCCACGGTGCTGGCACTGGCGTCGGCCCTGCCGGAGATCAGCACCGCCATCACCGGGGTGCAACTGAAGCGCTACACCCTGGTCTTCGGCGACATCTTCGGCGGCAACGCGTTTCAGCTCATCCTCTTTGTGATCGCCGACCTGCTGGCCAAACAGCCGGTCCTGCCCCACGAGGGACATGCCAATGCCTGGATCGGGATGATTGGGCTGGTGATGACGGCCTTGTACGTGGCGGGCATCCTGCTGCGCAAACCCAGGCGTTATGGGGGGCTGGGCGCTGACTCCTGGGGGGCACTGATCATCTACCTCCTGGGCACCTGGGGGTTTGTGCTCGTGTCGCGCTGAGCCTGCGGGGGCGGTACGAGGCGCCCTCCCCTCCCCTCGGGCTAGACGCAGGATCAGGCTGTGGCTCCGTGGGGCGAAGCGACGGCCGGCGCCGGTCAGGCGCTGCCGGCCATAGTCCTCTTGCTCGCCCTCCCAGCCGGGACCGCTTGGGCGGAAGAGCCTGAGGTGGACAGGGTCAGGGGCACCGCTGGCTTGGCTCTACGCTGCCCCCGACCGCAGGACCCCAACCACCGCCACTTCGAGTGCCACGGCCTCGAGCCGGACTTCGAGCGCACCCTCTTTGGGGATTGGAACCACCTGCGCCAGGAGCTCGCGGGGCTGGGCATTACCCCCACCATCAGCTACACCGGCGCCTACTTTGGAAACAGCAGCAATCCCCCCCGCGAGGGCAGCTATGGCGGGGGGCTGCACGCCGCGGTGAATCTGGACATCGGGAAGCTCGGGGCCCTGGAGGGGCTGTCCGCCTACCTCGACCTCTGGTGGACGCAGGCGTCGAACGTCGATTCAGTCGTCTTCACCAACCTCTTCCCCGCGAGTGCCGAGCTCGTCGGCAACGGGTTCTGGTTGGGTCAACTCTACCTGGAGCAGAAGTTCGCCGAGGGTGATCTGTCGATCGCCGCGGGCCGGCTCGGACCGGGGGCGACCCTCGCGACCCTCCCCGTCTTCGCCAATTACAGCAGCGCCGCCATCAACGGGAACCCCCGCGCCCTCGAGCTGAACGAACCACCCTTCACGCCGCCACCGCCCGGCTACGAGTGGGGCGTGCAGGCACTCTACTCCTTTTCACCCCGGTGGCAGGGGGCCGTCGGCGTCTACAACAACAGCCCCAGCTCGGCCGCGGGCAAGGACCACGGCCTCGACTGGCACTGGCGGTCCGGCAACCGCGGTGCTCTCACGATGGCGCAGCTCAACTGGCTCCGCAATCAGGGGCCGCAGGATAGGGGCCTGCCGGGCCAATACAGCCTGGGCGCCTTCTGGGACGGCAACAGCTTTCCAAACATCGCGGAGACCGCGGAGACCGAGCGTGGCAACTGGGGTGTCTACCTGATGGGACAGCAGCAGATCAGCGGCTGGGCCGGGAAAGGCAGCGCCCAAGGCCTCACCCTATGGGGCACGGTCAGCTACAGCGGCAAGCAAGCGATCAACCCGCTGCCGTCCTTCGCCGCCGGCGGGGCCAGCTACCAGGGACCCCTGCCCAGTCGGCCCAACGATGTCGCCTCGATCGCCTGTTACTACGGCAGGCCCAGCAACCAGTATCAGCCCCCCGCCCGGGACGCTCTGGCCCTGGAGCTTGCTTATCAGTACAGCCTCAATGGGGCGGTCAACTTCCTGATCGATGCGCAGTATCTTCTCCGGGTGAACGGTTACCCGTCGCCGGGGACCGCTGTCCTCGGCGCCCAGGTCGCCGTGACGTTCTGACCCGATGGGGGCTCCCCCCTGGTTCCCGGCGGGCCTTTCCCCGAGGATCTCTGCAGGGCGCCAACGGGGACCCCTTGTTGGGGCCAGTCGCGCTCCTACTCCGTGACGACGGCCGATTCAGTCTCCGGCGACACCCTCGATGCCGCCCGCTGCACGGGGAGCCAGCCAGCCTCCCCCGGCCGGATCCTGGTGCGGGTCCCCAACTGGATCGGCGACTGCGTCATGGCCCTTCCGGCCCTGAGGGCCCTGCGCCATCGGCACCCAGGGGCCCGGATCGGGATCCTGACACGCGGCTGGACCGCCCGACTCTTCGCCGGCCGGGAGCTGGCGGACGAGGTCATGGTGCTTCCGGATACCTGGGTCACCCCCCACCTGGGGCCGCGTCTGCGCGCCGCCGCCCTTTTGCCCCTCGCCCGCAGCCTGCGGGAACGGGCCTTTGACGTCGCCGTCCTGTTGCAACAGGGATTCGACGCGGCACTGCTGCTCTATCTGGCGGGGATCCCCGTGCGGGTCGGCTACGCCGTGCGCGGGCGGGGACCACTTCTCACCCAGGGGGTCCCCTGGCGGCCTGTCCAACCCGGCATGCGGCTGCACCCCCTGCTGCGGCGACTCTGGCCCCGGGAGGCGCCGCAGGGTTCCCGACATCAGGCCTACCGGTATTTGCAGCTTCTCTGGCGCAGCGGCCTGGTTCCGCCGAACGAGCCCCAAGGGGACCTCTGGGAAGGGGCGCGTCTGCCCACTGCCGCGGTGGATGCGGCCGCGGCCCATGCCCTGCTCCGGGCCGCTGGTATCGGCGCCAAAGAGACCTTTCTGCTCATCGACCCCGGCACCCAGGAAGAGACCGCCCGCAACTGGCTGCCCGAGCGCTACGCCGCGGTGGCCGACGGCCTCGCAGGGCGGCTGGGCCTTCGCACCCTCATCCTGGGGTGGGGGCCGGATGGTGTGCTTGCCGAGGAGGTCCGGGGGGCCATGCGGACCGAAGGGGTCGTGCTCAGCGGCGAGGCCGATCTCGGGCGCACCCTCGGCCTCATCGCCCGCTGTCGGCTGCTCCTGGCAGCGGACTCGGGACCCATGCACCTGGCCGCCGCCCTGGGGGTGCCCCAGGTCGCCCTCTTTGGATCGACCGACCCCGCCCACACGGGCCCCCTCAGCGAGGTTGCCACGCCCCTGTTCCGACCCGCCCCCTGCAGTCCCTGTTACCGCCAGCGCTGTCCCCTGGACCGCCGCTGCTGGCACAACCTCGGCGTGGACGAGGTCCTGGAGGCCGCCACCGACCGGCTGGAGGGCATGAAAGCCCGGTAGCCCCGTAGGTATGCACCGCATACCCTTTCCAGAGCTCGCCGGTGGACCACAGGTTCTAGGAAAGCTACGCGATGCGTACCCTACCTCGCTTAGCAGATCCCGGTCGGAGGTCAACCCCTGCCGCTTGCGGTGGGACGCAAGTTGTCCAAGGAGCCCGACCCTTTCGTAAGAGCCGGTCGCGCCTCAACCCACACGCGCGATGTCCACCGCCACCACTTTGTACTCGGGGGTCATGCTGTCCTGGTCGAAGATGCCGCTGGTGAGGTGGTTGATGGCCACCTCCGGGAAGTGGAAGGTGGTGAAGAGCACCCCCGGCCGCACCTGCTCGCTGAGGTGGGCGCTCAGGCGCGTGGCGCCGCGCCGCGAGCGCACCTCCACCCGGTCCCCATCGGCGATGCCCTGGGCGGCGGCGTCCTCGGGGTGGATCAGCAGCAGGTCCCGGTCCACCAGCTCACGGTTGGGGGTGCGCCGGGTCATCGTGCCGCAGTTGTAGTGGGCGAGCACCCGACCAGTGGTGAGGATGTAAGGGTAGTCGGGGTGCCCGTCCGCCAGCTCCGGGGTCTCCACGAAGGGGAAGTGCAGGAACCGCCCCCTGCCGCGCTTGAACTGGTCGCGGTGGAGGATCTGGGTGTCGGTGCCATCAGGCAGCACCGGCCACTGGAGGCCGGCCTCGCCCAGTCGATCCCAGCGCACCCCGGCGAAGAAGGGCACCGCCTGGGCGATCTCCTCCAGGAGCGCCGCCGGGTCGTAGTCCGGCTGGGGGTAGCCGAGGCGGCGCATCACCTCGACCAGGATCTGGCCGTCCGGCATCGTGCCTTCCAGGGGCTGGATGACGCGGTTGACGCGCTGGATGCGCCGCTCGCCGTTGGTGAAGGTGCCGGACTTCTCGAAGTGGGACGAGGCGGGCAGGACCACATCGGCGATGGCCGCGGTCTCGGTCATGAACAGCTCCTGCACCACCAGGAAGTCCAGGAGCGAGAGGGAGTAGCGGACCTCGCAGGAGTTGGGATCGGTCTGCAACAGGTCCTCGCCCATCACCCACAGGGCCTTGAGCCTCCCCGCCCGGGCGGCGGCGAACATCTCCGGGATGCGCAGCCCCACCTCGCCAGGGACCTCGCGGCCGTAGACGCGGGCGTAGTGGGCGCGCACCTCGGGGTCGCGCACGTCGAGGTAACCGGCCCCCTGGTGGGGCTGGACCCCCATGTCGGCGGCGCCCTGGACGTTGTTCTGGCCCCGCAGGGGGTTGATGCCGGTGCCGGGCCGGCCCACCTGGCCGGTCATCAGGGCGAGGGCCGTGAGCAGCATGACCGCCTTGCTGCCCTGGTAGTGCTCGGTCACCCCCAGGCCGTGGAAGGCCATGGCGCGCTGGGCACCGCTGTAGAGCCGCGCCGCCTCCCGCACCGCGGCCCGATCGCAGCCGCAGATCGCGGCGAGCTGATCGGGGTCCTCCGCGAGCAGCGCCGCGCGGAAGTCCTCGAACCCCTCGGTACGCCGGGCGATGAAGTCCTGGTTCACCAGCCCCAGCTCGATCAGCTCCCGCGCGAAGAGGTTGAGCAGGGCCAGGTTGGTGCCGGGCCTTGGTTGCAGATGGACCGCGGCGTAGGGGGCCAGCTCGATGGCGCGCGGGTCGATCAGGATCAGCGGCACCCCCTGCATGGCCCGCTGCTTGATCTTGGAGCCGGTGACCGGGTGGGCCTCGTTGGGGTTGGCGCCGATGACCAGCAGGCAGTCCGCGAGGGGGATCTCGTCGATGGAGTTGGTGGCGGCGCCGGTGCCGAAGGTCTGCTGCATCCCGAAGGCCGTGGGGGCGTGGCAGACCCGGGCGCAGCCGTCGATGTTGTTGGTGCCCACCACCGCCCGCATCAGCTTCTGCATCAGGTAGTTCTCCTCGTTGGTGCAGCGGGCCGAGGAGATGCCGGCGATGGCGTCGGGGCCCTGGGCGGCGCGGATCTCGCGGAAGCGGCGGGCGATCAGGTCCAGGGACTCCTCCCAGCTCGCCTCGCGCAGCGCCCCGTTTTCGCGGATCAGAGGGGTGCGCAGCCGCTCGGGGTGGCGGTAGTACTCGAAGGCGTAGCGGCCCTTGACACAGGTGTGACCCTGATTCACCGCACCCTCCGCGCCGCGGATGGCGCGGATCTCGCCGAACTTCACCAGCACCTCCAGGTTGCAGCCCACCCCGCAGTAGGTACAGGTGGTGCGCACCGTCCGCTCCGCGATCAGGGTCTTGGCCTGGTAGCGGTCGCTGAGCGCGTTGGTGGGGCAGCTCTGGACGCAGCGCCCGCAGGCGACGCAATCGGAGCTCGCGAAGTCCTGATCCAGGGAGCGGATCACCCGGCTCTGGTGGCCGCGGCCGTGCATGGCGAGCACCAGGCTGCCCTGCACCTCGTCGCAGGCGCGGATGCAGCGATGGCAGTGGATGCACTGGACCGGGTCGAAACGGAGGTATGGGTGGCTGCGATCCACTGGGGTGGCGAGGGCGTGACGGCCGAAGCGGGAGCCGGTGACGCCGTAGCGCGCCAGCAGGGCCTGGAATTCCGTGGGGTGGAGCCCCGGCGGGGGCGCCTGCTCGGCCTCCGGGTAGCCGCTCAGAACCAGCTCCAGCAGGGTCCGGCGCAGTCGCCGCACCCGCGGGCTGTCGGTGTGGATGTGTTGTCCCGGGCTCGCGGGGGAATGGCAGGAGGCGACCATGCGGCGCGGCCCATCCGCCGTCTGGGCGACCTCGACGCTGCACAGCCGACAGGCGCCGAAGGGCTGGAGGGCCGCCTCATGGCAGAGCACGGGGATGCTGTCCCGGCCGCGATGGCGGGTCACGAAGTCGTAGAGGGTCTCGCCCTCCGCCAGGGGATAGGGGATCCCGTCGATCCAGGCCTGGTCGCTCATGCCGGCGGCCCTCCGCGAAACAGGGGTCGCAGCTCCTCGCCGAAGTGCCTCAGTAGATTGCGCACCGGCAGCGGCAGCCCACCGCCCAGGGCGCAGAGGGCGCCGAGCTCCAGAGTCTCGAGCAGGTCGGCGAAGGCCTCGGCGTCGATCGGCCGCTCGGGGGTCGCATCGCGCAGCCACTGGTGGCCGCGGTGCGTGCCGAGGCGGCAAGGGAAGCACTTGCCGCAGGACTCGTGGCTCGCGAACTCGAACAGGTGGGCCAGAAAGTCCCCCAGGGGGAAGTCGGCCGGGATGGCGAGGACGCTGGCGTGGCCGAGCAGGAAGCCCTCCCCGGCGAAGGACTCGAAATCGAGGCTGAGCCCGCTGGTGAGACCCAAGGGGACCACCCCGCCCAGGGGGCCGCCGATCTGCAGGGCCTTGACGGGTCGCCGGAAGCCGCCCCCCAACTCGTAGAGCAGGGCATCGAGGGGCAGGCCCAGGGGGACCTCGTAGACCCCCGGCCGCTGGAAGCAGTGATCGAGACAGACCAGCTTGGTGCCCGTGCTCTCGGCCGTCCCAATCGCCGCGAAGGCGGTGCCGCTGTGGCGCAGGATCCAGGGCACGCAGGCGAAGGTCTCCACGTTGCTGACCAGGGTCGGCCGGCCGAACAGGCCCTGCTGGGCCGGGTAGGGCGGCCGGACCCGCACCTCCGGGCGCAGACCCTCGATGGAGTTGAGCAGCGCCGTCTCCTCGCCGCAGACGTAGGACCCCGCACCCCGCACCAGCACGAAGCGGAAGCCGGTCTCCTGGGCGATGGCGCTGGCATGGAAGGCGTCGATGGCCTCCCTGACCCGCGCGCTGGCCCCGGGGTACTCGGCGCGGACGTAGAGCACGCCCGTGCGGGCGCCGACCGCGAGCCCGGTGGCCAGCATCCCGGCCATGACCCGGTGCGGGTGCTCCTCGAGCAGCCAGCGATCGGAGAAGGCACCGGGGTCCCCCTCGTCGGCGTTGCAGACGACGTACTTCACATCCCCCACCGCCTCGACGCAGGCCGCGAGCTTGCGGGCCAGGGGGAAGCCCGCGCCGCCCCGACCCCGCAGGCGCGAGGCTTCCAGCTCGGCGCGGACGTCCCCCGGGGGGCGCAGGGCCCAACGGTAGTCGTCCAGGGGATCTTCATCCAGGGGTGCGAATACCGATGGGGTCGCGGCCGAATGAAAGGGGATCGGCTCGGCGGCCGAGGGGTGACCATCCAGGTCGGCGGCATCGTACTGGCGCCCATCGACCTCGAAGGCCCCGCCCCGAAAGCAGCGGCCGAGGCAGGCCATGGCCCCGATCTCATCCTCCCTGAGGGTCTGACGCAGCCGCTCCCGCGCCTCCCCCTGCCGGCCCGCCAGTAGGCAGGCGGTGCCGGAGCAGACATGGCCCCGCACGCCCCGGTGGCCGGGGGCGAGCAAGTCGTAGAAGGATGCGGTGCCGAGCACGGCAGCGGCGGAGAGACGGAAGTCCCCGGCGAGCCGGCGCAGTTCCGCCTCGGGAGGCGTCCCCGACCCGGCCGCCGCCCCCTCCAGGGCCTGCAGCAGGCCCCCTTCCACCCCCTTGCGGGCGCACAGGGCCCGAAGATTCTGCGACATGCTCCACCTCCTCCCGCCCGGCGGGACGGCAATCCGGATTGTAGCGCCCATCGGGACGGCCGCCAGGGGCGGTGAAATCTGCGCCCCCGCTCGTCTTGCACCGAGCCCACCCTGGCAGCCGAGGCCAAGTTGCGCAATACTCGCGAAGCGTACCGGTAAGAAATGGCCCAAAGAGGCTGCCGGCCTGTCCCGCCACCAAAACCGCGAGGGGGATCCATGCAGAAGTCGCTCTTTATCGACCCGGTGAAGTGTACGGGTTGCCTGCAATGCGAGATGGCGTGCTCCTACACCCATACGCAGTCCATCAACCCGTCGAAGTCGAGGATCAAGGTCTTCAACTTCGAGCACGAGGGGCGCAAGGTGCCCTATACCTGCACCCAGTGCAGCGACGCCTGGTGCATGCACGCCTGCCCGGTGGACGCCATCCGCCTGGATGGGGCCACCGGCGCCAAGGTGGTCCTGGAGGCCACCTGCGTGGGCTGCAAGGTCTGCACCATCGCCTGCCCCTTCGGCACCATCAACTACATGAGCGACGTCGGCAAGGTCCAGAAGTGCGACCTCTGCGACGGCGACCCGGCCTGCGTCACGGCCTGTCCCACGGCGGCCATCACCTACGTGGACGCCGACTGGACCGGACTGGAGCGCATGCGGGCCTGGGCCCAGCGCGCCAACGCCGCCACCCTTTGAGGAGGAGAAGACTCATGGCCTGGAACCGTCAGATCCTGCGCGTCAACCTCACCGAGGGCACCTGCACCCCCGAGCCCCTGAACATGGACTGGGCGTTCGACTACCTCGGCTCCCGCGGGCTCGCCAGCAAGTACCTGGTGGAGGAGATCGACCCCAAGGTCGACCCCCTCTCCCCGGCCAACAAGCTCATCATGGCCACCGGACCCCTGACCGGCACCCTGGCCTCCACCGGCGGGCGTTACACCGTCATCACCAAGGGACCCCTCACCGGGGCCATCGCCTGCTCCAACTCCGGGGGCTTCTTCGGGGCGGAGATGAAGTTCGCCGGCTGGGACCTGATCATCTTCGAGGGTCGCTCCCCCAAGCCGGTCTACCTCTACCTGGAGAACGACGAGGCGGAGCTGCGTGACGCCGCCCACCTCTGGGGCAAGAGCACCTGGGTGACGGAGGAGACCATCAGGGCCACCCATCAGGACCCCCAGATCCGCATCTCCTCCATCGGCCAGGCCGGCGAGAACGGCGTCCTCTACGCCTGCGTGGTCAACGACCTGCACCGGGCGGCGGGACGCTCGGGGGTGGGGGCCGTGATGGGCTCCAAGAACCTCAAGGCGGTGGCCGTCCGCGGGACCAAGGGGCTCGGCACCCTCCGCGACTTCCCGGAGTTCCTCAAGGTCACGGCGGAGAAGAAGCAGATCCTGGCGGCGAACGCCGTCACCGGCGCTGGCCTGCCCAAGTACGGGACCCAGGTCCTGATGAACGTCATCAACGAGATCGGGGCCCTGCCCACCCGCAACCACCGTGACGTTCAGTTCGAGGAGGCCGGGAAGATCTCGGGCGAGGCGATGCACGAGCCGCGCGCGAGCGACGGCAAGCCGCATCTGGTGACCAACGCCGCCTGCTTCGGCTGCACCATCGCCTGCGGGCGCATCTCGAAGATCGACGAGACCCACTTCTCGGTGGTCACCAAGCCCGAGTACTGGGGCGCCTCCGGCGGCCTGGAATACGAGGCGGCCTGGGCCCTGGGGGCGGCCAACGGGGTGGGGGACCTGGAGGCCCTCCAATACGCCAATCTCATCTGCAACGAGCAGGGGATGGACCCCATCTCCTTCGGGGCCACGGTGGGCGCGGCCATGGAGCTCTATGAGCTCGGGATCCTCACCAAGGAGCAGATCGGACTCGAGGCCCCCTTCGGCTCGGCCCAGGCCCTGGTGACCCTCGCGGAGATGACCGCCCGGGGCGAGGGCTTCGGTCGGGAGCTGGGGGAGGGGTCCAGGCGCCTCTGCACCCGCTACGGCCGGCCCGAGCTGTCCATGACCGTCAAGGGCCAGGAGTTCCCCGCCTACGACTCCCGCGGCATCCAGGGCATGGGACTCGCCTACGCGACCTCGAACCGCGGGGCCTGCCATCTGCGGGGCTATACCGTGGCCTCCGAGGTCCTGGGGATCCCCTTCAAGACCGACCCCCTGGTCACCGAGGGCAAGGCGGGGCTGGTCAAGGCCTTCCAGGACGCCACCGCGGCCTTCGACGCCTCGGGGCTCTGCATCTTCACCAGCTTCGCCTGGGGCCTGGCGGACATCCAGCCCCAGATCCAGGCCGCCTGCGAGGGCGACTGGTCCCTGGAGCGCCTCAACGAGGTCGGGGAGCGCATCTGGAACATGGAGAAGCAGTTCAACCTGGCCGCCGGCCTCACCAAGAAGGACGACGACCTGCCGCCGAGGCTCAAGACCGAGCCGGCCAAGACCGGTCCCGCCAAGGGCCTGGTCAACGGCCTCGACGTCATGCTGCCCGAGTACTACGAGCTGCGGGGCTGGGACGCGGAGGGGGTGCCCAAGACCGAGACCCTGCAGCGACTGGGGCTCTGAGCCCCCCGGGCTAGGTACGGCGCCCCGCGCGACCGGCGTCTTCCAGGGAGGTCTCTGGAAGACGCCGGTCCTATCCCCAGACCCGAACCCCAATCCGAGCATCCGGGAGTCGAACCCATGAAGCACCTCATCCTGGGCAATGGCCCCGCCGGGGTCCTGGCGGCGGAGACCCTGCGCCGCGCGGATCCCACCGCCGAGATCGTCCTCACCGGCTGCGAGGACGTGCCACCTTATTCCCGCATGGCCATCCCCTATCTTCTCGAGGGCCAGATCGACGAGGCGGGGACCTATCTGCGCAAGGACCCGGGACACTATCTGGGCCTGGGTATTCGTAGCCGGCACGGCCGCGCCGTGGCCCTGCACACCGACCAGCGGGACGTCCTGTTCGACGACGGCAGCCGCGAGTCCTATGATCGGCTGCTCATCGCCACCGGGGCCCACCCCATCCGTCCCCCCATCCCCGGCATCGATCTGCCCCGGGTCCTGACCTGCTGGACCCTGGAGGACGCCCGGGCCATCGCCCGCTACGCGGTACCGGGGAGCCGGGTGGTCCAGCTCGGGGCCGGCTTCATCGGCTGCATCATCATGGAGTCCCTGGCGGCCCGGGGGGTGGAGCTCACCGTGGTGGAGCTGGGCGACCGCCTGGTCCCGCGCATGATGACCCCCAAGGCCGGCAATCTGATCCGCCGCTGGGTGGAGGCCAAGGGCATCCGGGTGATCACGCAGGCCGGCGTGGATCGGGTGGAGCAGGCCGGCTCGCCCCCGAGCTCGGGGATTTTGGGCGCCCTCCACGCCCTGCGGGAGCGCTTGGCACCGAGCAGCCCCGCCGGCGACGGGCCCCTGCGGGTGCATCTCAACACCGGCGTCAGCCTCGAGTGCGACCTCCTGATCGTCTCCGCCGGAGTGACCCCCAACGTGGGTTTCCTGGAGGCCACCCCCGTCCATGTGGCCAAGGGGGTGCTGGTGAACGACCGCCTGGAGACCTCCGTGCCGGGCATCTTCGCCGCCGGTGACGTGGCCGAGGCGCCGGACATCTTCACCGGGGCCCACCTGGTCTCCGCCATCCAGCCCAACGCCGCGGATCAGGCGCGGGTGGCGGCCCTCAACATGGCGGGGCAGGACGTGCGCCTGCCGGGGGTCCTGGCCATCAACGTCCTGGACAGCCTCGGGCTCATCTCCTCCTCCTTCGGCCAGTGGTGGGGGGGCGAGGGGTCCGATGGCGTGGAGCTGGTGGACGAGGAGCACTACCGCTACCTCAGCCTCCAGTTCCGGGGCGACGTCCTCATCGGGGCCACATCCCTCGGTCTGACTCAGCACGTGGGGGTCCTGCGGGGCCTGATCCAGAACAAGACCCCCCTGGGGCGCTGGAAGCAGGTCCTCAAGGAGGCGCCCCTGCGCTTCCCCGAGGCCCACATGGCCTGCAGCCAGCACCCTGTGGTGCTGGGGCCCATCGCGGGGCTCCATTGAAGCCTGCCGAGGGGTGGCGATGCGCATCACCCTCAAGCTCTTCGCCACCCTTGGGGACTACCTCCCCCACGGCAGCCACGACAACCGGGTGGATCTGGAGATCGATCCCTCGGACACGGTGCAAGCCGTCCTGAACCGTCAGCACCTCCCCGAGCGCCTGGTGCATCTGGTGCTGGTCAACGGGGTCTTCATCCCCCCGGGCGCTCGTCCCCTCCACCGCCTGGAGCCGGGGGACCAGCTCGCGGTCTGGCCACCCATCGCCGGCGGCTGAGCGAGGGTGGGGCTCGGCCATCCAGGGGGGCGGCTCGCCGCCGGGGTCCCCATGCAGGCGGATGAAGGCGTCGAGCTGCTGGAGCGGGAGATGTCCGCCTCGGTGGAGGAGCTTGCCCGGGGCCTGGAGAGCGCCTTTCCCGGCGCCGTGGCGGGCGGCCCCCAGGAGTACCGGGTCCAGCAGGGGGCGCTGTGCCTGGAGATCAGCCTGCATCCGGGACCTGATCGGGTGATCGGCGGCTTGCGGCTGCCCACCCTCGGGGTCCGCATCCGCTGCAGCGGCGGTGGGGCGGGGGATCGGGCGCGGCTTCTGGCCCGCCTGGACCTGGCGACCCACCGGGGGGGCGGTTGAGGCGGTGGGCGCCACCCTCCTCGAAGCGCTCTCCCTGCTGGCGCGGCTGGATCCGGAGGTCCTGGCCATCGTCTGGCTCTCCTTCCAGGTGAGCCTGGGGGCCACGGCCCTGGGGTCCCTGATTGGGCTCCCCCTGGGGGCCTGGCTCGCGGTGGCCGAGTTCCCGGGCCGCACCCCCCTCACGGTGCTCCTCAACGGGATGATGGGGATGCCGCCCGTGGTGCTAGGGGTCGTCGTCTATCTGGCCCTCTCCCGCTCGGGACCCTTGGGGTCCCTGGGGCTCCTCTACTCCCCTACCGCCATGGTCACCGCCCAGACCCTGCTGGTAACGCCTCTGATCGCCGCCCTCGCCCGCCAGACCATCGAGGACGCCTGGCGGGAGTACCGCCCCGAGCTCACCGCCCTGGGCTTCAGCCGCCCCCTGGCGGTCCGGACTCTGCTCCACGACTGCCGCTACTCCCTGGTGGTGGCGGTGCTGGCGGGGCTCGGGCGGGCCATGTCCGAGGTGGGCGCGGTGATGATCGTGGGCGGCAACATCGAGGGTTTCACCCGGGTCATGACCACCGCCATCGCCCTGGAGACCGCCAAGGGCGATTTGCCGCTCTCCATTGCGCTGGGGCTGGTGCTGATCTCGGTGGTCATCGCCCTCAACGCCCTGGCCTTCGGCCTGCGGCAGTGGGCCATGCGTAGGTACGGCTGAGGGTGCTCCCCATCCGCCTGGACCAGGTATGCTACCTGCCCGGTGGCCGGGCGGTCCTGCAGGGCATCGACCTGACCCTGGACGGCGAGGGCATCACCCTGGTGCTGGGCCCCAACGGGGCGGGCAAGACCCTGCTGCTGCGCCTGCTGGCGGGCCTGGAGCGGCCCCAGGGGGGACGCATCGGCTGGGGCCAGGAGGCCGCGCCGCCGGGGCGGATCGCCATGGTGTTCCAGCACCCCCTGCTGCTACGCACCAGCGTGGCCCACAACGTGGCCCTGGGGCTGCGGCCCCTGGGGCTGGCGCGGGCCGAGATGCGGCGGCGCACCCTGGAGGTCCTGGCCCGGGTGGGGCTGGGGCACCGTGCCCGAGACAGCGCCCGGCACCTCTCCGGGGGGGAGCGCCAGCGCCTGGCCCTGGCCCGGGCCTGGGTGGTGCGACCTCGGCTCCTGCTCCTGGACGAGCCCACCGCGGCCCTGGACCCCACCGCCACCGAGGCGGTGGAGGGCATCGTGCGCGAGATCCGCACCGACGGGGCCCGGGTGGTCATGACCACCCACAACCTGGCCCAGGCCATGCGCCTGGCCGACGAGGTGGTCTTCCTGGAAGGGGGGCGGGTGCGCGAGCATAGCCCCACGGCCCGCTTCTTCTCCCGGCCCCAATCCCCGGAGGCCCGACTGTTCATCGCCGGAGAGCTGCCATGGCGTATCGCCTTTCCCCTCTGACCTGGTCGAAACCGATCCTCCTCGCCCTGGTCCTGGGCGCCGCCCCGGGCCTGGGGGCCGCCGAGTCCATCCTGCTGGCCTCCACCACCTCCACCGATCAGTCGGGGCTCTTCGGCCATATCCTGCCCCTGTTCCAGCAGGCGACGGGGATCCAGGTCAAGGTGGTGGCCCTGGGGACCGGGCAGGCCCTGGACACCGGCCGGCGGGGGGATGCGGATGTGCTCCTGGTGCACGACCGGCCGGCGGAGGACCAGTTCGTCGCGGAGGGCTGGGGGACCGAGCGGCGGGACGTCATGTACAACGACTTCGTCCTGGTGGGCCCCCGCTCCGATCCCGCTCGGGCCCAGGACGCCAAGACCGCCGCCGATGCCTTCGCCCGGATCGCGGCGGGTGAGACACCCTTCGTCTCCCGGGGCGACAAGAGCGGCACCCACGCAGCCGAGCTGCGCCTGTGGAAGGCCGCCGGGCTGGACCCCAAGGCCTTCCCCAGCTACCGGTCCTCGGGCTCCGGCATGGGGCCTACCCTGAACCTGGCCGCCTCCCTGGGGGCCTATACCCTGACGGACCGGGGGACCTGGCTCTCCTTCAAGAACCGCCAGGACCTGGGGCTCCTGTTCGCCGGCGACCCGACCCTGTTCAATCCCTACGGCGTGATGCTGGTCAACCCCGCCCGGCACCCCCAGGTGAAGCGGGAGGCGGGGATGGGCTTCATCGAGTGGATCACGGGCCCCGCTGGGCAGGCGGCCATCGCCGAGTTCAAGATCGACGGCGAGCAGCTTTTCTTCCCCAACGCCGCCAAGTAACGCTACCCCTATCGGAGATCGGCCCATGAGCGAGAACCCCCAATGCGGCGGCAAGGCCCCCGCCCTGAGCGTCGCCCAGGCCCGTGGGGCCCTGTTGGAGGCGGTGGCCCCGGTGGCGGGCTGGGAGCGGGTCCCCATCCGCGCGGCCCTCGGCCGGGTGCTGGTGGAAAACGTCATCGCCCCCTTCGACGTCCCGGCCCACGACAACTCCGCCATGGACGGGTTCGCCGTGCGGGCGGCGGACCTCGGCGCCGCGGAGAACCGCCTGGAGCTGGTGGGCACGGCCTACGCCGGGGGTGGCTTCTCGGGGGTGGTGGGGCCCGGGCAGACGGTGCGGGTGATGACCGGGGCCGTCCTGCCCCGGGGTGCCGACAGCGTCGTCATCCAGGAAGTGGCCCGGCTGGAGGGAGAGCGGCTGGTGGTGCCCCCCCTGGACAAGGCCGGTCAGAACGTGCGCCGCGCCGGGGAGGACCTGGCCGCGGGCCGCGCCGCCCTCCAGGGCGGGCGGCGGCTCGGCCCGGCGGAGCTGGGGCTCCTCGCCTCCCTGGGCCTGGCGGAGGTGACCGTGCGGCGCCGGCCCCGGATCGCCTTCTTCTCCACGGGGGACGAGCTGGTCTCCATCGGTCGGCCCCTGGGCCCCGGCGAGGTCTACGACAGCAACCGCTACAGCCTCTACGGGGCCCTGACCCGCCTGGGGGTGGACCTCCTCGACCTGGGCGTGGTGCCGGACGACCCCCCGGCCCTGGAGCGGGCCTTCACCGAGGCAGTCACCCAGGCGGACGCCATCCTCACCACCGGCGGGGTGTCGGTGGGGGAGGCAGACTACGTGCGCGAGATCATGGGCCGCCTCG
Source organism: uncultured Chromatiaceae bacterium (assembly GCA_964519095.1). Classification (GTDB taxonomy): domain Bacteria; phylum Pseudomonadota; class Gammaproteobacteria; order Chromatiales; family Chromatiaceae; genus JAEHCY01. The sequence continues at coordinate 18,544 of CAZFHV010000003.1, read as the reverse complement.
GCGAGGTCCGCTTCTGGCGCATCGACATCAAGCCGGGGCGCCCCATGGCCTTCGGGCGCCTGGGCGGTGCCTGGCTGTTCGGCCTGCCCGGCAATCCGGTGGCGGTACTGGTGAGCTTCTACCAAGTGGTGCTGGACGCCCTCTACCGCCTCCAGGGGCTGGACCCCCTGCCGGTGCACCCCAGGTTCTCCGTCCCCTGCGAGGGGCCCATCCGCAAGGTCCCCGGCCGGCGGGAGTTCGCCCGGGGCCTGCTGTTCGAGGCGGACGGGCAGTGGCGAGTGCGCCTCTCCGGCGCCCAGGGCTCGGGGGTCCTGAGCTCGGTGACCGCCGCCAACTGCTTCATCTGCCTGCCGGAAGAGCGGGGCAGTGTCGCCGCGGGGGAGCTGGTGGAAGTGCAGCCGTTCGAGGGGATCCTCTGACCGGACACTAGGGACGACCCTTGCCGACGGCCGGCGCGCCGATGCCGGAGGAGGCGCCGGTGATGAAGAGGGTGGGCATGGGGGGTCGTTGGGTGCCTGGTGCGGCGGCGTCTGCGCTCTCCGGGGCGAAAGACCTGCAGGCCGAATAGGCCCCTCACCGAATCACGTAGAGCAGCACCGCGAGGAAGTGCAGCAGGCTGCCCGCCAGCACCCAGAGGTGCCAGACGGCATGCATGTAGCGGATCCGCTCCAGGATGTAGAACAGGGTGCCGATGCTGTAGGCGAGTCCGCCCGCGACCAGCAGCCACAGACCCCCGGGGGCGAGGTTCTCGGCGAGGGGTCCGATGGAGGTGACCGCCAGCCACCCCATCCCGAGAAACAGCAGGGCCGAGATCCAGCGGGGCCGGTAGACCCAGAAGGCCTCCAGGGCGATCCCCACCAGGGCTATGGTCCAGACCGTGCCGAAGAGCCACCAGCCATTGGCCCCTCGTAGGGTGACCAGGCAGAAGGGCGTATAGGTGCCGGCGATCAGCAGATAGATGCCGCAGTGGTCGAGGATCTTGAAGACATGCTTGACCCCGGGCTGGGGCAGGCTGTGGTAGAGGGTGGAGGCGGTGTAGAGAAGGACCAGCGCCACACCATAGAGGATGGCGGAGCCGAGCTTGTAGCCGTTACCATCCAGCAAGGCGAAGGCGACCAGCAGGACCAGGGCGGCGATGGCCAGCCCGATCCCCACCCCGTGGGTGACGCCGTTGGCGACCTCCTCCCCCAAGGTATAGGGCCGCCGCCCCTGGGGCGCGCCCGTTGCTGTAGCCTGGGTGGCCGTCATACGCGGGTCTCCGTGACAAGGATGCCCGGAGGATAGCACCTTTGGCCTCGGCTCCCCTCCGGATCCGACCGACAGGTTCCTGGAGTGCTTTGTCAGCGGTGGACCGCGGCGCCGGGGATCCGGTGCTCCTTGCGTGGCCGCCGGGGAATTGCGCAGAATCCCTGGCCCCTGTCGCAGAGACCCAGCACCCATGACCTCGACCCAGCCCGGGGGGCCCGCCTGGACCCGTTTCCTCTATCCCCTGATCCTCATCCTGGGCCTGTTCCTGGCCTTCGGCGCCATGCTGAAGCAGACCCGACCGGTCAAGCCCGTCCCGGAGCTGGCGGTGCTGGAGCCCCTGGACCGCTCCGAGCGGGCCCAGCGCCAGCGGGCGGAGGTCGTCAAGGCAGCGGCCCAGCAGGGGCTCCTGACCCAGTTGCTGCAGCCCGATAGGGTGCCCGAGGTGTACATCGGTCCCCTGTTCAAGGACACCCCCGAGCGGGACCGGGAGCTGTTCCTCGGTATGATCTACGCGTTTTTCCTGGTGGAGGACCCCGCCCTCGACCACCTCCAGCTATTCGACGGGGCGACCAAGGCGCCCATTGGGCGTTACACGAGCGCCGGGCTCCAGCTCGACCGTCCGGGCGACGCCGTCCAGCCCGAGACCCGCTAGGGGCGGCGCCCAGGGCCGATGCGGCCCCAGGCCCGAGAGTCGTTGGAGCCCCATGTCGAGGTCCTCTGATCACACGCCAATCGCCCAGGAAATAGGATGATCCGCTTCCTCGCTAAAAGGGCCTGGGGCGACGGCTCCACGGGGCGCTTCGGCTACCGGCTCGCGGGTCAGACCCTGGTCTCCGACGTCCCGCTGGGGCTGGTCTCGGCCTTTGCCTCGGAGGCCCCCGAATTCCTGGCGCCACCGCTCCCTGAGATAGGGCTGGAGGCGGATGCGGCCGGCCGGAGCGCTGAGGGCTGGCTCGGGGGGGCGATCCGGCGGGTGGTCTGCCGGGCGGGAGAGTCTGGGTACGAGCTCCTCATCCCCGGCGTGGCGCGGTTCTGGGTGGCGCGCTCCGGGGAGGCCATCGCCTGTGGCGAGGTCGAGTCGGGGATCCCCTCCGCTCTGTTGGAGGAAGTGCTGCTCGGCCCGCCCCTGACCCTGGCCCTAGCGCTGCGGGGGGTCTGGTGCCTCCATGCCAGCGCCCTGCTGGGGGCGGGGGGGCTGATCCTCGCCCTCGGCGCCTCGGCCCAGGGCAAGTCCACCCTGGCGGCTCATTGTCACCTGGCGTCGGGTCTGCGGCGGGTGGCCGACGACATCCTGCCCTGCAGTTTGGTCGAGGGCGTCCCCTGGGCGCGACCCCATTTCCCCCAACTGAAGCTCGCCGCCGAGCAGTATCCACCCGCTGCGGCCGACGGCGTCCCCGTTGCGGCCCTGGTGATGCTGGCCCCATGCGGCCCAGGTGCGGCGGTGGCTTTGCAGCCGCTTCCCAGGGCGACGGCGCTCAAAGCCACCGCTGAGCAGACGGTGGCGGTGCGCCTGTTCGACCCGCCCCTGCACCGGGCCCATCTGGAACTGGTGGCGGCCCTGGTGGGGGCGGTCCCCTGTTATCGGCTGCCCTATCCCCACGACTACGGGCAGTTGCCGGAGGTCTACGGGGCTCTTGCGGGTCTCTGACCCGAGGGGCCCGGTTGTTCCCCCCGCCCTTCCGCTGCCGGCTGCTTTGGGCCAAGATTAACGGCTACCCTGGCGGTCGGAGCCGAAGATGCCCCATCTCCTGAGCCTATCGCGCGCGGCACGGCTCGCGGACGTGACCCGTGCCGAGCTGCAGGGCCGCATCCGCCGCGGCGATCTCACCACCTTCGAGGGCAAGATCGAGGTCAGCGACCTGCTGCGTCTCTACCCGGAGATCAACCTGGAGCGCAGCGCCATCCTCGAGCGGGTGACCCTGATCAAGGAGACGGCGGTCCCGAGGCTCCAGCTCACGGACACCACCCTTCCGGAGCCGGGGGTGCTGGTGGCCCGCCTCCACGAGCTGAGCGCCGTGCTGCTTAAGAACACCTCCGCCCTCCATGCCCTGGAGGCGCTGCTGGAAGAGGTCGCGTCCGAGCTCACCCAGGCCCTCGCGGGGGACTCCCAGGCGCTACGGGGAGCCGTCGCGGGAGCGGTCCAGCGGCTGGGAGAGTCTCGCGCCCAAGTGGCCGAGCGACCCGATCCCGAAGCCCGGCTGTTCGCCAAAGACACCTTCCTGCGCATCATGGCCGCCAATGTCACGGTAATCCCCAGTGGGCACGAGTTCTTCGTGGAGGGCTCCGAGTCGATCCTCGATGCCTCGGTGCGGGCGGGTCGACACCTCAGCTACGGCTGCTCCAGCGGCAACTGCGGGTCCTGCAAGGCGCGGCTGCTGAGCGGTAAGGTCTGGAAGATGCGCGACCACGACTACGTGCTGAGCGAGTCCGAGCGGCGCATGGGCTATATCCTCACCTGCTCGAACACCGCGGTGACGGATGTGATGCTGGAGGCGGCCGAGGCCCTGTCGGTGAAGGATCTGCCCGCCCAGGAGATCCGCGCCAGCGTGCGCAAGATCGAGGCCCTCGGCAGCGAGATGCGGGTGCTGCAGGTGCAGACGCCCCGTACCCAGACCCTGCGCTTCATGGCGGGGCAGCGGGCGCGGCTGGCTCTGGAATCGGGGGGTGCGGCCGAGCTGCACATCGCCAGTTGTCCCTGCGATGGCCGGAACCTGTACTTCTACGTGCGGCGCAACCCGGACTCCGCCTTCGCCAACCGGGTGTTCGGGGGGCTGAGGCCCCACAGCGTGCTCACCCTGAGCGGGCCCTTCGGTGAGCTCGTGCTCGACGATGACCAGCCCGATCCCGCCCTGTTCGTCGCGGTGGGGGACGGGATTGCCCCCATCAAGAGCCTCATAGAGCACGCCATCTCCATCGACACCATCGAGGACTTCCACCTCTACTGGCTGATGCCCCCGGGCGAGGGACACTACCTGGATCGCTGGTGCCGGTCGCTGCGCGACGCCCTCGACAACTTCCGCTACCAGCCCCTCAACGGGTCGGGGGTGGACGTACTGATCGAGCAGCTCCGCCAGGCCGGCCCGGGGCCCCGCGGGATGCGGGTCTATGTGGCGGGGCCCGAGGCGGCGGTGGCGGAGATCGGGGATGCCCTGGTAGATCTCGGGCTGGATCCGGCACGAATCCGCACCGAGGCCCTGGTGTAGGCGCGCGTCGTCCTCGATGCGGGGGCTTACAACCGGCGTGGGATCGGGTACAGTCAAGAGTTCGTAACCCCCACCTGAGATGGGGGAGAGGGAGGGCGGCGGTCGCGGTGGGCGACCCCAATTCCCCATAACAGGCGCGGGAAAACCGCGCCGATCGACCGAAGGAGGACGCGTATGAAGGGGTTGCTGCGACTGGCAATCGGGTTGACTCTGGCCTTTCCCCTGGGTGCGGTGGCGGGATACGCAGATGCCAAGAACGACCCGGCCGCCCGCGAGGTGGAGCGGGCCCTGGACCTCAAGGCGGACCCGGATCGGGGCCGTGAGGTCTACCTGCTTTGCGCCGTCTGTCATCAGCCCGAGGGCTGGGGCCTGGCGAGTGGGGAGTACCCCCAGGTGGCGGGGCAGCACGCCTCGGTGGTGATCAAGGAGTTGGCGGACATTCGGGCACGCAACCGGGATACCCCCACCATGCTGCCCTTCACCATGCTCGAGCACCTGAGCCTGCAGGACATGGCGGATGTGGCGGCCTATATCGAGCGGATGCCCATGACGCCCGACAACGGTGTGGGGCCCGGCACCGACCTGGCACTGGGTGAGCGGCTATACCGCGACAACTGCGTCGACTGCCACGGCCCCCGCGGGGAGGGCATCGCCAGGAAACACATGCCCCAAATCCAGGGGCAGCACTACGCCTATCTGGTGCGGCAGTTCGAGTGGATCCGCGACGGCAAGCGGCGCAACGCGGACGAGGAGATGGTCAAACAGATCCAGGGCTTCACCTATCGGGACCTCCGGGCAGTGATGGACTACGTCTCGCGCATCCGCCCCCCCCAGGAGCGGTTGGCCCCGGCGGGCTGGAAGAGCCCCGACTTTCCCCATTTCGTGCGGGAGAAGTCCCCCTCGCAGGAAGAGCTGGGGCCCTGAGCCCTTCCTCGCTCGGCGCGGACCAACCCTTTGAGGAACTGCAATTGGACGGAAGAAAGGATCGCAACAGTCGCGACGTCAACCATGTGCTGATGATTGCGGTCTATGCCCTCGGTGCGGTGGCGCTGATGTGGACCTTCATCAGCTTCGTCATCAAGTACTTCGAGCAGTAGCGCTCGGGCACCCGGGAGGCGCCGCGGCCAACGGACCTTCCGGGGGATGAGCGCCCGCCGGCGGGATTCGTGAAGCTCGGCATCGATCGCCTCCTCGAGGAGCCCGCCCTACGCGAGCCCCTGCGGGGCAGGCGCCTGGCGCTGCTCGGCCATCCGGCCTCCCTCACCCGGGGGGGGCTGCACAGCCTCGATGCCCTCATGGCCTGCCCCGACCTCCGGCTGGTGGCCGCCTTCGGCCCCCAGCACGGGATGCGCGGCGACAAGCAGGACAACATGGTCGAGACTGCCGACGAGCTCGATCCCCGTCATGGCATCCCCGTGTTCAGCCTCTATGGGGAGGTCCGCCGGCCTACTTCCGCCATGCTGGAGGGCTTCGACTGCCTGCTGGTGGACCTCCAGGACATCGGCACCCGCATCTACACCTACGTGACCACCCTGGCCTACCTGCTGGAGGCCTGTGCCGGCGCGGGCAAGGCGTTGTGGGTCCTCGACCGGCCCAACCCGGCGGGGCGCCCCATCGAGGGGACCCTGCTCGAGCCCGGCTGGGAGAGCTTCGTCGGTGCCGCCCCCCTGATGATGCGCCACGGCCTTACCCTGGGGGAGCTGGCCCAGTGGCTGGCCGACCAACAGGGCCGCCGGCTGGAGCTGAACCTGGTCCCCCTGTGCGACTACCGGCCCGACCAGGGCCCCGGCTACGGCTGGCCCCTGGGGGAGCTGCCCTGGGTCAACCCCAGTCCCAATGCCTCCAGCCTCAACATGGCCCGCTGCTTCCCCGGAACCGTGCTGTTCGAGGGTACGACCCTATCGGAGGGGCGCGGCACCACCAGTGCCCTGGAGCTGGTGGGTGCCCCGGACCTGGACTTCCAGCGCCTGCTCCGTCGCATGGAGGCGTTGCAGCCCCAGTGGCTGGAGGCGGCCTACCTGCGCCCCTGCTGGTTCGAGCCCACCTTCCACAAGCACGCCGGCCGGCTCTGCTCGGGGCTGCAGATCCACACCGATGGACATCAGTACCGCCACGAGCACTTCCGCCCCTACCGCCTCGCCTGCCTGATCCTCAAGGCGATTCGCTTGGAGTATCCCGACTACCCAATCTGGCGCCACTTCCCCTACGAGTACGAAACCGAGCGGCTGGCCATCGATCTGCTGAGCGGCGGGACCTTTCTGCGCGATTGGGTGGATGAGGGCTCTGCCACCCCTGCCGACCTCGAGGCCCGGCTTCGGCGCGACGAAGAGGCCTGGGCGGAGGAGCGGCGGGCCTATCTCCGTTACCCTTAGCCGCCAGCGCCGGCTGCCAGCGCGGGTGGTTGGGCTGCGCCGGGGAGGATAGAATCCGCCATCCAGCCGATTGCCCGCCGCGGAGCCTCCCCATGCCGGTCACCCTCTACCACAACTCCCGTTGCAGTAAGTCCCGCGAGGCGCTGGCCCTGTTGCGGGAGCGGGCGGTGGAGCCCGAGATCGTCGAGTACCTCAAGACCCCGCCGGATGCGGCCACCCTGACCCGGATCCTGGACCTGCTCGGCCTGGAGCCCTGGGCCCTGATGCGCACCAAGGAGCCCGAGTACCGGGTCCTGGGGCTGGACGAGCCGGGGCTCAGCCGGGAGCAGCTCATCGCCGCCCTGGTGGCCCACCCGAAGCTGATCGAGCGCCCCATCGCCATCCAGGGGGAGCGGGCCGCCCTGGGCCGCCCGCCCGAGCAGGTACTCTCGGTCCTCTGAGGCGCTCGCCATGAGCTATGTGCTGGTCCTCTACTACAGCCGTCACGGCGCCACCGCCGAGATGGCCCGCTATCTGGGTCGGGGGGTGGAAGAGGCGGGGATGGAGGCGCGCATCCGCACCGTGCCTGCGGTCTGGACGCTGTGCGAGGCGGCAGCAAGCAGCGTGCCCGCCGCCGGCCCCCCCTACGCGGAGATCGAGGACCTGCGGGACTGCGCGGGGCTGGCCCTGGGTAGCCCCACCCGCTTCGGCAACATGGCCGCACCCCTCAAGTACTTCCTGGACGGCACCGGTGCCCTCTGGCTCTCGGGCGCCCTCGCCGGCAAGCCGGCGGCCCTGTTCACCTCCACCTCCTCGCTCCACGGCGGCCAGGAGACCACGCTCCTGTCCATGATGCTGCCGCTGCTGCACCAGGGGATGCTGATCCTCGGCCTGCCCTATAGCCAGACCGAGCTCCTGCACACCGCCACCGGCGGCACCCCCTACGGCGCCTCCCACTGGGCGGGGGTGGACAGCAACCGGCCCCTGAGTGAGGACGAGCGACGCCTCTGCCAGGCCCTGGGACGGCGCCTGGCGACGGCCGCCCAGGCACTGGCCCGCGGGGTCTGAGGGGGCCCGCGGCAGCCCCCCGAACCGCCGGGCGAGCCATGCAGCAGCTGGCGCTCGACCTCCAGCCCCCCCCAGGGGTGAGCTTCGAGGACTTCCATCCAGGCCGCAACGCGGAACTGGTCAGCCTGCTCCAGGGACTGGCCGCCGGCTCCGGTGAGCCCTACCTCTTCTTCTGGGGCCGTTCGGGCACCGGCAAGACCCACCTGCTGGAGGCCACCGCCCATCTGGCCCATGGGCTGGGGCGGCGGGCGGCCTACCTACCCCTGGGGACGGCGGGGCTGGAGGGCCCCGACCGGGTGGTGGAGGGCCTCGAGGTCCTGGACCTGGTCTGTCTGGACGATCTCCAGGCGGTGGCGGGGGAGCCGACCTGGGAGGAGGCCCTGTTCCACCTCTACAACCGGCTGCGGGCGGCGGATCGCGCCCTGGTCGTCAGCGCCGACCGGCCCCTGGCCGCCCTGCCGATCGGTTTGGCCGATCTGCGCTCACGCCTGGCCTGGGGACCGGGCTATGGGCTCCATCCCCTGGACGACGAGGAGAGTCTGGAGCTGCTGATGGCCGCCGGCCGCCGCCTGGGCATGCTGCTCACGGAGGGGACGGCGCGCTACATCTTGCACCGCTGTCGGCGGGACCCGTGCCATCTGGTGGGCAGGGTGCAGGCCCTGGGTCGCCTCGCCCTGGAGCGCCAGCAACGTCCCTCCATCGCCCTGGTCCGCGACCTGCTCCGGGAGGCGGGGGGTGCTAGCGGGGGTGAGTCGGTCCCGGACTGAGTCGCGGGCCCCCTTTCAGTCCCGGCGCCAGCCCTGGGCCAGGGCCTTGCGGCTCCACACCCAGACGTACTGGCTCCCGCTGAGGACCGTGGTGCCCAGGGTGAGCCACACCAGCCCCGCCAGGAGCCCTCTCGGCAGGGGCAGGGGTCCGGCGTTGGCCATCACCCCTATCAGGAGCAGGATCTGGAGCAGGGTGTTGACCTTGCTGGTCCAGGTGGGGGCCGCTTCCAGGTCCTCCACCTGGAAGTGATACACCAGGGCACCCCCGACGATCAGCAGGTCCCGGAACACCGCCGCCACCACCAGCCATACCGGGATCAGCCCGATGGCCCCCAGCACCAGGAAGGCGCTCATCAGCAGGGCCTTGTCGGCCAGGGGATCGAGGATGCCGCCCAGACTGCTCTGCCAGCCATAGCGCTTGGCCAGGTGGCCGTCGAGGGCATCGGAGGCCCCCGCTACCGCGAACAGCAGCAGGGCGAGGCCGAACTCCCGCTCCAGGAGCAGGAACACCACCGGGATGGTGAGCAGGATCCGGCCGAAGCTGATGGCGTTCGGCAGGTCGCTCAGCTCGAGCCTCACGGCAGCAGCCGGTAGCGAAGCGGGCGTCCGGCGCCGGCGGGGCCGCCCTCCTCCGCCGCTAGGACCTTGCCACCGGCGATGGACCGGGACAGGGCCTCGGCGGAGCCCCCCAGGCCAAAGGTCACCGCGTCCCCCGCCACCCCCAGGAGCTGCACCTGGCCCACACCGGGAAGGCCGGAGAGATACTTCTGGACCCGCAGGTAGTCGTCGGAGCGCTGCATACCCGAGACCCGCACCGCGAGCAGGTTTCCCGCCGGGGCGGCGGGCTCGGCCCCACCGGGGGGAGACCCCGGGGCGGGTGTCTTGGCGGGGGCCGGAGGTGTCGCGGGGACCTGAGTGGTGGCGGCCGGCAGGGGGGCAGGGGGCATCCTGGCGGCCTCACCGCCTCCCTTGACCCGCCCGCTCGCCTGTTGGACCCCGGCCTGGACCACCGCCGAGGGGCTGGCGCCGCGGGTGGTCCACTCCGAGGTCAGGCCCTCGGCACCCACGACGGCCCAGCGGCCGGTCCAGCCGGCGCTGTCTGATCCCGACACCAGCCCCACCACCACCTTCTCCGGGGCGTAGCGGCGCGAGGCCCCCTGGATGGGTGCCGCCCGTAGCCCCCAGAGGTCCGCGGCGCCGAGCCGGGACCGGTCCTCCAGGTCATAGAGGGGAAAGAGGATGGAGAGGCCCGCATCCCGGGCCGCCGCGTTGGCGGCGCCCACCAGCTTGGGCTCGGTCTCCGGTGTCGCGAATTCCCGCTGGCCCGTACGCTCGCTCCCCAGCCAGAGGAGCAAGGTCCCCTGCTCGGCGGTGCGCGCGCCGGGCGGCGGGGCGCCCCCCGGCTGGGGGCTGGCCCCCCCCGGGCCGAGGCCCTTCTCGCGGAGGGTGCGATTGACCGCCGCCTCGTCGAATTGCACCGCCAGCAACTGGCGGGGGCCGGCGCTCCCCTCCTCCCAGTGGAAGCGATAGGAGCGCACCAGCCGGGGGGCGCCCTTGGTCAGCTCCACCAGGCGCGGGTCGCTGGTGGCCGCCTCCCCTCCATAGAGCCGCCCCAGCACCACCCGGAAGGCATCCTCGATGGCCCGGTTGCGCTGCTCGGGACTCTGATCCTGGATCGGCACCTCGGCGTCGTAGACACCGGCGGCGGGGGTCTGGGCCAGGGCGGGCGCGAGCCACAGCCAGCCCAGAAGCAGGGTGCCGACGGAGAGAAGGAGAGGGCGCGAGGGACTGGGCATCTTGGGGGACCGGGGCAGGGGAAGGGCGGACCATCGGGCGCAGGGCGCCCCGAAGATTCTATCGACGGCCGCGGTGGCTGTCTAAAGTCTGGCCAGTGCCGCCTTCCCATGGCGAGGTCCCCGGGGCTGGCTTCGGGTTACAATCGCCAGCCGATGACCCGCCGGCATCCCCCGGCGGGCGCCCCTCGGTCGCCGCCCCGGAGGCCCCCCGTGACGCCAACACCCGCCCCCCCCGCTGGCCCCCACCTGAGCTACCGCGACGCGGGGGTCGACATCGATGCCGGTAATGCCCTGGTGGAGCGGATCAAGCCCGTCGCGGCCCGAACCTTCCGCCCGGGCGTGCTGACCGGCCTCGGCGGCTTCGGTGCCCTGTTCGAGCTCCCGCTGGGGCGCTATCGCAACCCGGTGCTGGTCTCCGGCACCGACGGGGTCGGCACCAAGCTCAAGCTGGCCATCGAGCTGGGACGCCACGATACGGTGGGGATCGACCTGGTGGCCATGTGCGTCAACGACATCGTCGTCACCGGCGCCGAGCCGCTGTTCTTCCTGGACTACTACGCCACCGGCAAGCTGGAGGTGGACGTGGCCTCGACCGTGATCCAGGGGATCGCCCGGGGCTGCGAGCAGGCAGGCTGTGCCCTCACCGGCGGGGAGACCGCCGAGATGCCGGGGATGTACGCGGTGGGCGATTACGACCTGGCGGGCTTCGCGGTGGGCATCGCCGAGAAGGAGGCCCTCATCACCCCCGAGCGGGTGCGCCCCGGGGACGCACTGATCGGCATTGCCTCCTCCGGGCCCCATTCCAACGGCTATTCCCTGGTGCGCAAGATCCTTCGGGTGAGCGGGGCAGATTTCGGCGAGGACCTCGAGGGGGTGCGCCTCGCCGATGCCCTCCTCGAGCCCACCCGCATCTACGTCAAGCCCCTGCTCCGGCTCCTGGAGGAGCTGCCGGTGCACGCCCTGGCCCACATCACCGGCGGCGGCCTGCCGGAGAACCTTCCGCGGGTACTGCCGCCCGGCACCAAGGCGGTGGTGGACCGCTCGAGCTGGCAGCGCCCGGCGGTGTTCCGCTGGCTGCAGGAGCGGGGCGGGGTGGAGGAGGGAGAGCTGTTGCGCACCTTCAACTGCGGGGTCGGCATGGTGGTGTGCGTCGCGGCCGAGGATCTCCACCGGAGCTGTGAGCTGCTCACCCAGGCGGGCGAGACCGTCTGGCCACTGGGGCGGATCGATGTCGGTGGCGAGCGACCCCAGGTGGAGCTGGTCGGGGGCTGACCATGGGCCAGCCCCAGCGCATGCCGGTGGTGGTGCTGATCTCCGGGAGCGGCAGCAACCTCCAGGCCCTCATCGACCGCGCCGCCGAGGACCTGCCCGTCGAGATCCGCGCCGTGATCAGCAACGAGCCGGGGGTCTTCGGCCTGGAGCGGGCACGGCGTGCCGGCATCGAGGGGCGGGTGCTCAACCACCGGGACTTCCCCAGCCGGGAGGCCTACGACTTGGCCCTGCAGGGGCTCATCGATGGCTTCTCCCCCCACCTGGTGGTGCTGGCTGGCTTCATGCGCATCCTCACCCCCGCCCTGGTGGCCCAGTACCGGGGCCGGATGTTCAACATCCACCCCTCCCTGCTGCCGAAGTTTCGGGGACTGCACACCCACCAGCGGGCCCTGGATGCGGGGGAGACCCAGCACGGCGCCAGCGTGCACTTCGTCACCGAGGAGCTCGACGGGGGACCCCTGGTGATCCAGGCCCGGGTCCTGGTCGAGGCCGGGGACGATGCGGACACCCTGGCGGCCCGGGTGCTGCGTCAGGAGCACCGCATCTATCCCCAGGCGGTGCGCTGGTTCGCCGAGGGGCGGTTGCGCCTGGGGGCGGACGGGGTCCCCCTGCTCGATGGCGTCCGCCTGGAGCGGCCGCTCCTCTGGGACGCCCCCCCAGCGGCCCCGACCTAGCCGGAGTCCCCCATACGGGGTCGGCATCCTTCGATTCCTTGCGGGAGGTCCAAGCCCTTGTTAGCCCATCTCGAGAAATTCGAACGGATCGTCACCCGGGTGCTACTGGTCATCCTGGCGCTGGTGGTGGTGCTCGCCACCCTGGAGCTCGGGTGGGTCATCATCAAGGACGTTCTGACCCCGCCCCTGTTCCTGCTCGAGATCGACGAGCTGCTGGATCTCTTCGGCCTCTTCCTCCTGGTCCTCATCGGGATCGAGCTGTTGCACTCGGTGAAGACCTATATCACCCACCACACCTATCACCTGGAAGCGGTGCTGATGGTGGCGATGATCGCGGTGGCGCGTAAGATCATCGTCCTGGAGCCCAAGGAGCTTCCGGAAGGCGCCCTGCTCGGCATCGCCGCCCTGATCCTCGCCCTGGCGCTGGGGTACTACCTGCTGCGCCGGGGGCATCGTGAGGAGGGCATATCCCCGCCGGAGCGGGACCCCTGAAGTCTTGGGCGCAACAAGCCTCTGGGGCCTGGCCCGGTCCACCTTCCTGTTACTCGGGGAGCATCCCGTCCCGCGCGACTGCACCGACGTCGCCGGGGCCGCGGGCGGCTTGAGGGTGCAGGTGGTCAAGGGCTGAGACCCTCCGCAATGCCGCGCCCAAGCCCCCAGGGTCTTGGGTCCTCCCCGCGTCGCCGGTATCCGGTCCCGTCACTTCGTGCGCTCCTTGCGCCAGAGCTGGGCGAGCACCTCGTACTTGCCCGAGAGGGGTAAGCGCTCGTCGGAAAGGGCCTCGAGGAAGTCGGAGAGCTTCTTGGACTTGAGGATGGCGAAGAGGATCAGCAGGGTGGTGGGCACCACCGACAGGGCGAAGTACCAGAGCTTGAGGGGGAGGGACGCCTCGGCCTCGTCGATGAGGTTCATGCCGAGAAGGCCGCTGGCGACGGTGGCGATGAGGCCGAAGGTGGTCACCACCGTGAGGCGCACCACGGTGTTCGCCTGACGGCGCAGGGAGTCGCTGTCGAGGTAGGCCGCCATGTCCTGGATCTCCTGGCGGACCTCGGCGTAGAGGGGCTCGGTGCCGAGGTGGCCGGTGCAGAGCCGGAACAGATCCTTCACCTGCGCCTGGTCGGAGATGTCGTGGAACCAGTAGCGGTGAGAGAAGCGGAGAAAGACCTCGAAGAGCTGGCGGATGATGCGCTTGAAGCGCTTCACCGATTCGGCGTCCTGGATGTTGAGCTTGTTGAGGGCGGCCACCAGGCGGCTGGAGAACATGAGGAGCGCCGCCTTGTGGAAGTGGGCGATGAGGAACATCAGGAAGTACTGGTGGCGGATCTGGGCCGCCACGCCGATCTCGGGGTCGGAGAAGACCCGCTCGCCGGCGGGTCCAACGACCACCAGGGCATGCCCGCAACAGAGAAAGCGGGTGGCGGGACCGGGTGGCTGGGCGCTCCAGTAACGGTCGTAGCAGTAGCGCTGCTCGAAATCCCGGACATGGGCCGCGGAGAAGGGTAGGGAGCCGTCCTGACCCGGCTCGGTCACGAGCGCAAGACGCACGAAATCCCCCCGCGAGAGGGCCCGCGGGTCCTCGAGCGCAAGGTAGGCGATCAGCGGCATGCGGTAGTACTCCAGGAGCCCGAAGCGGACGCTGCCGGGCCGCTCCGAGTCCTGCAGCACCAAGGGATCGAGGAGGTACTCCCAATGGGAGGCGATACAGGGGGTGCGGGTGCGGGCGACGAAGGCGAGATAGCGGTCCCGGTCCTCATAGTCGGAAGCCCCGAGCACCTCGCCGGTGGTCCCCAGCCATTCGACCCGTTGCAGACAGCGCGAGGGGGTGCCGTCGTCCTGCCACTGGGCGGGGTAGGCCCGCCCGAAGCGGTAGAGGGTGTCCTGGACCCGCGAGAGGCCGAGGTTCCGCCCCCCGATCTCCACCACCAGGATGGCGACGTCGATGTCGTAGAAGAAGATCAGATCGGTGCGGCCGACCTCGAAGGTGAGGGGCTCGACACCCTCGTCGTAGCTTAGGCGGGCCGCCGCCACGTCCCCCCTGCGGAATACCCGGATAGGCGATTGCCGCCCCCCCTCCGATTGCTGGGCATCCCCATAGAGGAAGCGCTGGACCTGGGGGAGGAAGGCGATGAGCTCCGCGTAGTGCCGGAGCGCCAGCTCGGCCGGATCCGCGACCACCTCTCGCCAGGGGTTCGCCGGTCCCAGCGCCGTCAGGGCCTGCCAGTGCTTCTGTATCTGCAGCCCCTCGAGGATGGGCATGAGCTGCAGGGGCCAGAGGAGGATCTGGCGAAACTCGCTGACCAGCTTGTCGGTGGATGCGATGCCTTGGCCCATGAGGGATCCCCCGGATTGGCGCCTTGAGAGACAGGTTGGCACGCCGGGACCGCAGAAGGGAAGGGTAGCGCAACCCACGCCCAGCGCCAGATCGCCAGACCTCGGCTCCCTCAGGGGGCGGGGCGGGGCAATTGGCTGTCCACCAGGAAGTCCTCGAGGGGGAATTGGTGGAGCCCCGTCTGGGCGCTGCAGGAGAAGCGTACCGAGCGGCCCTGGGTTTCGCATAGCCAGGGTTGCAGGAACGAGGGCTTGCGGCTGACCAGGGCGGAGGGGTCGAACAGGGCCAGGTTGATCCCGCCCGCCCGGTCCCGTGCCGAGACGTACTCGAAGGCCGCGATCCCCCCATCCCCCAGGGCGCGGCCGAGTCGCTGGGTGGGTCCGTAATCCGAGGGGTGGGTGAGGACGGGGGCGTGGGCGGCACAGGGGGGCTGTTGCAGGCGCAGACCGCGGTCGGTGCGGTATCGGGCACCGAATACCGTGTGTTGGGTGAGCAGCCGGCCGGCGGGAGGGGGTACGGCCATCCCGGTCCAGAAGACGAATCGGTAATAGGCCCCCTCGGCCAAGAGGGTGCCCAGCCGCTTGGAACCGTAGAAGAGACTGGGCTCCCAGCGGGGGCCGAAGCGCGAGCCGTGGGCGAGGGGCGGGTAACGGAAGGGCGCCGCCAGCAGGTAATGGAGCCCCTCGGTCCCGGCCCGTAAGGGTGGTTTGGTGCGCTCCAGCATCTCCTCCAGCAGGGCCTGCTCGCCCAGATCCTCGACCAGCCTGCTGGTAGCCAGCAGTTCCTGGCTCTCCACGAGGCGAAGGAGGTCCCCCCCGAGCGGGGCGGGGGCGATGCCCGGGGCGCAGGCCGCCCAGAGGTCCATCAGGCCCGGCCGCGCAGTGCGTCCAGGTACTCCACCACCTGCGCGAGGCCCTGTACCGACCGCACCCGTTCCGCCGGGATGCCGCCGATGTCGCGGTTGGCCGTGTGCATCCAGTGGCGCATGTCCTCCGGACGCCCCCCCACCAGCACGAACAGACTGCGGTAGCAGCGGATCAGCAGCAGCGCCAGCTCCCCCGCCTTGCTTGCGGGGTCCAGGCCCCGGCCGATGGAAGAGCGGTCCCTGCCGATGATCTCCCCGAGGGCGCTCTGCGACAGCCCCAACGCCCTGCCCGCATTGAGGAGGGCCTTGGTGAGGACGGCCTTGGGGGCGGGCGCCGGTAGGATCTGCGCTTGAGTGGACATGGGATCGGCCTGCCTCATACTACTCTAACTGCAATTATTTTATTAGATTGCGGCAAATGCAACATCGTCATCAAGTTGAACGACCGAGTGGCCGGGTCAACCCGCGGGCATTCGCAAAATCTTGGAGGAAACCTGCTGAACCTCCTCGGGGGTTGCCGCGGCCAAGGCATCCTTGGCGGTGGCTTCGAGCTCTTCAAGGGTCACCTGCGCCAGGAAGCTGCGCAAGCGCGGCGCCTGGAAGGGGTTCATGCTCAGGCTGCGGACCCCCATCCCCACCAACAGCCCGGCACAAGCCGGGTCCGCGGCGGCCTCACCGCAGACGGAGAGGTCGATCTCCGCGTTCAGTGCCGTGCGAACGACGTGGCTGATTGCCCGGAGGACGCTGGGATGAAGGAATGCCGCCACCCCGGCCGCACCCTTCTCGTGGCGGTCGATCCCCAGGATGAAATGCGTGAGATCGTTGGTCCCGATCGACAGGAAATCCACCATCTCGACCAGATCGCCGATCTTGATCACCGCCGCCGGCGTCTCGATCATGGCTCCGATCGAGACATGCCGGGTGATGCGCTCGGCCTCCATCACCTCCGCAACCACCCGACGCGCCTCCCTCAGATCGGCCACCCCGGTGACCATGGGGAAGAGGATCCGAGTCTCGCCGCACTCCCCCGCCCGCAATATGGCCTGGATCTGGGTACGGAACAGGGCCCTTTCCGTGAGGGAGAACGCGAGCCCCCGCTTGCCGGCCCGCAGTGCGGCTGCGGTCTCGACGTTGTTGAAGCGGGGGAGCTTGTCCCCGCCGAAATCCATGCTACGGATCACGACCGGCAGGGAGTTGATCGCCCTCGCCACCGCGGAGTAAGCCGCCACCTGCGCCTCCAGGGCCGGTGGCTCGGCGACATCGAGAAAGAACAGCTCGGAGCGGAACAGTCCCACCCCGTCGAGGCGATACTCGGAGACCAGGTGGGCCTCGTCGGGCCTGCTGATGTTGGCATGGAGGCCGATACGCACGCCGTCCCTGGTGAGCGATTCCTTGCGTGCAGCCTTCTCCACGGCGGTCTCCTGGCGGGCGTGCCGAATCTGGCGCTCTGCGAACAGCTCCGATTGCACCCGGGTGGGGGCCACGATCACCGTGCCGGCATCCGCATCCACGAGCAAGCGGTCTCCCGTTTCCAGAAAAGCCGTGAGGTCTCGGATGTCGCTAACCGCCGGCAGGTTCCTGGTCCGCGCGAGGATGGCGACGTGGGAGGGCGGGCTGTTGTGTGCTCCGTGACCAGCGCCACCACGTTGGCGCGATCCATCTGGAGAAGGTCGGACGGCAGGAGCTCCTCCGCGACGAGGATCGTGTCCGGTGGGAGCGAAGCCAGGGGGCTCGGGGCCGTCTCTCCCGGGGCGCGGAGCGTGCCGAGGATCCGCCGGCCCACGTCACGAATGTCCGCGCCACGCTCACGCAGGACGTCGTTTTCTGTGGCCTCGAGCATCTCGGCCAGCTGGCGGATCTCCGCGGCGACGGCGCTGTCGGCGCTGATCAGCTCCCCACGCACGCGCCCCTTACACTGTCGCCAGAGCTCCGCATCGTTGAGCATCGCGAGTTGAACCTCCAGCAGCTCCTGCTCTGCCACCGTCATTGCCGCCGTCCCGGCACGTTGCGCGCCGCGCAGCTGCTCGACCGTGGTCCCCAACGCGGCATCGAGACGGGAGGTCTCCCGTTCCACCTCATTGCTGGAAATGGCCGTCCGCGGGACGGTCAGCTCACCTTTCGAGGCCAGGTGGATCCAGGCCACCCCATCGACCATGCCGGGGGAGATCCCCCGGCCCTGCAGGGTGGCACTGGTCATCTTGGCAAAGGCACGCAGCTGGCCGACCTCCGCCTCCCGGGAGGTCACCCGTTCCTGCAACTGCTCGGCACGGGCGGCGCTCTGACGGACCAGGTACGCATAGAGCAGCATGGCCGCGATCTCGATAAGCCCATTGATCGCGGCGAGGGAGATGGATGCGCCGGTTCCCCAGGGAAACTCCAAGCCCGTCCTCAGCAGCGGCAATGAAAGGGCGAGACCGTATGCCAAGCCCTGCCGATTCCACCAGGAGGCCAAGCCCACCGGAATCACGTAGATCAGGGGAAACTGAATCTCGGTGCCCGCAAGCACGTCGACCGTCAAGACCACCAGGGCGACCAATAGGCTGGTGATACGCGGGTGGTTGCGCCCGAGGCTCGTCACCCAGTTCAAGGCTTGCTGCATCTGTGCGATTTCCGGTGATTGGCCTTCTGGGACCGGGCGACCGGGCCTGAATCGCTGTCGGCAATCCCGGGATGGCCCCTCTGTCTGGTGCCCTTGACTGGGCTCGTACCGTTGGAGCCACGTTCCCTTTTTGAGCGACGTGGCTGGGGGAAAGTTCAGCCCGGCGCCTCCCCAGGGCGTGAGGCCTGCCGCCGATTCCGCTCGACGCGTCCCGGCGGCGGTGGGGGACCGTGCAGGCCAGGTGGGATGGCGGCCCGGCCGACCAGACTGCTGCCCGCGTCCTCAGTAGAGGAGGTAGCGGGTCCGGCGCTGCAGGAAGGACTCCAGATCCGGTTGCCAGCCCGCCCGGATGGCGCGCGGGTCCTCGCCACG
>CAZFHV010000002.1:24952-41349 GCA_964519095.1 uncultured Chromatiaceae bacterium | reverse complement strand
CCTACGAGCAGGTGGAGCCCCGCGACGACGGGGTGATCCTGCACTGTCGCTCGGGCAAGAAGTTCAAGACCGAGGCGCTGCTGTGGGCCAACGGCCGCACCGGCAACACCGAGGGGCTGGGGCTGGAGGAGATCGGCCTTGCCGCCAACTCCCGGGGCCAGATCGACGTCAACCAGAGCTACCAGACCAACTTGCCCCACATCTACGCCGTGGGCGACGTGGTGGGCTTCCCCTCCCTTGCGAGCGCCAGCTACGACCAGGGTCGCTTCGTGGGGACCCTCATCGCCAAGGGTGAGGCCGACTGGGCCCTGATCAAGGAGTTCCCCACCGGGATCTACACCAGCCCCGAGATCAGCTCCATCGGCCGCACCGAGCGCGAGCTCACCGAGCGCAACATCCCCTACGAGGTGGCCCATTCCCACTTCAAGACCATCGCCCGGGCCCAGATCACCGGCCACAACGTGGGCATGCTCAAGCTGCTGTTCCACCGGGAGACCCTCGAAATCCTGGGTATCCACTGCTTCGGCGAGCAGGCCTCGGAGATCATCCACATCGGCCAGGCCATCATGTCCCAGAAGGGCGGGGGCAACACGATCGAGTACTTCGCCAACACCACCTTCAACTACCCAACCATGGCGGAGACCTACCGGGTCGCGGCGCTGAACGGCCTCAACCGACTCTTCTGAGTCCCCTCAAGACCCCGGGAGCAAGAAATAGCAAGCATTGAAAAAAGCAATTTTGTATTTCAGTAAGTTCTTATATAGTTCTATTTTAGAAGGTGCGTCCTAGCGCCTTCTCTTCTGTACCCACCGATCTAAGCGAGGATACTTGTCATGAAGAAGCTTGCTACTGCTGCGGCAATCTTTGCTGTGCTGGGTACCGCCGGCACTGCCGATGCCTGGTGGGGTGGTGGCCCTTGGGGGAGCCGCTCCGGTGACTGGTGGAACGACTGGATGGGCGATGGCTGGGGCGACTTCAACCTCAACATGAGCGGTGGCGGCCGTGGTTGGGGTCGCGGCTACAATCGCTACAACGACTACTACGGCTACGGCCCCTACGGCTGGGGCGGCCCCTGGGGTGGTCCTTGGGGTGGCTATCCGTACGGTGGTGGCTGGGGCGGCCCCTGGGGCTACCCCTACGCGGCCCCCGTGGCTCCTGCAGCCCCTGCCGCCTCCGAGAGCAAGTAGCCCCCACTGGCGTAGCACTCCAGCGGGTGAGCTGCCTGGACACAGGGAGGTGTCCCAAACCTAACCCTCCGACCAATCCGATCCCAGGTGTGGTGTGATGAAGAGAGTGATTCGCTTTGCCGCCTCCGTTGCCCTCGTATCCGTCTCGGCTTCCGCCCACGCCTGGTACTGGGGCGCCCCCTACGGCTATTACCCCTATGTCCCCTACGGCGTTCCTGCCCTCACCGCGGAACAGCAGCAGGCGATGGCCGACCAGGCTGCCAAGATGCAGCAGCAGGCGATCGATGCCCAGCGCAAGCTCGCGGAGCAATTCGCCGCCCAACAGGAGGCCTTCGCCAAACAGTACCAGGACAAGGGCTATGGCCCCGGGTGGATGGGCCCCTTTGGTCCGCCCCCCTTCGCCCGCGGCCCCGCTTGGGCATCCGATCCCTTCGGCGGGTCGCCCTTCGGTAGGGACCTGGGACCGGGTGGACTGCCCAAGGACGTGAAGGATGCCTGGGAGGCGTCCGATGCCCAGCGCGAGCAGGCCATGGAGGAGATGAGGGCCCGCCGCGAGGAGGCCCAGAAGCGGGCGCAGGAGCGCCGAGACCAATATGGCCGCTACGGTGGTCCCTATCGCGGCTATGGCCCGTTCGGTCGTCCGGTGGCCGCCGAGCCCAAGAAGGAGGCCCCGGCCAAGCCCGCCGAGGCCGCCCCGCCACCCGCGGCACCCTCTGCTGCCACGGCACCCGTCGCTCCCCAGGCGGCGGCTCCCGTAGCCCGGCCGCCGGTCGCGCCGGTCCCAGCCCCAGCCCCGACGGCCCCCGCAGCGGCCCCGGCCCAGGCCGTTGCGCCCGCTGCCCCGCCCCTGTCTCCGCCGCCGGCTGGCGCCCCCCGATAAGACATCAATCGACCGGGTCCTGAACCCCTTCAGGTACCCGGCGCTGCCCCCGCTGACATCGCCACTTCGGTGGCGATGTTTTTTTTGGTCTCCCGCTGTGCTACTAACAGGCTAGCGCCGACGACGCGCCGGCTTCATCGCTCGCCGTCGGTTATTGTCCAACTTAATCTTGAGCATTTGATCGCTTTATAATCGGTCGTAGAGTCTGGGCCGCCCAGCAGGCCCGGACCCCCGCAGCGACTGGCGAACCAAGAGGCTCCCCATGGCGACCAGACCCGACATCGACCCCCAAGAGACCCAAGAGTGGCTCGACGCCCTGGAGGCAGTCCTCGAGAACGAGGGCCCGGAGCGTGCCCACTTCCTGCTGGAACGGCTGGTCGACAAGGCCCGGCGCTCCGGGGCCTACCTGCCCTACAGCGCCAACACCGCCTACCTCAATACCATCCCGGTCACTGCCCAGGAGCGTTTCCCGGGCGACCGGGCCATGGAGCGGCGCATCCGCTCGTTCGTGCGCTGGAACGCCATGGCCATGGTGGTGCAGGCCAACCGCCTCTCGAGCGAGCTCGGCGGCCACATCGCCTCCTTCGCCTCGGTGGCCACCCTGTTCGACGTGGGATACAACCACTTCTTCCGCGCCCGCTCCCCGGACCACGGGGGCGATCTGGTATTCATCCAGGGGCACTCGGCCCCCGGCATCTATGCCCGCGCCTACCTCGAGGGGCGGATCAGCGAGGAGCAGCTCTACAGCTTCCGACAGGAGGTGGACGGCCGGGGCCTCCCTTCCTATCCCCACCCCTGGCTCATGCCCGATTTCTGGCAGTTCCCCACCGTGTCTATGGGCCTGGGTCCCCTCATGGCCATCTACCAGGCGCGCTTCATGCGCTACCTGCACGACCGCGGCCTGGTGAACACCGAGGGTCGCAGGGTGTGGGCCTTCCTGGGTGACGGGGAGATGGACGAGCCCGAGTCCCTGGGCGCCATCTCGCTGGCGGCCCGCGAGCGCCTCGACAACCTGATCTTCGTGGTCAACTGCAACCTCCAGCGCCTGGACGGGCCAGTGCGGGGCAACGGCAAGATCATCCAGGAGCTGGAAGCGGACTTTCGCGGCGCCGGCTGGAACGTCATCAAGGTGGTCTGGGGCAGCTACTGGGATCCCCTGCTGGCGCGGGACAAGAACGGGCTCCTTCTCAAGCGGATGGAGGAGTGTCTGGATGGGGACTATCAAGCCTACAAGGCCAAGGGCGGTACCTATACCCGTCAGCACTTCTTCGGCAAGTACCCCGAGCTGGCCGAGATGGTGGCCACCCTCACGGACGAGGATATCTGGCGCCTCAACCGTGGTGGCCACGACCCGCTCAAGATCTATGCCGCCTACGCGTCCGCGGTGCGACATCGGGGCCAGCCCACGGTGATCCTGGCCAAGACGGTGAAGGGCTACGGCATGGGTAACGCCGGCGAGGGGATGAACATCACCCATTCCCAGAAGAAGATGGGTGAGGCGGCGCTGAAGCAGTTTCGCGACCGCTTCAACATCCCCATCTCCGACGACCAGCTCAACGCAACGCCCTTCTACAAGCCTCCGTCGGATAGCCCCGAGGCACGCTATCTGCAGGAGTGCCGTCAGGCCCTCGGTGGCTTCCTACCCGCCCGCTCGGCGGAGGTCCCCAGGCTCCAGACCCCGACCCTGGAGGAATTCCAACCCCTGCTCGAGAGCAGCGAGGACCGCGAGCTCTCTACCACCATGGCCGTTGTGCGGCTGTTGAACCTGATCGTGCGCAATGAGCAGATCGGGCGGCTGGTGGTGCCCATCATCCCGGACGAGGCGCGCACCTTCGGCATGGAGGGGATGTTCCGCCAGCTCGGCATCTACTCCTCGGTGGGCCAGCTCTACACCCCGGTGGACTCCGACCAGGTGATGTATTACCGGGAGGACAAGCAGGGGCAGATCCTGGAGGAAGGAATCAACGAGGCGGGGGCCATGTCCTCCTGGATCGCGGCGGCCACAGCCTATGCCAACCACGGCCAGCCCATGATCCCCTTCTACATCTTCTACTCCATGTTCGGCTTCCAGCGGGTCGGCGACCTGGCCTGGGCCGCGGGGGACATGCAGGCGCGGGGCTTCCTCATCGGTGGCACCGCCGGCCGTACCACCTTGGCGGGGGAAGGGCTCCAGCACCAGGACGGGCACAGCCATCTGATCGCGGCCACCATCCCCAACTGCGTCTCCTACGACCCCACCTTCGCCTACGAGCTGGCGGTGATCGTGCAGGATGGCCTGCGCCGCATGCTCACCGAGCAGGAGAATGTCTTCTACTACATCACGGCGATGAACGAGACCTACCCCCAGCCGGCCATGCCCCCGGGGGTGGAGGAAGGCATCCGCCGGGGGCTGTACCTGTTGCAGGAAGGGACCGGCGCGGGGCCGCGGGTGCAGCTACTGGGCTCGGGGGCCATCCTGCGCGAGGTGATCGCCGCCGCGGAGCTACTGGAGAAGGACTTCGGGGTGGTGGCGGATGTGTGGAGCGTCACCAGCTTCAACGAGCTGCGCCGCGACGGCATCGCCTGCCAGCGCCACAACCTGCTCCACCCGGAGGATCAGCCCCGGTGCTGCTTCCTGGAGCAGCAGCTCGCCGGCCACGGCGGGCCGGTGGTGGCGGCCACCGATTACATGCGCAGCTACCCGGATCAGATCCGTCCCTTCATCGACCGCCGCTACCTGGTACTGGGCACCGACGGATTCGGCCGCAGCGATACCCGCAGCCAGTTGCGCCGCTTCTTCGAGGTGGATCGCTACTACGTCGCCCTCGCCGCCCTCAAGATCCTGGCCGATGAGGGACAGATCCCCGCCGCGCGGGTCAGCGAGGCGATCAAGCGCTACCGGATCGACCCGGACAAGCCAAATCCGCTCACGGTCTGACAGCAGCGGCGGCGCTAGGGCACCCCTAGGGGGAGGACACTGAAGGTGGCAAGACAACAGGTTCTACTGCCAGACATTGGCGATTTCTCCGGGGTAGAGATCATCGAGATCCTGGTGAAGCCGGGGGATCGGGTGGCCCCCGAGCAGTCCCTGCTCACTTTGGAGAGCGACAAGGCCACCATGGAGATCCCCGCCCCCTTTGGGGGAAGGGTCGAGGAGCTCTCCGTGCGCGTGGGCGATAAGGTCAGCAAGGGGGACCCCCTGATGCTGCTCGAGGTGGAGGAGGGCGCTGCAGCGGCCTCGGCCCCCGCGCCGGCTGCGGAGGTGCCCGCACCCCAAGCCGCGGCCCCGAGCGCCTCCCCAGATGAGCCCGCCGAGAGGCGCCTGCCCGGGGAGAAGGCACCTAAGCAGGCGCCGGTGCCGCCGCGGGCAACGGACATGCTGACCGTCACCCAGGGCCGCAAGCCCCACGCCAGTCCGGCGGTGCGACGCTTCGCCCGAGAGCTGGGGGTGGACCTGGCGCTGGTCAGCGGCTCGGGCCCCAAGGACCGCATCCTCAAGGAGGACGTGCAGGCCTTCGTGCGCAAGGGCCTGCGGGAAGGGGTGGCCGCCCCCGCCGCGGGACCTTTACAGCTCCCCACCGCCCCAGCGGTGGACTTCAGCCAGTTCGGCGCGGTGGAAACCCGCCCCCTCTCGCGCATCAAGAAGCTGGCCGGTGCCCACCTGCACCGTTGCTGGCTCACCGTGCCCCACGTCACCCAGCACGACGAGGCGGACATCACCGAGCTCGAGGCTTTCCGCGTCGCCCAGAAGGGGGGCGCGGACAAGGCGGGGGTGCGCCTCACCCTCATGCCTTTCCTGCTCAAGGCCTGCGCCACCGCGCTGCGCACCCTGCCCCAGTTCAATAGCTCCCTCGCCCCGGACGGTGAGAATCTCATCCTCAAGGGTTACGTCCACATCGGCTTCGCTGTGGATACCCCCAACGGCCTGGTGGTGCCGGTGGTGCGGGACGTGGATCGCAAGGGGATCTTCACCCTGGCCGCGGAGATCGGCGCCCTGAGCGCCAAGGCCCGGGACGGCAAACTCCTGCCCGGGGACATGCAAGGGGGCTGCTTCACCGTCTCCAGCCTGGGAGGGATCGGCGGGGTGGCCTTCACCCCCATCGTCAACGCCCCAGAGGTGGCCATCCTGGGGGTGTCCCGCTCCTCGACCAAACCGACGTGGGACGGCGGCGCCTTCGCACCGCGCCTGATCCTGCCCCTGTCCCTCTCCTACGACCACCGGGTGATCGACGGCGCCGAGGGGGCCCGCTTCACCAGCCTGCTCAGCGGGCTCCTGGGGGACATTCGGCGCTTGCTGCTCTAACTGGTCAGCCGCCCCGCCGCCACAGGGGGCCGAGTCCCCGAATCATCGCACCCAGCAGTTCCCCGAGCGCCACCCGGCGCCCGGTCTGGATCCCCCGGCGCTGCCGCCAACAGCCGTGCAGTCCCTGGAGGGCATCCCTTTTTGCCCGCAATAGGGTCAGACCCTGGCCATGGGAGGCTCCCCAGCAGGCGCAGCACCGCTTGCTTCTCACCCGCCGTCCACTAGCGCTTTGTTCAAGATGTCCCTCTTGTTTGATCGACGATACGGAACGCGGTGGCGTCAAGGATTCGAGCGCCAATCGGCGCAAAGCGACGGGGGGAGTTCTTCTGACCTCGCAGCGCCGACGCAGGGTACCGGGCGATTGCACACCCGATCGGAAACCTCGATCCTGCTGGATGGGCAAGCCCCTTTTCCGGCATCTCCCCGTGCCACGCTGCCATTGGCGCCCCGGAGGGCCTCACGACCCGACCGCCGCAGCTTCCGCCTGCCGGCGCTGGGCGGCACGCCCGAGCAGCCAGGCGACCAGCGCCCAGACCCCCGCGACCGGGACCCCGAGCCAGATCATCGCCCCCGAGGATAGCCCGAGTGTCCGCAACCCGGCGAAGATCCAGGAGGAGGCCGCGTCGCCGCCCCGGTGGATGAGGGTGTCGATCACGTTCTTGGCCTTGTACTTCTGCTCGGGGGGGAGCACGTTGAACAGGGTCTCCCGCGCCGGCTTGCTGAGGGCGTACTCTCCGGCGCGGCGCAAGATGCCCACGGCCACCAGGGTGCTCAAGACCGGATGGAGCCCAAGGATCGCGAACCCCAGCATCCCCACCAGCGGCATGGCGAGCAGGAGCGCCGTGGTACCTAGCTTGCGGATCAGGGCGCCGAAGGCCGCGACCTGGATGATCAGCGTCAGCAGGTTGACGGCGAAGTCCACCAGGGCCAGGAGTCGCGTCCGCTCCGCGCTGTCGCCCACCCCATTCATCATCTCCACCTGCTGGAAATAGAGGAAGGTCGACAGCAGGGAATAAAGGAACAGGAAGAGACAGATCCCTAGAAGGTAGGGGGAGCGCAGGAGATCGGAGACGCCCGACCAGATACCCCCCTGCAGCGGCGCCTCCTCCGCCGCAGCGGCGCCGCTCGCCCCCAGGCGCTCGGCCCAGTGCCGCAGCCGCAGGATCGCCAGGATGACCAGGCCCAGCAGCGCCGCCGACACCAGCACCATACCCTTGGCGCCGAAGAGGACGACCAGCCCGGCGGTGAGCGCCGGGCCGGCCAGGGCGCCCGCCGTACCCCCGGCCGCAATGAAACCATAGAGACGCTGGGCCTGGGCGGTGGTGAAGAGGTCCGCCATCAGGCTCCAGAACACCGAGACCGCGAACAGGTTGAACACGCTGACCCAGACGAAGAAGGCACGGGCCACCGCGGGCGACTGGGTCCCGCCCGCCTGCAGCACCAGGAAGAAGCCCATCAGGTTGGCGATGAAGAAGCCGTACAACCAGGGCAGTAGCCGCTTGCGGGGGAAGCGTCCGGTCAACCAGCCGAAGACCGGGGTCACGGCCAGCATGGTGAGGAACACCAACGAGAAGATCTCCTGCAGCTTGTCTTGCCCCACCTGGATCGCCATCTCGTCGCGGATGGGGCGGAGCACGTAGTAGGCGGCGAGCAGGGCGAAGAAGTAGACGAACGCCCACAGGGAGGCCGCCAGCTCCTGGGCCTCGGCGCGGGTGATCCGTTGCAGGGCCGCGGCGAGGCCCCTCGCCGCGCGCTGGATGCCCTCAGGGGGTCGTTCTGTCGTCATAGCGTCCCACCCTCCTCACAGATGGGTCAGACTGACCGTGCGGCGGAACCGAGCCAGGGCGCCCAGGAACGCCAGCGCGCCGATTCCGGCGGTTGTCAGGAGCTCTGGCCAGACCGTCGCCATCCCCGCCCCCCGAAAGGCCACCGCCTGGGCGAAGGCCACGAAGTGCCGGGTGGGTGAGACGACCATGATCCGCTGCAGCAGCTCGGGCATGGCATCGAGGGGGGTGTTGGCCCCCGAGAGCATGTAGAGGACCAGGAACACCGGGATCGAGAGCAGGCCGAACTGGGGCATGGAGCGGGCGAGGGTCGCCAGGAAGATGCCGATGGCGGTGAGCGCGAACAGGTACACCCCGAGCCCGCCGAGGAACAGGGGGATCGAGCCCGCGATGGGCACGGCGAGAAAGCCGCGCACCACCAGGAACAGCGAGAGGCTGGCAGCCACCAGGATGACCAGGGCATTGGCCCAGACCTTGGCCAGCATGATCTCGGCGGGCGTGAGGGGCATCACCAGCAGGTGCTCGATGGTGCCGTGCTCCCGCTCGCGGATCAGCGCCGCCCCGGTCAGCACGATCCCCAAGAGCGTGCTCATGTTGACCATCTGCATCACCGCGAGGAACCAGGCCGACTCGCCGTTGGGGTTGAAGGCGAGCCGCATCACCGGTATCACCGGCTGGGGAGGATCTTCCGCGTAGCCCCTGAGGAAGGCCCGCACCTCCTCGTCCACCGCCGACTCGATGAAGCGCGCCCCGCTCCCCGCCTGGGCCATGGCGGTGGCATCCACGTTGAGCTGGAGCGCGGGTCGGCGCCCCTCCGTCACATCCGCCTGAAAGCGCGGGGGGATGTCGAGGGTGAAGGTGTAGCGGCCCCGGTCCATCCCCTCGTCCACCTCCCCGAGCCCGATCCGCTGGGGCGGCTTGAAGAAGGGGGGCCGCAGGGTGTCGAGGATGCGCCGGGAGAGCATCGAGCCGTCCTCGTCCACCACCCCCACCGAGGCGTTCTCCAGCTCGAGGCGTACCCCCTTGGCGGGGGCGATGATGCCGATGGTGAAGGCGTAGAGCATGAGCAGGACCAGCACCGGGTCATAGCGCAGGCTCACTAGCTCTTTGAGCCCCAAGCGGTAGACGTGGGAGAGCCGCACCTCAGCGTCCCCGCGTGCGCAGCCCGAGCCGCCCCAGGGTGAGGAACCCCAGACCGAAGGCCGCGAGCACCAGGTAGTCTGGCGCCAGCGCCCCGAGGCCCAGGCCCTTGGTGAAGCTGCCGATGCTGACGTGGTGGAACCAGGCGCTGGGGAAGCCGGGCCCGAACACCCGTCCCGGACCGGTGAGGGAGGCCACCGGCGAGAACATCCCCGAGAAGAGGATGGTGGGGATCACCGCGGCGATGGCGGTGCCGAACACCGCCGCGATCTGGGTGCGCATGAAGCTGGACATGAGCAACCCCAGCCCGGTGGTGGTGAAGACGAACAACAGGGCCCCCAGGCTGAGCCCCCAGAAGCTACCCTTGAGGGGGACCTGGAACAGGGTCAGGGCCACCAGGAGCAGGATCAGGTAGCTGGTCAGAGCCAGGCCGATGTAGGGCAACTGCTTGCCGAGCAGGAACTCGATGCCGGTGGTGGGGGTGGCGTAGAGGTTGGTGATGGACCCCAATTCCTTCTCCCGCACCACCCCCACCGCGGTCATGGTGGCGGGGATCATGATCAGCAGCAGCATCAGGATGCCGGGCACCATGGCGTAGACACTACGAAACTCCTGGTTGTAGCGGAAGCGGGTCTCCACCTCCGCCGGGGGCAGCAGCTCCCCTTGCCCCGCGAGCAGGGACAGCTCCTCCATCGCCCGTCGGTGAGCCCCCTGGGAATAACCGCGGAGGGTGTCGCCGCGGAAGGGGATGGTGCCGTCGACGAAGAGCCCCACCTCGGGAGAGCGGCCGCGCTTGAGGTCCCGGCCAAACCCGGGCGGGATCTCGATGGCCAGGGCCAGCTGGCCGCTCTGCAACCTTGCCAGCCGATCGGCCTCGTCCTTTATGGGGGCCTCGGTGTGGAAGTAGCGGGAGGCGGCGAAGTGGTCCAGATAGGCGCGGCTGGCGGGGGTGCGGTCCCAGTCGAGCACCGCGTAGCGCAGCCGCTCCACGTCGAAGGAGATGCCGTAGCCCATGGCGACCAGCAGCAGCAGGGGTCCGAGCAGGGCGAAGGCGAGGCGGATGGGGTCGCGCCCCAGCTCCAGGGCCTCCCGGCGACTGTAGGCCCAAAGGCGCCCCAGCGAGAAGCGACCCGGGCGGGCGGGGGCCTGGGGCCGATTGAGGGCGAGGGTCCCCTCCCCCGGGGGGGCGCCCTCCTCCTCGACGCTCGCCGCCTCCATGTAGCCGATGAAGGCGTCCTCCAGGCCCCCCGCCCCCTGAGCGGCGATGAGCTCCGCCGGGGTGCCCTGCCCCAACACCCGGCCCGCATGCATCAGGGAGATGCGGTCGCAGCGTTCCGCCTCGTTCATGAAGTGGGTGGAGACGAAGATGGTCACCCCCCGCTCCCGGGAGAGCTCCACCAGCAGCTCCCAGAAGCCGTCCCGGGCCACCGGGTCCACCCCGGAGGTGGGCTCGTCCAGGATCAGCAGCTCGGGCTCGTGGATCACCGCCGCCGCCAGGGACAGCCGCTGCCGCAGCCCGAGCGGCAGGTCCTCGGCCCGGCTCTCCAGGTGGCGCTCCAGTCCGAAGCGCTCGACCAGGGCGCCGATGCGCCCTGGAATCGCAGCGGGGACCAGATGGTAGAGCCGGGCGTGCAGGTCCAGGTTCTGGCGCACCGTCAGCTCCCCGTAGAGCGAGAAGCCCTGGGACATGAACCCCACCCGCTGACGCAGGCTCAAGTCCTGGGCGTCGATGCGCTGGCCGAAGAGGTGGGCATCGCCCTCGCTGGCGGGCAAGAGCCCGGTGAGCATGCGCATGGTGGTGGTCTTGCCGCAACCGTTGGAGCCCAGGAAGCCGAAGATCTCCCCGCGCCGGATGCGGAAGCTCACCCGGTCCACCGCCGTGAAGGTGCCGAAGCGTCGGGTGAGCCCCTCGGCATCGATGGCGGGGGGGCCGGAGTCCTCCATCGGCTGGGGGGGCACCACCAGGCGCCGGTGCCCCCTGCGGCGCGCCTCGGGGAGGAGGGCGATGAACGCCTCCTCCATGTCATCCGAGCCGGTCTGCGCCAGGAGCGCCCCGGCGGTGCCGCTGGCCAGCACCCTCCCCGCGTCCATGGCCACCAACCAGTCGAAGCGCTCCGCCTCCTCCATGTAGGCCGTGGCCACCAGGATGCTCATGTCCGGGCGGCGCTCGCGGATGTGGGCGATCAGCTCCCAGAACCGGCGCCGCGAAAGGGGATCCACGCCGGTGGTGGGCTCGTCGAGGATCAGGAGGTCCGGCTCGTGGATCAGGGCGCAGCAGAGTCCGAGCTTCTGCTTCATGCCCCCGGAGAGGTTGCCCGCGGCCCGTTCGGCGAAGGGCGCCAGCCCGGTGGCGGCGAGGAGCTCGCCGATGCGCCGGTCTCGGGCCTGCCGGCCCAGTCCGAACAGGCGGCCGAAGAAGTCCAGGTTCTCCCGCACCGAGAGGCTCTGGTAGAGGTTACGCCCCAGCCCCTGGGGCATGTAGGCGACCCGCTCCACCACCGCGGCACGGTGGCCGG
The DNA here is from genome assembly GCA_964519095.1 of uncultured Chromatiaceae bacterium. Taxonomy (GTDB): domain Bacteria; phylum Pseudomonadota; class Gammaproteobacteria; order Chromatiales; family Chromatiaceae; genus JAEHCY01. The sequence continues at coordinate 29,560 of CAZFHV010000002.1, read as the reverse complement.
GCTCCTCGATGTCCCCGCCGAGCACCTCCACCCGGCCGGTCTGGACCACCCTGACCCCGGCGATCAGCCCGAGCAGGGTGGACTTGCCCACCCCATCGGGGCCGATCAGCCCCACCAAGCAGCCGGCGGGCAGGGCGAGGTCTACCCCGTCGAGGGCGGGGGTGCGCCTGTAGAGGTGCCGAACCCCGCTCAGTCGGGCGATCGGCGGCTCGGATCCGGCCATGGGGGAAGGGCGATGGCCAGGTCGGCGGGCCAGGGTGCACCGGGGTCCAGGCGCAGCGTCGCCACCCCCGGCAGCCCCGACTTGACCAGGGGCTCATAGCGGCGCAGGAGCTCGGGGTCGATGCGCGCCTTGGCGCGAAACACCAGCTTCTCCCGCTCGGTCTGGGTCTCCACCTGCTTGGGGGTGAACTGGGCGCGGGGGGCCACGAAGGACAGCCGCGCCGGGATCAAATACTGGGGGAAGGCATCGAAGCGGATGCGCACCTCCGCGTCCTGGGGCACCTGACCGGCAGCCGTCTCGGGGAGGTGAACCACCAGGTAGACGTCCGCGATATCGAGGAGGGTCAAGACCTTGCCGCCCACGCCCACCACCTCGCCGGGCTCCGCCAGCCGATAGAGCACCCGCCCCCGGCGCGGGGCCCGCAGGCTGCTCTCGGCGATGTCCACCTCGATGCGCTCGATCTGGGCCCGTGCCGCCTCGATGGCCGCCTCGGCCTCGCTCACCTGGCTGCGCGCCGCCCGAAGGGCCGCCTCGGCGGTGCGGGCCTGGGTGCGGGCCTGGTCCACCTGATCCTCGGAGACATGCCGGCGCTGCCAGAGGTCCCGCAGCCGGCGCAGCTCCCGCTCCGCGTACTCCTGCTCCCCCTCCCGCTGGGCCACCAGGGCCGAGGCATGCTCCCGGGCCTGCTCCACGCGCCGGGCCTCGGCCTGGGTCTGGCGCAGCTGGGCCTCCAGATTCGCGGTATCCAGACGCGCCACCAGGGCCCCGGCATCCAGCGTATCCCCCTCCTGGGGCAGCACCTCCACCAGCCGCCCCGGGAGCTTGCTCGCGATGTCGATCTCGATCGCCTCCAGCCGACCGTTGGTGCGGAGGAAACCCTCGGGCAGCCGATCCCGGTGCAGTAGGGCCTGGAGGGCCTGCTGCACCGGTTCGGGCAGATGGCCCCGCAGCAGGAGCGCCCCCACGGCGGCGAGGATCACCACCAACAGCAGGCCGAAGGGCCAGCGGCGTCTGCCGTGCGGTTTGGGGGTCATAGGGACTCGACTGACGGGGCTTGGGCGAGGATGAGCATGGTAACGGACCGGCCTTCGGGCCGCCATGTGGCGGCGCGCTCAACCGCTACCCCGCGGATGGGATGGTACGTTTTGGGTGCCTGCCGAAGGGGTTGGCGGTCTCGATTACCGCCTGGGGGCGACGCACAGCACGTCTCCGTGGCGCTGGACCCGGCGCAGCGGTCGTAGACCTCCTTGGCCACCAGGCAGGCACTGGCCCGCAGCGCCCTCGATCCAGTCCAGAGAGGGCTGGACTCCTGGTTCGGATCTGGGTGCGTGCCCAGGCGGCTCCCGAGAACAGCAAGGCTAGGACGGCCCAGCCGATGCAGCCGCGCCCCGGTCCCCTTTTCGCCTTCACCGAGTGGCCCTCCAGCGCGCGGGCCCGCGGCAAGGGCCCTCCTCAGCGCAACTGGCTGAGGGTCTTCACCAGGTCCATGGCAGCGGTGAAGAAGTCGTCCCGGCGCTTGTTCTCGCAGTGGACCTGGATGCGCCTGAGCGCCCCCGCCACACCGGCGCCCCGCAGCACGTCCTGACCCGTCGCCAGGTTGAGGCCGGAGACGAATCCCCCTAGCCAGTCCTCGTAACGCCGGTAGTCCGCGATCCCCCGGTCCACGCCCGCCTCGCGCTCGTCGACGGTGGTCATGAAGTCCTGACAGGACTTGACCCCGAAGCCCAGCAACGCGGGCTTGTCGTCGGCGGCCAACGCCGCCCCTGCGGCCCCGAGTCCTACCAGGACGAGACCAGCGATCGTTCGCTTCATCAACCTCTCACCTCATCAGACATTGCAATAAGACCCACGTCTAACGGTATATCCCGGAAGGATTTTCCCCTCGGTTCATCGCTCGACCGGGGCTATGGCGCGGCTGTGCTGGCACCACTGCCAAGTTCAGTTCAGCGCCTCGTCCTTCCAGTACTTGGTGCCCTGCACACTGCCTTTGGCCATCAGGCCGCTCTTGGTGAGCTGGTAGATGCTGATGCCCGCCGGCGACTCCATCTCTCCGGTGCCTGCCCCCTGCCCATCCACCTTGGCGACCGCGGCCGTCTCCCCGCCAAAGGTCCAGCCCTTGTCGAGAAATTCCTTCAGCACCGTACGGTTGTTGAAGATCAGCACGGTGCGGACGTCTTCGAAGCCGAGCCCCAGGCCCCCACTGACCCCACCCATCTTCATGTAGGTGTCGCGGCCGGTGAGGTTGTCGCGCACCACACCCACACCGCCGCTGCCACCAAGAAAGAGGACATGGACCCCGGTGCTGCCGAAGACGCCATAGCCGGCGCTCTTTCGGACCTGGGTCTTGGCCTTGGGGCTCGCCTTGTAGAGCTGGGCCAAGGTCTCCTTGCGCAGATCCCGCAGGGCCTCCCGGGCCGCGGCCTTGTCGTCCGCCGCCCCCGCCGGTCCCAGCACCAGCAGGCACAGCAGGATCAGGGAACCCCTCAGGAACCGTTCAGCTCGTCTCATGGGTACCGCCCTCCTCGATCATCCGCCGGCCGAAGCGCTCGGTGAGCACCGGCCCCAGCACCGCCGTCAAGACCATCAGCACGATCACCGCATTGAGCACCGACTCGGTGATCAGCCGGTCCCCCTCCCCGTTCATCGCATCGTAGGCGGCCATGGCTGCCGCCAGGGTCGCCGCCACCTGGGGCAGTGAGAGCGACCACATCGTCAGGGTAGCCGGCCAATCATAGCCGTACGCCAGGCGCGTCGCCGCGGCCGCCAGGAACTTACCCACGAACAGGGCCGCCACGATGGCGAGCACGAACCCCAGGCTGTTCATCAGGGTGGCGGCGAACACCGGCAGATTGAGCCGCACCCCGATGGCCAGAAAGAACAGGGGCACGAATAGCCCCTCCCCCATCAGCAGCACCTTCTCGCGGACCGGCGAGCGCGCCAGCAGGCGGTTGACCGCGATCCCGGCGAGGAAGGCGCCCACGATGTCCTCCAGGTGGATGAAGTGGGCCCCGGCGGCGGCCAGCATCACGGTGAGAAAGGTGAACAGGAACAGGGTCTGCTCATGCTCCCGGTGGCGCCGGAAATAGAACCGACCCAGCAGGGGCAATCCCTGCAGGACGATGATCGCATAGATAACCAGCTGCACCAGCTGGATCCCCAGCCCCAGTGGCGAAAAACCCCCCTTGTGGATGGAGATGCAGACGGCCAGCACGAGGAGCGAGGCGATGTCGGTAAAGATGGTGGCCCCCACCGTCACGGCCACGGGCTCGGTCTTGCCCAGTCCCAGCTTGACCAGGATCGGGAAGCCGAGCAGGGTGTGGGACGCGAGCAGGGAGCCGATCAGCACCGCCGCCACCCAGTCGAAGTCGAAGGACCAGGCCACCGCCATCCCCCCCAGCAGAGGCAACAGGAAGGTGAAGGCCCCGAACCCCAGGGAACGCTGCCGGGTGGCCTGGAAGATCCGCATGTCGATCTCCAGCCCCGCCATGAACATTAGGAACACCCGACCCACGCTGGCGAAGAGATCCACGATGGGCTCGTCCGGCGGGACGATGTCGAACACGTAGGGTCCCAGCAGTACCCCCCCCACCAGCAGCCCCACCGCCCCCGGCAACCGCAGCCGCTCGAACAGAAGCGGCAACAGCAACATGAGGAACAGCACCAGGGTGAAGATCTCGAAGGGCGAGGCCTTGTCCTGGAAATAGCCCAGCACCGCGCCCGGCCGATAGGTGGCGAGCACGGCGATCAGGGCGGCGGCCAGGGCCAGCACCAGGGGCCAACGCTTGCGCAGGGTGCGTCCGAGCAGGCTCGGCCGGGGCACGGGGGATGAGGGGTCGTCCATAGGCCTTCGCGGGTTCGGCGGGGGTCAGCCCCTCGGAATAGCGGTGGCGCCGGGACTGGCCCCGATAGGATACCACCGCCCCTCGGTCGCCCAGAATGGCGTAGCGCGCCCCGACGAACCCCTTGTACACTCCCCGCCCTCTGGCGAACCCTTGTCTTCCCTCCCTTGGAGATCCCTGCCGTGGCCGAAAGCACCCGAGTGAGCCCCGTCCCCCTGCTGGGTCTGTCCCTCGCCGTCTTGGTGGTGACGGGATGCGCGAATCCCCTGGAAGACCGGCGGGTGACCCTGTGCAAGGACATCGCCGCCACCCAGCTCGGGGGAGGTCAGGCGGTGACGGTGAAAGGCAGCGAGACGGAGATCCGGGGCCGTGAGCAAGCGGTGGTCAAGCTACAGGTCTCCACAGGGGGGGGCGACGGCCAGGTGGCCTGCTATTACAAGCACGAGGCCCCCGAGGAGACGGCCATCACCGTCAGCGACCCCCTCTCGGCCTTCGCCACCTCACCCTACAAGGTGACTCTCAACGGCGAGACCCTTTCCCAGCCGG
>CAZFHV010000002.1:22783-24942 GCA_964519095.1 uncultured Chromatiaceae bacterium | reverse complement strand
CTCAAGCAGGGCAAGGAGCTGGTGGACCAGGCCAAGGAACTGGGGGACCGCGCCAAGAAGGCGATCCAGGACACGACCCGCTGAGGCCCCGGGGGTCCGCCCCCAGCCTCGGCCGGGGCCGCGAGCGGAACCTGACGGGCGCCGCGGATGGACCCCCTCCCCTATAATTTTGCCCTCCCCTTCGGCTGCCGCCTCAGGTAGTACCCATCATGGCCGAGTCGCCCTTCGTCGTCAGCGTCACCTCCGAGGATTTCGACCGCCTGGTGCTGGAGGCCTCGCACCATCACCCGGTGCTGGTGGACTTCTGGGCGGCCTGGTGCGCGCCCTGCCGGATGCTGATGCCCATCCTCGCCAAGCTCGCCGACGAGCACGGGGGGAGGATCAGGGTCGCCAAGGTCAACACCGACGAGGAGCGGGAGCTGGCCGCGCGCTACGGCATCCGCAGCCTGCCCACCGTGGCCCTGTTCAAGGGCGGCCAGTTGGTGGACCAGTTCCTGGGGGCCCTGCCGGAGGGCGAGGTCCGAGCCTTCCTCGACCGTCACCTGCCGCGGGAGGCGGACGCCCTGCTGTCGCGAGCCGAGTTGTTGCGGCGGCGGGGCGATGGCGCCGGGGCGGCGGCGCTGATCGCCCAAGCGGTGGCGGTGGACCCGAGCTATCCCCGCGTCATCCTGGCGGACGCCCGCCTCAAGGCCCAGAGGGGGGAGATCGCCGAGGCCGAGGCCGCCCTGAGCCGGCTACCCGCCGACGAGCAGGGGAAACCCGAGGTCAGCGCCCTGCGGGGTCAGCTCGGCTTCGCGACCACGGTACGCGAGGCCCCGCCCGCCGCGGAGCTAGAGCGCCTGATCGAGGAGCGGCCCGATGACAACAGCCTCCTCTACCAGCTGGCGGCCCGCCGGGTCCTGGCCGGAGACTTCGAGGCGGCGCTGGAGCTCCTGATGCGGCTGCTGCTGCGGGATCGCGGGTGGGACGAGGGTGCAGCCCGCAAGGCGATGCTGCGGATCTTCGACATCCTGGGTGGCTCCGGGCCGCTGGTGAGCCGCTACCGCAACCGCCTGTTCACCGCCCTGCACTGAGGGGGTGCCGGCGAAGGCGTCAGGGCGCCGCAGCGGCCTAAACCTCGTGGCAGCCATCTGCTATCCTGCGGGCATCGGCCATTCGGGAGCGGGTCTGAGCCCATGATCGAACCGCCAGGTACCCCTGAGACTCTCCATCCGGCCCTGATCGACCGCTTCGGGCGCCGCATCACCTATCTTCGGCTCTCCGTCACGGATCGCTGCGACTTGCGCTGCCTCTACTGCATGGGGCCGGAGGTCCAGTTCCTCGACCGCCGGGAGATCCTCAGCCTCGAGGAGCTGCGGGAGGTGATTCGCGCCTTCGTGGCCCTGGGGGTCTCCAAGGTGCGGCTCACCGGCGGCGAGCCCCTGGTCCGCCCCAATCTGCTCTGGCTGATCCGCCAGGCCACACCCCTCCCCGGCATCCAGGAGCTGGTGCTGACCACCAACGGCACCCAGCTCGCCAACCTCGCCGGGGAGATCCGCGAGGCCGGTGTGCGGCGGATCAACATCAGTCTCGATACCCTGAGGCCCGAGCGCTTCGCCCGCATCACCGGCAAGGATCGGCTCCCCCAGGTGCTCGCCGGCATCGAGGCGGCCTTGGCGGCGGGGTTCGAGCGCATCAAGCTCAACGCCGTCATCCTCAGGGACCGCAACCACGACGAGGTGGTCGACCTGGTGGACTTCGCGGTGGCCCGCGGCATCAACATCAGCTTCATCGAGGAGATGCCCATCGGCCTGGTGGGCGACCACGACCGCGCCGAGGCCTTTTACTCCAGCGACCAGATCCACGCTGACCTGGTCCAGAGTTTCAGCCTGCTGCCCACCACCGAGGCCACGGGTGGCCCGGCCCGCTATTTCCGCATCCCCGGCACCGAGACCCGGGTCGGCTTCATCTCGCCCCACAGCCACAACTTCTGCGGCGACTGCAACCGGGTGCGGGTGACGGCAGCGGGCCGCCTGCGCGTACCGCCGCATGGCATGGAGGTGCGCCGCCTGTGAGGCGATCAGCTGCTCCTGCTCCGCGGGCTCGAGCTCCGACTCGGCGGCACTGCGGCGGACGAGCGCCTCCCAGCTGAAGACGTCGGCCGAGGAATAGAGGAGCAC
>CAZFHV010000002.1:3702-22773 GCA_964519095.1 uncultured Chromatiaceae bacterium | reverse complement strand
GGCCGCCTGCTGCTCTGCCTCGGCCAGGAGCATTCCCTGGACCTGCGTCCGGTGCTGCGAGACTCCCCGGGAGACCAGGAGCGGCTACGCCAGCAGATCCTGGCCGCCATGCAGATCAAACCGGCGGGTCACGAGTTCCGGGTCGGCGTGGGGACGCCCCTGCGCCGGCACATGAACCACACCGGGGGCTAGCCCGGCCCCTGCCCCGTGCGAGCAGCGGGCCATTGGGCCCGCCCCGTCCGATGCGCCCCCAGCCGCCCAGTCCCCCTCCCGCGCCGGAGCCGAGGTCCTCGCGACGCCCCTTGCGCTGGCTCGGGTCCGTCGCCCTGGTGGTAGGCGCCCTCTTGCTGGTGCACTGGGTGCAGACCCACTCCCTGCCCGAGGGAGAGGCGCCGCCACTGGCGGGGCAACTGCTGGACAGCGACCAGCCGGTCAGTCTGCAAGGGCTGCGGGGTCGGCCGGTGCTGGTGCACTTCTGGTCGAGCTGGTGCCCGGTGTGCCGACTGATGGACAGCTCCGTGGCCCGTCTCGCCGAGGGGCATCAGGTGCTCACGGTGGCCATGCAGTCTGGGGATGGGGCGGAGGTGGCGGCCCACCTGAGGGAGCGGGGGCTGCGCCTGCCCGTGCTGGTGGACCCCAGCGGGGGGCTCTCCCGGGCCTGGGGTCTGCGGGGGGTACCCACGAGCTTCGTCGTCGACGCCGCGGGGAGGATCCGCTTCAGGGAGGTGGGCTACACGACCGAGATCGGACTCCGTGCGCGGCTGTGGGCGGCCTCGCTCTGGTGAGGGCGGGATTCATTTCGGAGCCCTGAGACGCTATAATTATGAACATTATCAGTTAGTAACCTTTCAGGAGATCCCATGCCCACCTATGACTACCGCTGCGAGGTCAACGATCGCATCGTCGAGGTCAATCACCGCATGAGCGAGGCCCTGCACACCTGGGGCGAGCTCTGCGCCAAGGCCGGCATCGAGCCCGGCGACACCGCCACCGCCAGCCCGGTCGTGCGGATGGCGACCGGGGGCAACCTCATCAGCCGCTCCAGCCTGGGTAGCGGCACCGCACCTGCGCCCGCCTGCGCCACCGGGAGCTGCTGCCCCGGCGGGATGTGCGGACTCAACTAGACCGCTCCCCCCTGGCCCCGGCCCCTGGGAGCCGGGGCCAGCGCCCCTCCCTCTTCGCCTTCGTTCAGTCCATGAAGACCTGACTCCGCTCCCCAGCGGGGTCGTGGACGATGGGGGGGCCGAGCTGATCGAGACGGAACAGGCTGAAGACGCGCTGCCCGTTCACATCGAGCACGCGCAGATCGTCCGTCTCGTGCAGATCGTTGAGCACCGTCTGGAAGTGCCCACCGTAGCGTGCCTCGACCTCCTCCCAGGGCAGCTCGTAGGCGATGAACTTGTCGATCCCCTTATGGTGGAGCTTGCCCAGCAGCACCGCATCGTTCGAGCCATGGGATGAGAGCACCAGGATCGGACCGCTGCCCGACATGATCATAAGCGCCTTCATGGTTGTTCCTCCCTCCAGCGGGACCCTTCGCCTTGAGGTCACGGGGTGCTCGGGGTGAAGCCCTGGGGCGAGCGGGAAAGGTTGAGAAAGCCTGCCCGAGATCAGGTTGTCTATGCTTAGTCTAGCAGCGGGCCAGGGGGATCTGGGGCGCCGCGCTGCGCAATCCGCGCGCCCTCAGTGGGCCTCCGCTGTGAGGGTGACCTTTAACTTCCCGAGGGCACCCTCGCGGTGGAAGCCAAGCTCCACCGCGTCGCCGGGCCGGTGGCGCTCGAGGATGTCGATCAGCTCGCCCACGCTGCGGATCGGTGTGCCGTCCACCGCCTGGATGAAGTCGCCGGGCACCAGGCCCCCGTCGCGGCTGACCCGCGAGGCCCGCACCCCTGCCCGCTCCGCGGCGGAGCCTGGGTCGATGGCCAATACCAGGACCCCCTCCACGCCTAGCTCGGTACCCACGGCGGCGCTGATCTCGTCGTTGGCGCGGATGCCCAGGGTGGGCCGCACATAGCGACCGGCGGCGATCAACTGGGGCACCACCCGGTTGGCCGTGTCCACCGGGACGGCGAAGCCGATGCCCGCGAACGCCCCCGAGGGGCTGTAAATGGCGGTGTTGATCCCGATCAGCCGGCCGGCGCTGTCGATCAGGGGCCCACCGCTGTTGCCGGGATTGATGGCGGCGTCGGTCTGGATCAGGTGCTGGATGGCGCCGCCCTCCTCGGTGCGCAGCGTGCGATCGAGGGCCGAGATGACCCCCGTGGTGAGGGTGTGGTCGAAGCCGAAGGGGTTGCCGATGGCGAACACCTTCTGCCCCACCCGCAGATCGGCGCTGGCACCGAGCTTGACCGGCGCCGGGCGGCGGAAGGGCACCTGGATGCGCAGCACCGCCAGGTCATGGGCGGGGCTGACCCCCACGACGGCGGCCTCGTAGGAACGGTCGTCCGCCAGGCGAACGTGGGCGGAGCGCACCCCTTCCACCACGTGGTAGTTGGTCACAACGTGCCCCGCCTCATCCCAGATGAGGCCCGAGCCGCTGCCCCGGGGCACCTCCCGCAGGTTGCGGGTGGAGAGATCGAGCGCCGGGCGGGTGGTGGTGATGTAGACCACCGAGGGGCTGGTGGCGCGGAAGATCTCGATGGTGGTCTGCTCGTCGGCGGCCAGTTCGCCGCGTGCCACCACCGCACGGGGCTCCGCCGTGAGACGCACCCGCAGGTCCTCGACCCAGGGACGCAGGGCCAGGGCGAGCACCGCCGCCAGGAGGAGCCAGAGGACCAGACGCTCCAGGCGCAGGGGGGGCTTAGCGCCTCGGGGCGACATCTCGCGCTCGCTGGGCCACATCGCCGGGCCGCGCCCTTGCGCTCGGCCCCACCCCACCCGCTCGCTAACTCACCCGCACCTCGATGCGCCGGGGTGCACTCTGGCGCGCCTTGGGGATACGCACCCGCAGCACCCCGTCCTTGAGAACCGCCTCGATCTGCTCCGTGGCCAGCTCCCGGCTCAGGGTGAAACTGCGCCGGTAGTGGGTGCCGCGGATCTCCGCGTAGACCGGCTCGCGATCCGCGGCCAGGCCGGTCTCGATATCGCCCTCGATCAACAGGGTGTCGCCGTCCACCCGCACTCGCAGGGTCTCCTTGCTGACCCCCGGCAGATCGGCGAACAGACGGATCCCGGACTCGTCCTCGTAGACGTCCACCGCGGGGGCCATAGGCACCCCGCTGGCGGCCTGGGACTCGGTGGTGGGCTTGTCGGACATCTGGGCTCTCCTCGGGGGACGGGTTCAGCGGACCAGGATCTTGCGGGGCTCTAGGGACTCCCGCTTGGGGGCACGGATCTGCAACACCCCGTTGCGGTACTCCGCGGTGATCCGATCGGGGTCCACATCCTCGGGCAGGGAGAGGTTGCGCCTGAAGGGACCCTGGAAGCGCTCCTGCAGGTAGACGTCCACCGGGCCGCTCCCCTCCCCCGCCTCTGCCGGCCGTGCGCCAGAAATGGTCAGGATCCCGTCGTGGAAGGACAGCTCGATGGAGTCCGCCGCCACCCCGGGGGCAAACACCGAGATCTCCACCTGGTCACGGCCCCGGTCCACGTTCACCGCCGGAAAGGTACCCCAGCGGGTGGCGCGAATGCTCGCCGGGCTCGCGACACCGCCAAAGAGCTGTTCCATCTCCCGTTGGAGACGGCTGAGCTCGCCGAACAGACTGGTGGGGTAGTGCATGAAATGGGTCAGCATGGCCACCTCCCGCAAGATATGCCCTGATCCTGGTCGCGCCCTGCGCCGACCAGGCGAGTCCGGAAAGGAAGAGGAGTCGACAAAGATCACCGCTCGGGCATCAAGCCCTGGATCACATCATACATCGTGGAACAGGGAGCGGCGCAGATCTCCGCGCGGGGCGTGCACCCCTTGGGCCAGGGGCCGAGGCGGTGTCGCGGGCTGCTACCCCGAGGGCTCCCTAGGGGGCGCGCTGGACCCGATAGCGGCGGTAGTGGTCATGAAACAGGGCCTCCAGCTCGTCGATAACCGACCCCGCAGGGCGACCCTGCAGCACATGCGCGCTGACCAAGGCGGAGGTCTCGTGCAGCAGGGCACCGCGATCGAGCATGGGGTAGCTCTCGGCGAGCCGTCTGATGGCACCGACCACCGTCTCGGTCTCCGGTCTGACCGACGGCCGGGGTTCGGCGATCGGTGCCGGTACCGGTGCCTCGCCCCGTTGGCGTGCGGCCAGGAACTCTCCGAAGGCGATCAGGGTGCGGCGATCCTCCTCCCCCAGGGCGGTATAGAGGGCCAGCCAACGGCGCTCCGCCTCCGACAGACGCCGGGACAGGGGGTATATGGCCTATTCCCCCTCGCGCTGGCGGTGGTTCTTGCAGTAGCTGCGGGCAAATTCCAGCAGCTCCTCCATCACCCGCAGGCGAAACTTCTGCTTCTGGTGGACGAAGGAGAAGGGGCGCTCCAGCGGGGGGTCCAGATTGACGGCGACTAATGAGCCGAGCCGCAGTTCCTTCTGGATGGTGGCCCGGGAGACCACTGACACCCCCATGCCGGCCTCCACCGCCCCCTTCACGGCCTCGGGGCTGCCGAGCTCCATAGCGATCCTGAGCCCCTCCGCACAGCCGGGCTGGTGATCGAGGTAGTCGGCGATGACCTCGCGCGTCCCCGAGCCCTCTTCCCGGCAGATGAACGGAAACCGCAGCAGCCGGCTCACCTGGATGCAGCGCTCCGCCGCCAAGGGATGACCCGGCGGCACGATCGCCACCAGTCGATCATTCTTGCAGCTCTCCACCACCAGATTCTTGTTGCTCACCGGGGCCTCCACCACCCCCAGATCGATGGTGTTGTTCTCCACCATCGAGACCACCCCCTCGGTGTTCGCCACCTTCAGATGGATGGTAACGTCCGGGTAGCGCTCTTTGAAGTCGCCCAGCAGGGTCGGGAGCATGTACTCGGCGATGGTGGTGCTGGCCCCGATGGTGAGGGCGCCACTGATCTCCCCGGTCATCTCCCGCACCGCGTTTTCCATGTCGGTGTAGAGGTCGAAGATCTGGTTGGCGTATTCGTATACCGCCCGGCCCGCGTCCGTGAGGCTGATGCGGTTGTGGGTGCGATCGAAGAGGCGGGTGTTGAAGTGCTCTTCGAGCTGACGCACCTGGAACGTCACCGCCGGCTGGGTCATGTGCAGCGTCTCGGCTGCTTTGGTGAAGCTCAGCAGTCGAGCGACCGTATGGAAGACTTGGAGTCTGCGGTCCGCCATCGCCCCCGGGGCCCCTCGAACTCTTTGGATGCGTCAATAAAAGATCCTTATATCATATTTTCATGATAAATCAATATTCCTTCCAGGGAGTGCCACCTGCCCCGCTTTGAACGCGGCAGGCCAAGGCGACCTCGTTCTCCCTTCCTCTCACATCGAGGGCCTGGCTGGCCCCATTTGGCCTCTTCTAGCCGTCCTTACCTCGTATTTCGCGGGGAAACCCCATAAACTTGCGCGGCGCCCCGAAGCGGTGCGCCCAAGCCCCCATCCGCTACCCCTGCGGCACGGGTGAACCCTTTTCTTGGACAACAACACAAGGGAGAACCGCCATGCCTGTACTGGGCCCGTTCAAAACTGGGCGAACCCTGACGGCAGCCGCCGTCACGATCTTCAGCCTCCCCGGCGCGGTTTCGGCTTCGGGCTTCGCCCTTCCGGAGCTCTCGGTCACCGGTCTGGGCCTCTCGAACGCCATCGTGGCCAATCCAGTGGAACGCGGGGCAGTCCCCTACAATGCCGCGGCCATGGGGTTCCACGACAAGTCCTGGGTGGATGCTGGGCTGTTGATGATCAACCCCCATTTCGAGGTGAAGACCGCCAGCGGCGATCACAATTCCCACGGAGACGACTGGGTCCCGGCCCCCCTGCTGCAAGGTGTGTGGAAGATCGACGAGCGCTGGGGCCTCGGCCTGGGGGTCAACGCCCCCTTCGGCCTGGAGACCAAGTGGGATGTGGGCACCTTCCCCAAGCTGTCCGGTGCCTTGACCCGCGTGCAGCACCCCACCCAGAGCAAGCTGGAGATCGTCTCCGTGGTCCCCACGGTGAGCTATCGGCTCCACGAGGCCCTGAGCTTCGCCGCCGGTGCCGACTATTACTGGGTCAAGACCGGGATCCTGGATACCGGCCTGATCGACATGGAGGGTGACGGCAACGCCTGGGGCTGGAACCTCGGCGCCCTCTATCGCCAGGGCCCCTTCAGCTTCGGGGTGAGCTACCACTCCGCCGCTACCGCGGACCTTTCGGGAGATTACAAGGTCAGCCCGCCCCTTCCTTCGACCCTCAACCAGGACGTGAAGCTGGACCTGGATCTCCCCTGGCGCCTCCAGTTGGGCCTGCGCTACGAGGTCAACAAGGAGCTGGCGGTGGAGTTCGATTTCACCCGTACCGGTTGGAGCAAGTTCAAGCAGATCAAGGTGGTCTCCGATTCCACCGGGCAGACCATCGCCACCGATACCAACGACTGGAACAACGCCAACGCCTTCCGCTTCGGCCTGACCTACCTGGTCCAGCCCAAGACCCAGCTAAGGCTGGGCTACACCTACGACAAGAGCGGTCAGCCGGACTCCCACTTCAGCGCGAGGGTCCCCGACAGCGACCGCCACCTGTTCAGCATCGGCCTCGGGTATGACTATGGCGAGGGCTGGTCCGTTGAGGCGGGCTACATGTACGTGCTGTTCAAGGACCGCAAGATCGACAGCTCCACTCCCTATGTGCCACTCCAGGACGTCAACGGCACCAGTGCCCTCAACGGCACCTACGACGCCAACGCCAACCTGCTGGCACTGAGCGTGCGTAAGGTCTTCTAAGCTGAAGATAGGCGAGGACAGCAGAAGGCCCGACCATCTGGTCGGGCCTTCTCTTTTCGAAGATCAGATGTAGAGGCAGATGTCGCTCTCGCCGGCGAACTCGAAGAAGGCGGCGGCACCGGCGTACTCCACCCCATCGATGAAGGCGGTCTTGTCCATGTCGAAGAGGTCCACGGTCATCTGGCAGGCGATGAGCTTGACCTCGGCCTCCTGGCAGAGATCGCGCAGCTCCTCGATGCTGGCCACGCCCTTGGCCTTCATCTTCTGCTTCATCATGGCGGTCATCATGGCCTGCATACCCGGCAGGGCCGTTAGGATGACCGGGAACCACTTGTCCATGCCCATGGGCATGGGCATGCCGGGGTTACCCAGGGGCGTGACCTCCAGGGACAGGTTCTTCTTCAGGAGCTGTAGCCCATAGAAGGTGAAGAAGACCTGCACCTCGTAGCCCAGCGCCGCCGCCGTAGAGGCCAGGATGAAGGGGGGATAGGCCCAGTCCAGGGAGCCTTTGGTGGCGATGATAGCCAGTTTCTTCTGTTCCATCGGAGTCTCCTCTCGGGCTGGAGGGGGTGGGTTGGGAGGTGCCGATTAGGCCTTCTTGATCAGGAAGTGGAACTTGCCGCCCTCTTCCTTGGACTCCATGAGCTCATTGCCGGTCTGCTTGGCGAAGGCGTCGAAATCCTTGACCGAGCCGGGATCCGTGGCGATCACGTGCAGGATCTGCCCACTCTGCAGCCCCGCGAGCGCCTTCTTGGCACGCAAGATCGGCAGCGGGCAGTTCAGGCCACTGGCATCCAGTTCTTGGTCGAAGTTCGCCATGGGAGCACCTCTCGGGTAATTGAGTTCTTAAGAATATGAGAATTAACCGGAACGTCCTTTTATATGCCAAGCGCCGGGGGAACGCAAGCCCGAGCCTGGGGCCGCGCAGCCCCGGGGATGGGACCTCAGGCGAGCTGGCGGCGGCCCTGGGGCAGGGCGATGTCGAACCCGTGCCGCGCCCAGGCGATGATCCCCCCGCGGAGGTTGATGACGTTGTCGTAATCCTGCTGCATCAGGTAGGCACAGGCGTGGTAGGAGCGAGCGCCGCTGCGGCAATAGAGCACCACCGGCTTGTCCCTGGGCAGCTCGTCCATCCGCAGGGGGATCAGGTGCATGGGCAGGTGGGTCGCGCGCGGAAGCATCCCCTGGAGCAGCTCCGCATCGCTGCGGATGTCGATCAGGGCGAGGTCTTCCCTCGCCTGCAGGCGCGCCCGCAACGCTTCGGAATCGATTTCGTTGATCATGCGAGGGAGCGTGGTTAATTTCCTAGTATTTTAGTATATTACCTGTTTGTCGCCCTGGACTCAATCACCCCGACAGCCTGAAGGCTCTTGCGACTTGTTCCGGCCAACAGGGGCAGCGTATCCTCCCCAACCCGAACCCCGCCCAGTCCAGCATCCCGCGCCACCATGCAGTACCTCCCCATCTTTCTCGACATCCAGGGTAAGGCCTGCCTCGTGGTGGGTGGGGGGGAGGTCGCCGCGCGCAAGGTGGAGCTGCTGCGCCGGGCCGGGGCGGTGGTCACCCTGGTGGCCCCCGAGCTGGGTCTCTCGCTCCGGGCCCTGCAGGCGCAAGGGGTCATCCGGCACCGCTGCAAGGGATTCGAGGCAGGGGACATCGACCGGGCCTACCAGCTGGTAATCGCCGCCACCGACCAGCCCGCCGTCAATGAGCAGGTCTCCGCCGCCGCCCACGACCAAGGGGTGCCCGTGAACGTGGTGGATCACCCCGAGGCCTGCAGCTTCATCGTACCCTCGATCCTGGACCGCTCCCCCGTGGTGGTGGCGGTTTCCACCGGCGGTGCCTCGCCGGTGCTGGCGCGGCTCATCCGGGCGCGGCTCGAGTCCCTGATCCCGGCCGCCTACGGGCGTCTGGCCGAGATCTGCGCCCGCTACCGCGATCGCGTCCAGGCGCGCTTCCGCCACCCCAACGACCGGCGCGGCTTCTGGGAGCGGGTGCTCCAGGGCGGCGTGGCGGAGCGGGTCTTCTCCGGCAACCTGGCGGAGGCGGATGCGGCCATGGAGCGGGAGCTGGCCGCCGCCGAGCCGGGGAGCGGCATGGGGGAGGTCTACCTGGTGGGCGGGGGGCCGGGGGACCCGGACCTCCTCACCTTCCGGGCCCTGCGGCTGATGCAGCAGGCGGACGTGGTGGTCTACGACCGGCTGGTGGCCAAGGCGATCCTGGACCTGGCCCGCCGCGAGGCCCAGTACATCTACGTGGGCAAAGAACGGGACAACCACGCCATGCGGCAGGAGGAGATCAACGCCCTGCTGGCGCGCCTGGCCAGGGAGGGCAAGCGGGTGGTGCGCCTCAAGGGGGGCGATCCCTTCATCTTCGGCCGCGGTGGGGAGGAGATCGACACCCTGGCCGCCGAGGGGATCCCCTTCCAGGTGGTCCCCGGCATCACGGCGGCGGCGGGCTGCGCCGCCTACGCGGGCATCCCCCTCACCCACCGGGACTTTGCCCAGTCGGTCACCTTCGTCACCGGCCACCTCAAGGACGGCACCATCAACCTCAACTGGAAGCAGCTCGCCGAGCCCCATCAGACCCTGGTGTTCTACATGGGCCTGCTGGGCCTGCCCATCATCGTGGAGGAGTTGATGGCCCACGGCGTCTCCCCCGAGATGCCCATCGCCCTGGTCCAGCAGGGCACCACCCCCAACCAGCGGGTGTTCTCGGGGACCCTGGGCTCAATCCTGGAGGTGGTCGCCAACGAGACCCCCAAGCCCCCCACCCTGATCATCGTCGGCGAGACGGTGAGCCTGCGGGACAAGCTGAGCTGGTTCGAGGCACCACGGCAGACGGCGGCGGAGCCGCGCGCGGCGGGACGGCCCCTGCCCTGAGCCGGGTGCCGCACCCTCTTGGGTCCGACAACCCCCGAAGCCAGGCGCATCGCGCCGCGCGCCTACCTATAATTGAAGTAGGCATGATTTCGAAGGAGAGCTGTGATGTTTAAGGCCTCGCGTTGCCGTGCGATCGCGGTTGGGGTCATCGGGGTGGCGGCCACCTTCTCCGCCGTGGGTCAGACCTATGCTCCCTATGGCCAGGGGCTGATGCCCGGCTACGGGTCGCCCACCGGGTCCTACGGGGAGCCCTACGGCTACGGGGCACCGCCCAGCCAGCCCCAGCAGGGGTTCCGGATCATTCGGGATGCGGACCCCACCGCCTACTACATCCTGGTGAGCACCGGCGGGATCGAGCCCCAGGCGGTGCAGGTGCGCGCCGAGGGGCGCTGGCTCCTCATCGGCCTGGACCGCTCCAAGCAGGACACCACCCAGCAGCAATTCGACGAGGGGCGAGGCTACGTGCGTAGCTACAGCTTCTCGAGCGGCCAGACCAACCGGCGCTTCACCCTTCCCCAGGATGCGGACCTGCAGGGGATGAAACGGGAGGACGGCGACAAGGAGGTGCGCATCACCATCCCGCGCCATCAGCCCTAGAGACCCACCCGTCGGACCCGCTCGTCCCGTGTGGTCGGCCGGGGGCGGGCCTTTCGCTTTCCTTTGGCCCACCCGAGAGATCCCGAGCCCATGAGCGAGCGTTTCGCCACCCCCCAGGATGCGGAGGATGCCTTCTACGACGCCATCGACGACCAGGACCTGGCGGCCCTGATGGCGGTGTGGGAAGACTCCGAGGAGATCGCCTGCCTGCTGCCCATGACCCCGCTGGTGCGGGGCCCGGGGGTGCGGGAGGTCTGGGCACAGATCCTGGACGGCCACCATCCGGTAGAGGTCCAGGTCCAGCATCTGCACTGGATCGAGACCCCGGAGCTGGCGGTCCATTACATCACCGAGCGGGTCACCCCCGCGGGACAACAGTCCCACTCCTCGCCCCCCATGTACGCCACCAACCTCTATCGTCGCGGGAGTGACGGCTGGCGCCTGATCCTCCACCAGAACTCCCCCGCCCCGCCGCCGCCCGGCAGCCAGCGGGATGGGCCTCCCACCCTGGGTTGAGCCCGTCCCCGATGCGGGTGCATCTGACCACGCTCGGTTGCCGTCTCAACGAGGCGGAGGTGGAGCGCTGGTCCCGGGAGCTCCTGGAACGGGGCTACCAGATCGCGCCCGATGAGACGGCTGCCGACCTGGTGGTGGTCAACACCTGCGCCGTCACCCAGGAGGCGGTGCGCAAATCCCGCAAGCTACTGCGCCGCAGCCAGCGCGCCAATCCCCTCGCCAAGCTGGTGATGAGCGGCTGCTACGCCTCCCTGGAGGGGAAGGAGGCCGCCGAGTCCCTGGGGGTGGACCTGGTGGTGGACAACCGCCAAAAGGACCAGCTGGTGGCCATCGCCACCCGGGCGCTCGATCTCCCCAGCATGCCCCGGCTCGCCACCGAGCCCGGCGAGGCGCCCCTGTTCGCCCGAGGGCGCCAGCGCGCCTTCGTCAAGATCCAGGACGGTTGCCGCTACCGCTGCAGTTATTGCATCGTCACCCTGGCCCGCGGGGAGGAGCGCAGCCGTCCCGTCCCCGAGCTGGTGGACGAGCTGAATCGACTGCATCGGGAAGGGATTCGCGAGGCGGTCCTGACCGGGGTCCACATCGGCGGCTACGGGACGGACCTGGGCACCGACCTCCCCAGTCTGCTGCGGGCGCTGCTGGCCGAGACCCGGATCGAGCGGTTGCGGCTGGGGTCCCTGGAGCCCTGGGACCTGACCCCGGCGTTCTGGGAGCTGTTCGAGAATCCCCGCTTCATGCCCCACCTGCACCTGCCCCTGCAGAGCGGCGCGGACTCCGTGCTGCGCCGCATGGCCCGGCGCTGCCGCTACCAGGAGTATGCGGACCTGATCGCGGAGGCGCGCGGCCGGGTGGCCGACTTCAACGTGACCACCGACCTGATCGTAGGCTTCCCGGGGGAGACGGATACCGAGTGGCAGCAGACCCTGGAGCGGGTGGCCACCCTGGGCTTCGGGCACATGCACATCTTCGCCTTCTCGCCGCGTGCCGGCACCAAGGCCGCCGAGCTGCCCGACCAGGTCCCCGAGGCAATCAAGCGGCAGCGGAGCCAGGAGCTCCATGCCCTGGGCCGACGGCTCAAGCGCGAGACCCTGGCGGCCTACCGGGATCGCCGCTTCCCGGTGCTCATCGAAGGGCCGGCCGGCGATCACACCGGCCACTGGTTCGGCTACACCCCGAACTACCTGCCGGTGCTGGTCCAGGCACCCGCCGAGGCCGTCCTGGGCAATCAGGTTCTGGAGGTGCAGATGCAGGGTCTGGATGGGACTGCCGAGCATCTGCTGGGCCGGCCCCTGGCGGTGTCGTAGGGTCAGAGTCCCTGATCCAGCGCCTGGCTCATCTGCGCGGCCAGGTCGGTGGCCCAATAAGAAAGGGTGAGCACCCGCCCGGACGTCCCCCCGGCAACAGGCATCGACGCCGGCGGGCAGCGCGGTCGTTGGACGTCACCCTTGTCGTCCTCCTCGTCCTGGCCGGCAGACCGGAGGTCATGCAGCGCAGCCGAAGCGGCTGCCAGCCAAAACCAAGTGACGCCCCGCCCGGCCCCACGCCCCCGCCGAACTGCCGCGCCGAGGGGTAGCTTAGCTGCTGCGGAGGGTCCGGGGCGGTAGATCGCGGCCTATGCCGCCCATCCTTGTCAGGGACGCCACCAGAGTCTGCCGACCGCATCACACCAACTCCGGCCCCCGGGCGGTGGGATCCGCCAGGGAGCGATCAAGCAGCCTCAGGCTGTTGCCCGCCAGCAGGGCGCTGATGCGCCGCAGCCGTGGCGCCAGAGGGTACTTAAGGGCTGAGTCAATAATCCCGCCGTCAGGGCCGATCAGCCGCGCAGCGGAAACCGAAGTCGCCTTCTCGGTATCCCGTGTAGGCAAAGTTGCGGCTCGAGGCGCTCAGCACCGTCGGACGGCTATCCCACGACCCGCCGCGCACCACGCGGGCGCGTCCGGTGCGCGGGCCCAGCGGGTCCTCCCGTGGGCTCGACTTGAAGTAATCGGTGTCCCACCAATCCTCGCAGAATTCCCACATGTTGCCGCCGGTATCGAGCAGGCCGTAGGGGCTGGCGCCGGCGGGCCGGATTCCGACTGCATCGTTGCCTTCCTGGCCCCAGTTGCGCCGGAACACGGCGCGCTCGGGCGTCGGCTCCTCGTTGCCCCAGGGGAACTTACGGCCATCGGTACCCCGCGCGGCCTTCTCGCGCTCGGCCTCGGTGGGCAGCCGTCCGCCCGCCCACTCGCAATAGGCCTTGGCCTCGTCCCACCGGACGAACGCCACCGGGAATTCCTCGTGAACGCCCCAGTAGGGATCGGGGGGCAGCGGGCGCCCCGTGGCCGCCGCAAAGCGCTTGAAGCGACCGACCGTCAGGGGCAGCTTGTCCATGAGGAAGGAGGAAACTTCCACGGTGTGCGGCAGCGGTGCGCCTTCGGTTTCGAGATTCCCCATCAGGAGCTCCCCCCCTGGTATCTCGACCAGGATCGCGCCGTCACGTCCTCGTCGGTACTCCGGAAAACCTTCCGGGTTCTTGCCGATGGGTGTGACGGCTGGTGCTGGTGGCGAGCCGCTGGTCGCGGGTCCCGGGGTGACCACGATAGTCCGCCCCTTCACTACGGACACCGGGCGCCAGATGGCCGACCCCGCGGCGCTGCGGAGGCGGACCTCGCGCTGTCCCACGGGGACATTTGCAAGCAGCAGGCGCCCGTCCGCCCCGGCCCGGCCGGCGACACCACCGTCCAAGAAGATCTCCGAGCCCGGGGCGGCTTGCTCGACCGCCAGGGCGCCGTAGTCCGTGGCCCCCTCGCGGCTGGCCCACCCCGCCCGAATGCGGAGCAGCAGCTCATGCGCGCCCAGGGTCTCCCGCCCGTGCGCATCCACCGCCACGGGCATGAGATACTCCTCCCCCGGCTCGAGCCGCGTCGAGCGCCGCTCCGTCACCGGCGCGCTGTAGAGGGGCTTGCCATCCGGCGCAAAGCCGGTGAGCTGCCGTCCGCTGAGGGTGAGAAAGACCTGCATCGCCTCGGCGGGACCCGGGTCCATGGCCCCCGAGTCCCACCCCACCACCGCCGAGACCTCCTGGATCAGAAATGGCGCTCCGGGAGAGGCCCCACCATCGCCGCGGAAAGCGCCGGCCCCACAGCGACCCGCTGGACTCTGAAGGTTGATCCCAGCCGGCCCGTGGGCCTCGGATGCTGCAGCGCTGGCCTCTCCCAGCGCGCTCCACGACACAAAGGGGCGGGTCGCGGCCGGGCTTTGCACCTGGATCACCTCGCAGGTCTCGCGATAGCCGCCCTTGAGGTTGGCGAGGGTCTCGATGCGCATCTCGACCCTCCTGGACACCGGAAGCTCCTCCGCCGACGTAGCCAAGTTAAGCAACGGCACCACGAGGGTCACCCATGAAACAGCGGTCGGTCTCACCTTCCATCCCCCTTTCGCTCCTGCTGAACGCATCGGAAGCCCTGCATTGGGCCGTGCCATGACGCCGACTGAACACCCAGCCGCGATGCGGCGCGAACCGTGAAATCGGCGCTCATCCAGCCCCCACCTCGCACCACGTGCCTGGCCCCGGTTGCGGGTCCGGTTGGGTTGTCCTTTGGGCTGCGCGCATAGTACGCATCGTCATACTGATCCGAGCACCACTCCGCGACGCCGCCCGCGAGATCGAGGATACCCTCCGCACTCACACAGTCTGGGTACGCGCCGGCCGGACCTGGCGCATGAGGACCGCCATCTCTGGTGTTACAGCGCCAGGGGGCAAAGGTATTACCCCAGGGGTAACGCCGGGCCTCGCTGCCCCGCGCCGCCCATTCCCACTCCGCCTCAGTCGGTAGGCGGCCCCCCACCCAGGCGCAGAAGGCGCGCGCCTCCGCCCAGGTCGCGCCGGAAACCGGGTAGGACTCGGGCATCCCCCAGATGGGGGGCTGCGGCGGAGGCCGGTGCGACTCGGCCAGGAAGCGCCGGTACTGCCCCCAGGTGACTTCGGTCTTGTCCATCAGGAACCCATCGACACGGACGAGATGCTGGGGGTGCTCGGCGGCCTCGCCCTGGCCCTCGGGGCTTCCCATCTGGAATTCGCCGCCGGGGATGCCCACCAGGATCGTGCCGTCCTTCTCTCGCCAGAGCTCCTCGCCGCCCTGCGGGTTGCGCCCCAGCGGCAGCAGCCCCCCGGGCGCCGCCTCCGCCGGCAGCAGCTTGAGGGATACCTCCGAGCGGCCGCCCTTCTCGACGCGCGCCACCGTGCGGGCCTGACGCCCCGAGGCGTCTTGCACCAGGACCTCGCGGCTGCCCGCGCGCACGGCGCTGAGAATCACCTGCCCATCGGCAGAGGTCCGTCCCACGAGCCCCCCGTCGAGGAATATCTCCGCCCGCGGCACATCGGCCCCCACGGCGATCTCCCCGTACTCGACCGGCGCTCCGGAGCCCGGGGTGCCGGCGCGGAGCCCTACGAGCAGCTCGCGCACCCGAAGCTCGTCGGTCTCCTTCTCGGTGGCGGCCAGGATCGGAACCACCGAGCTACCCCATTGGGGCACGCGAAGAGTTCGCTTCTGGGTTGTCGTCTCATAGGCGGGAGCCCCGCCTTCGACGAAGCCCGTCAGCCTCTGAACCGAGAACGCCGCGTCGATCAGAACCTCCTGCCCCAAGACGCCGGTCTGCCCCAGCACCACATCCACCAGAAGATAGGGGGATCCCCGGAGGGTCCATACCGGCGCGGAGTCTCCGGTCCCGACCGGCGCGCACCCGCTCGAAGGGCGCAGCGCGGACCACCCAGAGCTGGAGTCGGTGCGCACCTCCCCGTAGAACAGGCGCCACTGGACCGTTTCGCCCGTTCCCAGCGTCGCCTCGAGCTGGCAGCGGTCGAACGCGGGGCCTTCGACGGTATTCTCGACCAGATCGAGACGCACCCACGCCTCCCCCTGGTCCAGGTGGGCCCCGACCGGCCCGCTCCAGAGCGGCAGGGCCAGGGCAAGCAGGGCGAGTGGCCGCGGCCTCCAGCGACGGTGCGGCATTGGGGTGAGGGGAGGCGCGGTCGTCCTCACGCCGGGCACCGATCGATGGGGCTGTGGGAGCGCCTGCCCCCCAGGGGAATCACGTGCCGCGACACCAGGCCGCACCCCCTGTGGCCGGGGTGCGCGGGGCATACCGAACAGGCGCCACCCGAGGCGGCTCGCACCATCGATGCGATCGACCGGCGCCCCAAAAACTAAGCCTCGTTTCTGCATGGTGCTAGGTCATCCCGGCAGAGTCTGCGCCGGCCGGGAATACCACAATCCACGGCGCAGGGAGGTGGGGGTGGGCACTTCCCTGACCACACTGGACCCCGGCACTCCTTGCCGGGGCGATGGGCCCTGGGTGCGTTTCATCTCGACACCCAATTCCATGGCCACTGCCCATTTTCAAACCGCTACGGGGTTGCGGATCGATTGCGACTCTCTCATTGCGAGCACCGACAAGCACCCCAGCGCTCTCCGAATACCGAGCTCAGGCGAGATGGCATCGTCGCTCCGCCCTGTCATTGATTTACAGCTCTCCTCGGCCTGTGAGGGAAAGGGTTGGGGGTGAGGGTTCGGGCAGTCAACAAGCTCAGTCCCTCGCTCCCTCACCCCCGCCCTCTCCCCTTCCAGGGGTGGGGGCGGCTTAAGAGTTAGGATCGATTGGCTCCCACCAGCTTGGCGCCAGTGGGGCGCCTGTGCTCACAGGCCGCGGTTAGGCAATGCCGCCCGCGCCCGTTCCAACTGTCGCACGGCGGTGGGCGAGGTGGTCACCTTGAGCAGGTTATCGATCAGGAGGCGCTGCCGTCGAACCTGCTCGTCCGACCAGGTAGGGGCCACGAGCCGCTCTTCGTAAAGGAGATTATGGTCGTCGTCATAGAAGCCCCGCGAGAAAGGCGCCTCCGCCCCCCCGCCGTTCGCCTCGTTCTGCGGGGTGGATGGACTACCCGAGCTGTCGGCGGGGAACTGCAGATATCTCCCGGCCAGGGCATCGGCCAGGGCGCCCCAGGCGGTATCGGGAATCTCGTGCGCCTGTGCCAGACCGACCAGCGTCTCGCCCGCCTGCGGCTGGCTGGCAGCGGCCTGCCCCAGCATCTGGAACGGCGGTGCCGTTCTAAACTGCACCGGCACGTCGGGGTCGGCGGCCAACGCCGCCAGACCGGCGATCCCTTCCCCATCCGGTAGCCCCGCTAGCGTAATGAGCGCATAGGTCTGCACGGTGGGCGTGATACGGGTCACATTTTGGTTGCTCAGGTAGTCGACCCGATTGGCATTGGCGGGAAACTGGCGAACGATGCTGACCACATCCATCCCGCCGAGCACCCGCAGCGTCTCGAACAGCGGGCGGAGCTCCAGCGAGTCCTTGGTCGATGCCAAGGCTTGCAGCGCATTATTGGCGGCTCGCACCGCTTGATCCCGGTACCTCCCAGGGGCCACCTCTTCGAGATCACGCGCCAAGATCGCGATCTCCTCCGGAGACAGGGTGGTACGCAGTTGCTCCAGCAACGCAGCTATCGCCCCCTCGCCGCCAATCTGGCGCAAGCTCTCGATCATCGCCTGGCGCAACGTGGCCTCCTCCAACTGCTGCCCGCCGCTCAGGCGGCTGAAGTCCACATCGAACCCGGAGCGGAGGAGATCGCCAATGGCGGGCACGGCAGCCGCCCCTAGCTGGCGCAAATCCCGCAGCAGCCCCTTGACGTCTTCGGCTCCCTGGGGGGTGAGCTGTTTGGTATTCTGCAATCGTGCCAGCAGCTCATCCAGCTCCCAGGGGCGGGACAGTGGCACCGACCGCGGGAACGACCGCGGTGCAGACTCCAGGCCCCGATAGGCTGGCCAGGGCACCTCAACACCCGAGTTGACGACCGGCCGCCCCAGGGTAACCTGGGAAGCCCCCGGACCGACGGACCGCTGGGGCGTGGCCGAGGGGTGCGCAGGCTGGCGCACCGGCGCTGTCACGCTGCTCTCCTGCTTTGCGGTGGGAGGGGGCCCTTTCTCGCTGGGGGCTGTGCGCAGCAACAGGCCCCCGAGACCAATGAGACCCACAACCAGCACCAGGAGCCAGCCACTGCCAGCCTGGGGCAGGAACGCGTGCTGTCGAGGGTCGTGGTATTCCGTGGTGGTTAGGATCCTGCTCATGGATCGTACCTCCTGATAAGGCCGGGAGGCCCTAGTCGGCCTCCGATTCTGTTGCAGTCCCCGTGGCGCTCGCGGTGATGGCCTCTCGTGCCACTGCCGACTTTGACCCGCTTCCGCAATGCCAGTGGCCGTTCGGAAACGGCCACTGGCGGTTAGGCCCTGGGACCCTCCGGCCGAAGCCGGAGGGCGCCAGGGTTAGTGCACCTTACTTCTTGACATACTGGATACTATCGCTTCCCGAGCCGGAGCCACCGGCAGTCGTCGAGAAGGTGTACGTCGTGCCATTATTCGGGCAGTCTCCGGTCGAGCACCCGCTCACGTCCGCGTTGTACTTGACCGACAGGATGTAACTGCCGGCCGGCACACCGTTAATGGTCACACTGCCCAACGTGGTCCCAGAACCCAGATTCAATGTCACCCCTGGGAACGTCTGGCCATTCGACCAGTTATACACCACGTTGCAACTCAGGTCGTAGAGGATGACCTGAGGTTTGCCATCCGCAGCGCCCTGGATAGGCAGGCGCCTCCTCCATAGCTTATCCGGTGCGGCGTTGGTCTCGGCAACCTTGATGGCACCACTAGTCAGCTGGAGACCATCATAGAGGAAGAACACACCCGGGTTAGAGGAAGTGATCGGCTGGTTCCCCTTGCGGAGGTACTGCACGGTTGCCAGGTCGGCGGAAGTGCCGCTGGTGTACTGCTGGCAGGTCGTGCCCGTGGGCACAATCTGCGGCGTATCTTCGAAGCCGCACTGATCGCCTGTGTCAACCGGGCAGCTTGCAGCGGTACCTGTGCAGGACTCTGCCGGATCGCAGTCCCCTGTTGACGAGCGGCAGATCGTCGTCGCCGAGACGAAGCTGTCAGCCTCGCAGTCACCCGAGATCCCGCTGCAGCTCTCCGCCACGTCGCACTGTCCCGCCGAGGCGCGGCAGATGGTGGTCGATGGCTGGTAGCCGTCCACGCAGGCCCCGGCCCCGTCGCAGGAGTCGGTCCCGTCGCAGGCCCCGCCGTTAGAGGTCCCGGTGCAGCTGGTCGTCGAGGGCTGGAACGCGTCCGCAGGACAGGCGCCCGAGGTCCCCGTGCAGCTCTCCGCCACGTCGCACTGTCCCGCCGAGGCGCGGCAGATGGTGGTCGA
>CAZFHV010000002.1:0-3602 GCA_964519095.1 uncultured Chromatiaceae bacterium | reverse complement strand
GACAGGCGCCCGAGGTCCCCGTGCAGCTCTCCGCCACGTCGCACTGTCCCGCCGACTCACGGCAGATGGTGGTCGCCGTCTTGAAGGCGTCGGTCGGACAATCCGCACTGTTACCCGTGCAGCTCTCGGCCAGGTCGCAGATCCCCGCCGAGGCACGGCACTCGGTGGTCGCCGCCACGAAGCCGTCGGGCGGACAGTCGGGGCTGCTGCCCGTGCAGCTCTCGGGCACGTCGCAGATCCCCGCCGAGGCACGGCACTCACCCGTCTTGTAGGTCTTGACCTCGCACCACCCGTTGGCCGGGTTGCACTCGTAGTCCGCGCACACCGTGTCGGTGCACGTCACGTTGAGGCACAGGTCACGCGAGTTCGTGTAAGTGCACGTAACGGTGTCGTTGGACTCGAGGGTGATGGTGGCCACCTCATCGCTGACGCTATACGTGCTGCCGTTCGAGCCCGACACGACGCAGGTCAGGTTGGTCAGACTCCAGCCCTCCGGGAGCGCCCAGAGCTCGCTCGCAGTCCAGGTCCCGGGCGGGACGCTGAACGTCTGGCTGTTAGGGAGCGTGGGGTCGCTATCGTCGTCGAGCGAGAAGTTCTGGCTGATCGTGCTGTCGTTGTTCAGGTCGAAGTTGAAGTCCTGGGCGTCGTCCGGGACGGCGTCCTTCACGATGACGATCGTCCCGTTGGGGATCACGGTGACGACGTTGGCCTGCATCTGGTTGTCGCGCTGGCCGACCGACGCGCCGTCGACTTGGTCGAGCGCCACGTGGTACGGCGAGCCGCTGATGCTGCCGGCGCCGAGCCCCAGGCCCCAGTTGGCCTGCGCGGCCACGTGGGCCCCGAACCACAGCACGACGCCGCAGGTCGTGACGCCCTGCTTCGTGGCGCACATCGGACCAGTGTTCGGGCCGACCGTGAAGGTGACCGTGATCACCGTCTCGCTGTCACCCGCGTAGCTACCGCTGAAGATCAGCGGCGTGGTGGCGCTGGTCAGAGTGCCGCCCGCCATGACGAACTCCCGATCACCGGGAGCGCTGGGCTCGAACGAGTCGGGCACGTTCGGGTCCTGCGGGATGTCAAGCACGGTCTGGAGCGCCGCCTCGCAGCCCGTGATGCTCTGGCAGAGGTCGGCGAGGATGATCCACTCCTCCGACCAGTTCCAGGTGGTGAGGAAGTCGTAGGCGTGCTTGCCGCCCTTGGTCGTCCCGTACTTGAGCGTGATGGTGTGCGTGGACCCGGGAACGAGTTCCGTCAGCCACACGCGTTGGGGCGTGGCGTCGCCCTCGAAGTAGATGGAGTTGTTCGACTGCAGGTTGCCGTTGATCCAGCGGCAACCTGTATCACCGCTGACATAGCCGTCACCTTCGTCGTTCGAGCACTGGTCATAGGTACCAATGCTCAGTGCCTGCGCCGGTGCCGCAGACAGGAAACCTGCCAGGCCGGCCGCGGCGAGCAGTGGCGTCAAGCCCGCCCGCCTGGTTGCTGCTGCGCCCGCGCGCAGCCAGGGACATAAACACTGAATTTTCATATCGCTCTCCAGAGATGCTAGTGCTACGCCTTAACACGCTCCTTATCCGTTCCGTACGCACGCGCCCTCCCGGTCGCGCGCATCCCCGAGCCTGTTTGGCGCCAGCCCCTCGCCGCGCCCCACCTCAGGAGACGGCCACAGGGCCCGGTCTCTCTACCCCCTGGTGCCCGGCCCTCAACGCGGAGGTCCCGCCGTAGGCCCTCGCCTGGGGTGACCCCCGTTTCCGGGGCTGCAAGACCGCCACCCTTCCGCCCCCTGCGGTTGCGGCTCGAACCGCCTTCTCGGGGCTGCCACCACCCATCGCGCACCCCCTGGATTGCCGCGAGCCCTACTTTCGCTCGCCTTCCCGGGGGTTTGCCGCCACGCACGCTTACCCCCATGCCAACCCTGTCAATCGTCCACACGCGCTGGGCTGTGCACAGGTTCACATAAAAAGTAGACTTCAGGACTAGGGAATACAATTCACGTATAGTTGATCTATGCTTAACGCAGAGGAGCCGAAGTGCCGAACCGCCCAGGCAGGCTCGGCCCCGCAGCCGGGTGCGGGTGCGACTGCAGGGGGCTCCCTGTCCCGGGTGGGTTCCGAGTAGGGGCGATGCTGCTAGCGGGGTCTCTGCCCGACCCGCGGCGGAGCCGCAGGGCGCTGCGGGGGCTCGACTACCGAGCACCTGGGCCGATGGGAGGGACGGGGGGCATCGCGGTTTATCGAGGTACGGGGTTTGCCTGGGGTGAATGAGCCGCTCGCCCCGCTGTGAAAGGGACGCTGCATCGGCGCCGCGAACGGCGGGTCCGCATGGACAGCGGGGATTAGACCAGGAGGGGAGACAAGGAGGCAAAAGCATGGTCGCAGTAACTTTCGTCCCACGAAACACCGGCGGCGAGCTACCGCTGGGATCAATTCACGGCGGGGAGGCGCCGACCAGCGGCCAGCTCCCGGTCGCAAACAGGCGGGTGCTGTTCCTCACCGCGCAGCTCGATCCCCAAACCCAGGCGCTGATCGGCTACCTCAAGGGCAGGGGCTTCCACGTCGAGAGCGGGCGACCGATCCTCGAGCGCCCCGAGAGCGAGAGCCCCGAAGCCGCCATCGCCATCGTCGATTGCGCGGGACTGGCCTCGTCCGCCTGTCGGACACTGAGCAAGGGGCGCCCCTGGCTGCAGCGGATACCGGTCATCCTGCTGATCGACCGCAAGCAGACATCGCTGCTGTCTGCGCTGGTCCACGCCGGGGTCGGGGATTTCGTGATCAAGCCGGTCGCCCTAGAGGAGTTGGAGGCGCGGCTGCTGCTACGGCTCTCCCCTGGCGGCACGGGGGGGCCGGCGACCTATCATCCCATCCCTGGGCCTGAAGGCCCCGCGGCGCGGGCGCTGCCGCCAAGGACCTCGGACCCGCTGGCTGCCCCCCTGCGTCTGGAGATCGACGTTGCGGGGAGAGAGGTGTGGCTTGCGGGTCAGCCGGTGAGTCTCACGGCAAAGGAGTTCGACCTACTGGCGCTGCTGGCATCCGACCCCGGGCGGGTGTTCTTGGTCCAGGACATCCTCGCCCAGTTGTGGACCAACTGCCCCCGCGCGGACGCCGCCGATGTGGCGCAGTACGCTCACCGGCTGCGCCGGAAGCTCCATGCGTGCAACGACCAGTGGGAGTGGCTGGTCAATGTTCGGGGCATCGGCTATAAGCTCGACTGTGACCGCCACTCCTCGTTCGTCGCCCCGGCGCCCCA
Organism: uncultured Chromatiaceae bacterium; assembly: GCA_964519095.1. GTDB lineage: Bacteria > Pseudomonadota > Gammaproteobacteria > Chromatiales > Chromatiaceae > JAEHCY01. The sequence goes on along the minus strand of CAZFHV010000002.1, from coordinate 356 downwards.
GCCGACCGGCCTCCAAGCACCCTCCGGCGCTGACTTCGAGGGCCCCGTTCCCAATCCCACAAGACGTTAAGGAGTATTCGCCATGAGAACTCTTGTCCCCCTTGCCTTGACCGCGGTCCTGGTCCAAGCCTCGCTGGCCAAGGACGGGGGACTGGTACGCGAACACGATCTCGTCCAGGCGCTGCGCGCGATTCCCTCCGAGCGTCGCGCGTGGGAGCAGGACCGGATCTCCGTGCAGTGTCAGAGCTGCAAGGCGATCTCGCTCTTCGAGTCGGGCCGCGTCGCACAACGGTGCGACTTCTGCGGATCGCCGGCCATCGTGCCCTACACGCAGACGCGTGCGCCCATCGTTCCCG
>CAZFHV010000001.1:52215-53020 GCA_964519095.1 uncultured Chromatiaceae bacterium | reverse complement strand
GGCCCGATGCGCAGGGCATCGGGGGGCGGCGCGGGAGGCGGTGGGGCGTTGCAGCCGCAGATCAGGAGCAGACACAGGCCGGGAGTCAAGGCGCCCCGCGTCAGCTTGGCGACAGGGGATGGGACCACTCAGATACCTCCAGGGGTTGGCGGGCGACGGGGGTTAGGGAATCGGAATGTAGCAGCCTGGTGCCCGAACAGGCCGGGCACCGCGGACCAGGAAGAGACCTGGCTTCGCCATCGGCCAGGGCACCGAAACAAAGACTCTCTCGGCGGCACGGGTTGGCCAACCCGCCGGAGAATCCTCGGCCCTGCGGCGCCACAAAAATTAATCGGACTCGGTCGAATTCGTGAAAGTTCCCTACAGCCCGCGCGGTGGGGCGAACGAAAAAGGGCGGCAAAGCCGCCCTTGAGTCTGCCCCCACCGGGCGGATAACGCCCGGTGGGAGACGCCTTTCTTCTTGGTTTCTTCTTAGTTCTCGATCAGCTCGAGAAGATCGAAGATCCAGAAGTGATCCCACAGATGCGGGTTGATGAGGGTCTGGGTGGCGCCGAAGCCATCCGAGTGGACCACGGACCAGCTCACGACGCTCTGGATGCCACCGAGGTTCGGCAGAATGTCGATGGGCCAGTACTGATCCCCGATCGGGGTCTCGGGCGGGTTGCCCCAGCCTCTGGGGTTGACGTAGTCGCAGTACGCGGTGTCGGCCTCGATGTTCGGGCGGATCGCGAAATCGACGGTGGTGTTGATGAAGCCGTCGGTGAACGCCGTGGGGATGCCCAGGAGACCCTCAACGTCGAACCAG
>CAZFHV010000001.1:19354-52205 GCA_964519095.1 uncultured Chromatiaceae bacterium | reverse complement strand
CGACTTGCGGGTCTGCTTGTCGTCGTAGGCCTGGGCATCCTGGGACACCGGAGGCTTACAGACCGACCAGTAGTAGACGGTGGTATCGTTACCGCCCGGCTTGTGGTCGATAAAGTAACGCATGGAGAGCAGCTCGCCCGCCCAGGCGCCCCAGACCATGAAGAACTGGGAGTTCTCCTGGATGACGGTCAGGTCGTCGCTACCGATGCCGAGCTGGATGCCGGTCGGGATGAGATCGATGTCGAGGTAGGCGAAGTCGTGGATCGCCAGCGGAACGGTGGGCTGGAAGACGATGTCGTCGTTCGGCAGGTCGACCTGGAAGGCGTTGCCCGCCAAGCAGGGGATGTCACCCTGACGCTTCTTCGGGGGAATAGCAACAGTGCCGTCAGACCCATCAGGCCCTTCCGTCCAGGCGCAGTTGTCGAAATTCACTTCCGGCCCGATCTTCGGGGCGTCCTTACCCGCACACTCCGGCAGCAGCTTGCCATCGGGAGCGGCGGTGTTGTCGTCCGGACCGCCGTTGGCAAACGCACCGCTGGTGTCGAACAGGAACACCAGGTAGCCCTTCTCGTCGACGTTGGAGCCGGCAGTAGCCTCGTTCCAGAGGAACGAATGGTAGTCGTTCTTGGTCATGGGGAAGGTGCCGTCCGTGACCTTCTTGGAGTTCACATCCATGAAGTACCAGTACACGTTACCCGCGGCGCAGGTCATCAGGCCGACGGCGGTCTCATTGACGCTGGCATAGGGCACCAACAGGCCATTGGCATACATACCGATGCCGTAGGCCTGCACTCCCGAAGAGGCCGCACCCAGAGCGGACGCGACGGCGACAGCTAACCCGAGTTTTTTCATTTGCATTGCTCCTCTGAACACAAGAAACCGAGTGAAAGTCAGCGGCATATGGGTGTAGGGTTCTGGCCTTGTCAGCACCGCCCACATTCCCATTGTAACCTCAAGACGGTTCTAACTCTACAACAGGTTAAGGCGCCGCGCAACAAGCTTTTTCAAAAAAGCTACAAAATTTCTTGCTTGTTGCCGAAACCCCACAAAATGCCCATCGCCTTTCCCCAACTGCGACTATGGACTAAACCAAGACGAAGTTCAAGGGCATGGCCTCTGATTTTCAAGCCAACTGTGCGTCGTGGAGGCCAGGGGAGGGCTTCGCCGCGCCCCTGGCGACGCTGTCGGCCGCCCAGGGCCGACCCCCTCGCTGTGGCGCGCCTGGCCGCATTGGAGGACCTGTCGCAAAAAAGCGAACACTCAGGGCTGCTTCTGAGGGTCGCCGGCCGCCTCCTTGGCCTTGCCTGCGCCAGGCTTCTGCAGCCCAGTCTTGAAGTGGTGGTACCAACGGCCCTGCACCAGGTGCCAGGAGTCCTCTATGTCTTGGGATATGGGTTTGGTGCTGAGACCTGGGACGATGTAGTCGACGGCCACGCGCACCACGCAGTCCTCAGCGCCGCTGGTGCATTCGGCGCCCTTCACCTCCGCGCGCTTGTAGACCAGGTTGCTGCGGCTCGAGGCGTACTGTTGCAGCGAGAGGGTGCCCAGGGGCTTGGCGTCTTCGTACTCAAAGGCGGCCAACACATCCCTGGCGACGCGCGCCGCCCAGAATTCCCGGGCTCGCTTTTCCAGGTCCACGATGGAACGCTCGCCCGCCTTACCCGCTTCGCCGCCCTTGCCCCCATCACCGGGGCAGCCGGTCAGCAACAGCGTCGACAAGCCCGCGACGAGGAGGGACCGAGAGAGTGCGCGCATCATGAACCCCTGCAATGGAAATCCCCTTTGCTCTGCCAAACAATTAACCGAATGACTATAGGCGGCGGTCCCTCGCCTGTCAAACCGGCGGAGCAACTGCCCTAGCCACTCCCGCCGGGACCGGAGCGGCGCCGCAGTCGGGCACGGATCGCCGCGCCGATGAGCTGCCCCGGATGGCTCAGTTGCTCGCTGAGCCGGGCGTTCTCCGCCTCCTGCCGCTTGAGGGTCTCGCCCTGGCGTGCCAGGGCCTCTTCCTGTTGGGAAAGGCGGATTTCCAGGCTGGCACAGCGCTCGCGCTCCCGGTGGTAAGCCTCACGATACTCATGGAAGGACTTGTCCGCCCCCTGCACGGCCTGGCGCAAGGCTTCCTGCTGGTCCAGGGCCGCGGCATGCGCCTGCTCCCGCGCCTGGATCTCGGCGCGGGCGGCCACCTCCTCCGCCTCCCGGCGCGCGGCGAGCTGATCGCGCTCCGAGCGCACCGCCGCCAGGTCCGCCCGGAGCCCTTCCAGCACCCCAAACTCGGCGCCGGGCAGGGCTTTGACGACGAACTGGTAGGTCTCCCCGTCGGGGAGGCGGGCGAGATACTCCCTCAGGGACTGGGGCAGGGCCCACCAGGCCCCGGCCAGCTCGGTGTGGGCCACCGCCAAGGGGTTACGATCCCAGACCACGGGCAGGAAGCCGGTGGACAAGAGCAGATCATCGAGGTCCGCGCGGGAGAAGAAGCGCAAGTGGGTGCGGTCCAGCAGCCCCTTCTCTCGATAAGGGAAGCGCCCCAGCAGGAGCTGCGCCAGCAGGGCGCTGTGGGTGACGTTGGGCACCGAGATCACCAGCGCCCCCTCCGGCACCAGGTGCTCGCGGGCAGCGCGCAGGCAGGCCCAGGGATCACGGAGGTGCTCGAGGACATCCGCCGCGACCACCACCTCGAAACGCTCGCCGCCGAAGGCCTCCCGCCAGTCAAGGCTATCGAGGTCCGCCACCAGCAGCCGCTCGCAGTGCGGGCGCGCCTGCTCGGCCGTCTCCGGATCGATCTCCACACCCACCACGCGGCAGCCGTAGTGACGCCGCATCACCTCTGTCATGGAGCCCACCGAGGTGCCGAGTTCCAGCACCCGCTTGTCCTGCCCCACCAGGCGCAGCACCTTGGCGGCGGTGGACTGGTCATCGGGGTCGAATCGGTAGGCGTAGCGGTGCGGCTCGGTCATGGCCGGGGCTCCCGTAGCAGCTCCTCCCAGGTTCGGCGGATCCCCTCGCGGAGCTCTGTCCGGGGCAGCCAACCCAGCTCCCGCCCGGCGAGACGGGTATCGAGGACGATGGCCGGCACGTCGAAAGGCCGGGCCGCCGTATAAACAGGTGTCAGCGGGCGCCCGCAAACCTCCGACACAAGGGTCACCACCTCGTTGAGGGATACCCCCCGCCCGCTGCCGACGTTGAAGAGATCGCAGTGCCCCGGGTAGGCGGCGGCGGCCAGGAAAGCGGCCACCACGTCATCAATATATATATAGTCGCGCACCACCTGCCCGTCGCCCCAGATGTTGATGGCCTCGCCGGCGCGCGCCCGCTTGAGGAACACCGAGATCGCACCCTGACTGAGGCCGTGGTGCCGCGGCCCGTAAGGATTGGCGATTCGCAGGCTGATGCTACGCAGTCCGTACTCATGATGGAAAAGCCGGCAATACTTCTCCAGTGCCAGCTTGATGACGCCGTAGGAGACGATAGGGGACTCCGGGTCTCCTTCCCGGACCGGTAGCCGCGCGGGGACCCCATAGACCGTACCCCCGGAGGAGGCGAAAAGGAGTCGCTCCACCCCAGCTTCCACGCAGGACTCCAAGAGCTCGACACCGGCGACCAGGTTGCTCTGCACGTCGAACACCGGGTTCTTGTTGGAACTGGCGGGCAAGGTGGTGCTAACCAGGTGGAACACCCAGTGGACCCCTTCCAGGGACTCGCGCACCGCGGCCCGGTCGAGGAAGTCGCCCTGGATCCGCTCCAGCCGCTCGTCGTTGAGGTGCGCGATGGCTTCGAAGTGGTGGGAGATGTCGAAGGCACGCACCCGATGCCCCGCCGCCAGCAGGGCGTCGCACAGGTGGCTGCCGATGAAGCCGTCGGCGCCAACGACCAGGCAGTGCTTGGGATCGCGGTCGGTCATTGTGCTAGGGCTGCCAAAGCAGATCCAGGATGTTCCATTGCCACCAGTGCCAGGGGTGGGCCGCGACGTCGCGCCCGAGCTCGGATACGGCGGCGCCCAGTCCGGCCTGAGCACCCGCCGGCAGGGGGCGCAGACTGGATCGTACCCGATAACCCTCGTTGACAGCGCAGCCGTAGACCAGGCGCGCGCCGGTCTTGTGCGCCAACCGCTCGATTCCCTGGGGAACCAGGAGCTGGCCGCCCAGGAAAGGATGGCCGATGCGGGTACCGAAGGAGGGCACATAGGCATCGAGCAGGATGGTGATGGCCTCCCCCCCATCGAGGGCCCGGTAGAGCTCGCGCATCGGCCCACCAAGGCTGATCCAGCGCCCCCCCAGCAGCCGTTGCACGTTGGCCACCTTCCGGGCGAGAAACCAGCGTTCGCTGGGGTCGAGGTCGGGATTGTTCTCGTCCACCGCCATGGTCAACATCCCCAGGGGGCGCCCCTGGAGGGCGATTGCCAGCATGGTCAGGATCAAGCGCCCGTAATGGGCCATCACCAGGATCAGGCCGCGCCCATCCCGTTGCGCCGCCTCGAAGTGCTCCACTCCATCGAGCCGGACCCAGTTGCCGATGTTGGCGGCCCCAAAACGAGGAAGATAGCAGCTGTCCAGGGTCTCCATCGCCAGGAGCGAGAAATAGTCCTCCACTGGACCGCTCGCCGCCTCCGGCAGCACCCGCCCGACCGCGGCACGCAGCGCCGCCAGCGTTTCGGGTTGGCGCTGCGCGTCGAGCCGTCCCACACGCCAGGCGAGGCGATAGGCAATGGGGGGTGGCAGCCGGGCGAGCAGGGGAAACAGGCGCCGATAGCGCAGGGCCTTGTCGCCCAGGTTCACAAGCGCCACTCGTAGTCCATGGACACGATGCCAAAGTCCCTTCCGGGGTTGCGTACGGTAAACCGGCACACCTGCTCGGCCATGTCGTAGGTGTGCAGGCCCGAGTCATCGAGAAGATAGACGCTCAGGGCATATTCGCCCGAGAGCAGCATGAGCCGCGGGAGATGGAGTGCCACCCGGCGGCGGCCCTGGACACGCAGGGGCTGGCGCTGGGGGTCGAAATGGGTGCTGGTGCCGAAGACGTTCTCCCGGTCGTTGCGAATGACCGCCAGCCCCACGTGAAAGGAGGGGCTCGGGTCGTGCGCCTCCACCTCCACGACCAGGTCGGCGGGCTGGAGACTTTCCAGTCGGGTGACAGGGGTCCTGCTCGCGTTCTCCAAGGCAATCGACACCAAGCGCACCGGGGAGGTTCCCTCCAACAAGGGCCGGTAGATGACGGGGCGCTCCAGCTCCACACCCGCACCCGTCTTCTCCCGCTCGTAGTCCTCATAGGCGCTCACGACCTCCTCGGTGTCACCCAGGGAACGGATGCGGCCCTCGTGTAGCCAGGCCGCCCGGTCGCAGAGGCTGCGCACCTGATAGAGGTTGTGGGAACAGAACAGGGTGGTCTTGCCCGCGGCGCGGAACCGCATGATGCGATCGAGGCTCTTCTTCTGGAAGTGCATGTCGCCCACGGACAGGGCCTCGTCGATGATGAGCACCTCGGGCTCGATAGCGGTGGCGGTAGCAAAGGCGAGCCGCATGAACATCCCGGAGGAGTAGGTCTTGACCGGACGCGCCAGCACCTCCTCGGGCAACTCCGAAAACCCGGTCACCGCCTCGTAGTAGGCCTGCCGGTCGGTCGGCTCGACCCCTGCCAGCGCCCCCATCAGATGCACGTTGTCCCGGCCCGACTCCTCGGGATGGAACCCGGCGCCGAGCTCCAGAAGGGCGGCCACCCGGCCCCGCACCTCCACGCTGCCCTCGCTGGGGCGACTGGTGCCCGCCATCATCTTGAGGAGCGTACTCTTTCCGGCACCGTTCTCGCCCACCAGACCGAAGGTCTCTCCCTGGGCTATCTCGAGATTCACATCCCTCAGTGCCCAGTGCGTCTTGTGCAGGGGTCGGCGCAGTAGCATCTCCCGCAAGCGATCCGCCGGGCGCTGGTAGATGCGGTACCCCTTGCCAGCCCCTTCGGCGCGCACCACGGCGCCGGTCAAAGGTAGTCCCCCAAGGTGGGTTTGAGGAGGCGATAGAGCAGCGACCCACCCCCGCCCAGCAGGAGCGTCCAGACAATCAGGGCGACGAGGCTCGAGCCTGTCAACGGCAGCCCGAGAAAAACGGCGTGATAGGCCTCGATGAGGCTCGAGAACGGATTGAGCAGGAAGAGATCCTGGTAGTCCGCGGGTACCAGGGTCTTTGGGTAGAGGATCGGCGAGGCGTAGAACAGAAGTTGCAGCAGCACCGGGAGCACCTGGATGAGATCGCGCAGGTGCACCCCCAGCACCGCGAGGCTCAACCCCAGTCCCCACTGCATGGCGATCTGGCAAGAGAACAGCAGTGGCCACAAGACCAGACTGCTCAGGCTCAGCAGTCCCCCGCCAGCCAGTAGCACCAGGAACAGCAAAGTGCCCACCAGTTGGGGAAGGAGGCTGGCGGCGATCACCGTTCCCGGGAGTATCCACACCGGGAAAACCAGCTTTTGCAAGAACTGCTCCTCAGCCACCAGCACCCCCGTTGCTCGCGTGGCGCCCTCGGAGAGGGCGAGCCAGGGTAGGAGTCCGGCCAAGAGGTAGAAGAAGTAGCCACTATCCCCCGCCAACGCGGGGATCCGTACCTGCAGGACCACGGCGAAGATCACGTAGAACAGCCCGACGGTCAGAAGGGGCAGTAGCACCGCCCAGAGTCCCCCCCCGAGGGACCCGGCGTAACGAGCGTGCAGATCACGCCGCACCCACAGCAAGAACAGATACCCGTTACCTCGCAACCGGCGTCCGCTCATCCCCCTCAAGCGCCTCCGCGGATACCTTCGAGATAGCCCTGAACGCTGGCCGCCTCTCGGGCCCAGTCCGTGGCGCGGGCAAAGGCAAGACCCCGCTCCACGATCTCCCGATGCAGCGCCTTGTCCTCCAACAGCCCAACCAGCGCAGCCGCCAGCGCCGGCACGGTGGGATCCGCCAGCACTGCGTTGAGGCCATCCTTCAGCAGCCACTCGACATTGGGCCCGCGATTGGATACCACGGGACACCCGCAGGCCATCAGCTCCAAAGGCAACAAGGAGAGATTAGAGAAGGAGAGCACCAGTGCCACGTCGCATTGGCAGTAGAGGTCCGGCAGTTCGTCGAGGGCCACCACGCCGGCATTGAGGTGGGTGAAAGGGATGTGGTATTCGGACGCGTCCCAACCCGCCAGGACGAATTCCACATCAGGCAGGGCGTCGTGCACCCGACCCAGGGCCAGAAGCCCGAGCTCGAAACCGCGCCGCGGTGTGACGCTACGGGCATAGAAGAACACCCGGCGTGGGCCGGGACGCCGGGTGCCCGGACTGTAGCGATCCTTGTCGTAGGAAAAAGAGAAAGGGTAGGCCACCATCCCGTAGTCCCGGCGCACCGTCTCCGCAATCCAGGCGCCCGCTGTAATGCCCACGAACCCGAACCGGTAGGTGTCCTCGGCGAAAACGTATTCACTTCCGCGCGGGTAGAAATAGGGCTCAATGTCCTGTATGAAGTAGAGCTTATGCTGGGTGGCGCGGAAGCGCCGCACTACATAGGCAGTCTCCCAGCTTGTGGCGACGGTGAACTCCGCGGGCAGCAGGGCCGCCTCACCGATGCCGACCTCGGCCTCGAGGGGTACGAAGTGTTTGCGGATGGCGTCCCGCGCCACCTCGCCGCTGGGAAAACGGGTGGCGCCGACAATGACGATGCGACAGCGATAGCCGGCCCGCTCCAGGTGCCAGATCATGCGGAAGATGTTGAGATGCCCACCGCTGCCGACCTCGAAATAGGGAACCACCCAGTTGAGGGTCCGCTGAGGGGCAAGCTGCCCGATCTCGGTCCCATCCACGCTCGCGCTTGGTTCCTGGAGAAAGCTATAGAAACTGAACAGGTCGCGGCTCGCTACCGCACCCTGGTGCAGCCAACGCAGCAACAGAAAACGGCCCAAACCCCTCGCTCCCAACAATCGATAGAGCTCGAGAATCCGGCGCATGCGCGCGGCAACACCTTGATTTGGACTGCTAGCGGACAAGAGAAGTATCGGTATGAAGGCTTGACGGGCCCGGTAACTCCCGGGCCGTCGCGGGGAATTTAGCAGTTTATCCTTTAAGGGATATCATCACAACTCGACGTAAGAAAGCGCATGGGGATGCGGCGTGCCTCCCGCCCAACCCCCCTTGTTGCGGCCGCCCTGGGACGCCACCCCACACCCCGCTTGCCAGCGACACCGCCTGCTACTGCTTGGTGACCGATACGATCCCCCGCCCGCTGCGACCCTGCACATCGCGCACGGTGGCGATGTAGCTGCCCTTCTGCAGCGTGATCACGGTGCCCGCGTCCGTGGGGTTCAGGGGCGCCCGGCCGATGATCTGTTGCAGCTCTCCCGCCGCGGGGTCGTCCGCCCAGTTGTTGTTGGACCCTACCAGCAGGTTGTCGGGGTAGCTGCGCACCTCGAGCGTCTGATCCAGCGAGCTATCGAAGCTCTCCCCGAGGATCGCCACCCGAGCGGTGGCTTCCATGATGAACCCGGCGATGGCCCCTGCTGCATCTACCAGGGTGTTGGTGGAGAGGTTCTTGAGGGGGTCGCCGCCGGCGCTGTCCTTGGTGATGGAGACGATGCCCCGACCACTGCGGCCCTGAACATCCCGTACGCTGGCCACGTACCCACCGGGGGGCAGGCTGAGGACGGTGCCCGCATCCGTGGGGTTCAGGGGAGCCCGGCCGATGATCTGCTGCAGCTCTGCCGCCGAGGGGTCGTCCGCCCAGTTGTTGTTCGACCCCACCAGCAGGTTGCCGGGGTAAGTGCGCACCTCCAGGGTCTGATCCAGCGTGCTGTCGAAGCTCTCCCCCAGGATGGCCACCCGCGCGTTCTCGGTGACGATGAACCCGCCAATGGACCCCGCGGCGTCGATCTGGGTGTTGGTGGAGATGTTCTTGAGGAGCGTTCCGGCTGACGAGCTAAGCCAGAGATACAGTCCGTCATAGAAAGGGAGATCGAAACGGCCATAGTCGCCATATCGCTGGACAGCGCAATAATCGAGATTCACCGCTGTAAGTGTACCCACTAACCGGTGATTGGCGTTGAAGATACCAGAACCACTGCTTCCCGGTTGGGCCGTGCCGCTGCTCCAAGAAACCTCGAAATGCGTGGCGTCCGCAGGCTCAGTTTGAACACAGAATACTTGCTCTCCAACGATTACGCATTCGCCATAATCGTCGACGTGACCGAAGCTGATTTTCTGCAGATCACCATCGGGATGATGCAACCCGGTCAAACTTTCGTTGAACCCCGGCAAGCTGGCCGACCATCCGGCGAAGACGGCGCCCCCAGGAGGGTTGTCCCGCAATCGCATGAAGCTGGTATCCGTCGTTGTGGTGGCGTAGAGCAGGTCGGCCCCGTTGTTGCGGGTTTCATAGGGGCCGGGGCCTCCGTAGCAGGCCGCCGAGCGGTAGAACCAGTACGTCTGCAGCGTCGAAGCAACGGACTGGGTCGAGATACAGTGATTAGCGCTCAGAAAGTAGGGGATGAAGGTGCTGGGATCCTTGTCGTTGAGCAGTGTCCCCGTACACAGAAAGGCCCATCCGTCGACTACATATACCATCCGCGCGGTCGCATTGCTTTCGGGCGCCCATTGGGGATAGCAGGTCACGTCGTTGTGGCACCAGGCCGCGGCCGCGGGCCGGACGGGTCCCGAGCCCCGGGGCGACTCGAAGAGGTGGGACAGCCTCGGCACGGCGATGCGCAGATTCCCAGGATCGGCACCTGGGGGAAGCTCGATGTCCATGACCTGGGTTTCGCCCTCGATGAGCGGCGACCAGTAGGTCTCGGCATCCTCGCCGGTATCGCCCGCGGCAAGGTTGCCCTGGATGATCGCCTTGATCTGCATCCCCTTGATCGAATGGACGACCGTCCCCGCCGGGTCGTAGAAGCGGATCAGGGCCTCATCGGGGATCGCGGCCACGCGCAGCCCCAAGCGGAGGCCCAGGGCCTCGGGGGAGGTCACCTGAAAGGCGGCGGCATAACCTCCGGCTTTGGTCTTGTGCCAGACCTGGCGGGCAGCGAAACGCTCCGCATCCTCCAGCGGAGCCACAGGGCGGCCGAAACCGATCTGCAGAGGACCGCGCCCGGATGCCGCTGCTGCAGACATCGCACCCACCGGCGGGTCGAGACGAACCACCTCCGGCGCCCAGTCGCGCCCCGGGGCGACGGCAGCAGCGGCCTCCATGAGCACCGGTACCTGCGGCATCTGCGCGGGGCCGACGCTGGTAACGGGATCCGCCCCAGAGGCCGCCGCCATCAGCATCAGAAGAGCGGCCACACCGCCGTTCGCCGCTCTCGGTCCCCCCGCGGGGCGCCCATTGTTCGCCTTGCCACCAAGCTTGGGATTTGTGCTCATGAGGCCTTCCTTCTCAAGCGCGATTATCAATGAGGCCCAGCATTCCGGCCTGTGTGGCCGGAGACTGGCGGCGCGCGACCACCCGAGGGAAGAGTCGATGGCCCTCTCCCATTATTAACCTGGCCCACATAAAGGCCAGGTTAATCCGGGGCAAGGATGATGCTCCCGCGCGGCCATCAGCCGGTCTAACAACAGCCGATCCCTTTGCGGAAGGGTTGGGCAGCCAGGGCGCGAGTCAACTTTCATGCTCGCTGCAAGCGCTTATCGCGGGAGACACGTTCGGTAACGGAGGCTGGTAGTTTGTCTTGGTGGCCACCGAGATAGTAGCCCGCCAACCTGCCGAGGACTTCAAAGGGGGTACGCCCGAGCCGGTTGATGCGGGACCCAATGGGCAACGCGGACTCCCAGATCCAGCGAGCGTTGCGGGCGGTGATCCGCCCCCATTGTTGCCCTAGATGGCTCAAGCAAGGCATTAGATCGTAGCCGAAGTGCGCTTTTAGGGCTCGGGCTTCGTCAAAGGCTCGGCGCGCACCCTCCAGGATGCCGAACTCGTGGGAATGGTAAACCCGCGCGGTGGGCACGTAGGCCTTGGCGTAGCCCGCTTCCACAACCGCCCGGGCCCAGAGCTGATCCTCGGCGAAATCGACTTCCGGGAAGGAAATCTGTTCCCATACGCTCCGACGCAGGCAAGAGTTGTTGTTAGAGAAGTAGTGCAGGAACTGACGATAACCGGGGTCCCGAGCGTAGCGATCGGGATCGTCCAGCCGCACGCTGTTCGTGCTCCGGCCAAAGCCAGCGAAATGGGCGTCTAACTCACGGGCCGTCACCGGCCCAGCTTCTGGATAAGGAAGATGCGGCCCGAAGGCCCCGGCGACGTCGGGGTTAGCGCGAACCCCAGCCACCAGTTCCGCCAACCAGGTTTCGTCGGCCGGCAGGGCATCTTGGGTGATGAAAACGACGAACTCACCCCGTGTCAGACGTACGCCGAGATTACGGGTTCGACCGTGGCCAAACTCTGACGGGGGGATCTGATGCACCCACAGGCCCAAGCGCCGAACCGTCTCTACCGAGCCATCGCGCGAACCCGAGTCTATGACCAGCACTTCGAACGGCCAAGGCGCGTCTTGGCGCAGCACTCCCTGCAGTACCCGAGCCAGTAGCGGTCCGCCGTTCTTGACCGGGATGATCACGGAGGCGGTGACTGAGGGCGCGGAGGACCCGCTTCGGCCGGGGGCAACCATGACTAACCAGATGTCAAGTAAGGGAATATCAGCACTCAGGATACCTCCCGATCAATCCGGGAAACAACCGGCCGCGACCTCAGACCCCTCTACCCTGACAGGGTAGATCCTGGCCCTGCCGCACCCTTCCCGCCCAAAGCTACTCGCTCAATCGAGATGATGTTAACATACGTGTTCTTACGCGTACCCGGGCTGGCCAGATACCTTCAGGCCCCTCGGTGCTTCCCAGCCGTCCCAGCCTCATCATGCCCTTCGATCGGGTATGTGGTACAGGTGGGTTACCGTTGCGCATTCTCCTGACAGCTCACCAGTTCCTACCGGAGCATTTTGGTGGGACCGAGACGCTCACGTACTGGACCGCCCGGGCCCTGCTGTCTCTTGGCCATGAGGTTCGTGTGCTAACAGCTTCGCTCAACCGATTGGCGATCGCCGGAGGTGCGGAGCGAGACACCTACAAGATAGATGAATTAACAGTGTACCGCTTCTACCTTTCCGAGTGTGTTGGGAGTGATCCCAGGCACGCGATCGAAGCCGAGTACAACAACCTTCAGGCCGGGCGGGTATTCCGTGAGATTCTTGCTGAGTTCCGACCTGAGATCGTGCACTTCTTTCATCTGGCGCGACTTTCCGCTTCTCTGATCGACGTCTGCAGATCGGAAGGTTACCCGATGGTGCTCACCGCCACTGATTTTTGGTTCCTCTGCCCCACCACTCAGCTCAGGCTGCCGGACGGCAGTCCATGCGAGGGACCGGACCCGGAGGGGGTGAATTGCCTCCGCCACTTTCTCTGCTGGACCGGTCGCAACCATTGGGCTTCGCTGGCGGCGGCGCTGCCCGCTCGCTTGATCGCCTCAGGCATCAGCGCCTGTCGCACTCGTCTTATGGTTAGCACAACGCGGTTCGGCGCGGGCGTGAAGGCCCTGGTAGAGCGCCCCCTTTTCCTCCGCCAGCGACTCCAGGCCTTGGATCGCGTGCTGGTACCCACAAGGCTGATGGAGCGGCTGCTGACCCGCGCTGGGGTATCGCCCGCCCGCCTCGTCCACATGGCCTTTGGGGTCGAGGTGGCAGGACATCCAGGGTACGGCTCCACGCCGCCGTGCCGCGGGGAAGGGCCTCTAAGGGTGGGATTCATCGGCACCTTGGCGGAGCACAAGGGTCCGCATCTTCTTATCGCGGCAGTGCGTCTCCTAGTGCAGGCACCTATCGAGTTGAAGATATACGGCCGCGCCGCAGACTTTCCCGATTACTCGGCGGCGTTGCAGACTCAAGCCGACGGCGACGACCGGATACGTTTCTTGGGGACCTTTCCCAATGAGCACATCGGGGAGATCTTCGCGGGGATCGATGTCCTCGCGATACCCTCGCTGTGGTACGAAAATAGCCCCTTGGTCATCGCCTCCGCACAGGCGTTTGGCTGCCCCGTGGTGGCAACCGATCTCGAAGGCATTTCCGAGGTGGTGACCCACGAGGGCAACGGCCTCCTTTTCGACCTCGGGGATGTTGAGGGTCTAGCTACAGCCCTGCAAAGGCTCCTTCGGGAGCCCGATCTCTTAATGCGCCTCCGCGCCAATGCCCGACCCCCCAAGCTTATGGCCGAATACGCCAGCGAGTGCCTTTTCACCTACCAGGAGGTGATTGGGGACCGGGCGCGGTCTCTGGAGGACTAGGCATGATCATCCCACACACCTCCCAGGCCGCTGCATAAGAGCCCGCAGTGAGCGCTCTTTCCACGGGCGGTGCCGCGACTGAGGTTCCCACTGAAGAACCCACCAAGGGGCCCGATCAGGCACCCGCCACGGAGCAAGCGAGGGGCTACGGTGTCGTCGCCCACAGCCTCGCCGAGGGGCAATTCGTGGCTCAGTCGGGCGGGACGGGAGGGATCTCAGTGGTTATCCCGCTCTACAACCATGAGCGGTTCATCGAGGCCGCCATCGAAAGCGTTCTGAGGCAAAGCCTCACGCCCGGTGAGATCATCGTCGTGGACGACGGGTCCACCGACCGCTCCGCCGAGATTCTACGAGATCTCTGCGTGGCTCACCCGGAGATCATCTTCTGGTCCCAACCGAACCAGGGGGCCCACCACACGATCAACGCGGCGATCCATCGGGCGACCGGCGACTTTATTTCAATACTCAACTCCGACGATCTCTACCGACCGGAGCGCTTGGAGGCCTGCTGGAGGCTGATGCAGCAGGAGCCCGCTACCAGCGCAATCTTCACCGGTGTGCAGTTTCTGGACGGAGATGGCAATCCCGTGGCCAGCCCCTGGTACGAAGGGGCAAGGGCCTACTTCCGAGAAGTCGGCGACCTCTCCCTGGCCCTGGCGAACGCCAATCTCGTGGTCAGTACCTCGAACCTGTTCTTGAGGCGATCGGTTTTCTGCCGCGTTGGCTACTTCGCCCCCTTGCGTTACGCGCATGATCTGGACTTCTGCCTCCGTCTGCTCGCCTCGGGGGAGTCCTTAGCCTTCCTGGAGCACCCCCTTCTCGGTTACCGGCTACATGGCAACAACACAATCGCCGAGGATCGCCGCCGGATCGCCGCAGAGCATGCCGCGGTCCTGGCCTTTCATCTCTACCGTCGCTGGCGCAGCGGAGCGGAATCCGGTCAGTGGGATACCTACCTGTCCCAGCTTGCAAAGGTACTGGAGTCCCATGAGCTCAGCGAGCCCTTCCGCCACCTTCTTTCCGACCTTGTTGGGCATGCGCAGGAAGAACTGCTCCCGGGGCCGCTGTTGCTGAATGAGGAACTTCGCTGGTACCTCAAGGCGACAGGCGGCAATTGGAGCACGCCGGACCCGCCCCAGCATCTCCTCGCCTCCCTTTCCACAGCGATCGAGGCTCGCCGCGGGGAGACTCTTGCTGACCAAAAGGCCTGGATCGCCCAGCTCGAGGAGACTCTTGCTGACCAAAAGACCTGGATCACCCGACTCGAGGAGGCTCTTGCCGACCAAAGGGCCTGGATCAACCAACTCGACGAGACTCTTGCCGACCAAAGGGTCTGGATCGCCCAACTCGAGGAGGCAAAGCGATGGCTATCCGAGAAAAACCAGCGGCTTGGGGACACGGTGGGCCAACGCGAGACCTTAATCAGGGAGCAGAAGGCCTGGGCCGCCGAACTCGAAGCGGCAAGGGCATGGTTATCGGCGCAAAATCAGCAGCTTGAGGGCACGGTGGGCGAACGCGAGGCCACGATCAACGAGCAGAAGGCCTGGATCGCCAAACTCGAGGAGGCAAGGGAATGGTTGTCCACGCAAAATCAGTGGCTTGAGGGCACGGTGGGAGAACGGGAGGCCATAATCGAAGAGCAGAAGGCTTGGATCGCCCAGCTTGAGGGAGCGAAGCAATGGCTAGCGGGACAGAACGAGCGATTCGAAGCCGACCTCACCGCGCAAACCAGGCAGAACCTTTCCCTGCAGAACCAGATCGAAGGAGCCCAGGCCGACCTTACTGCGCTGCAGACATGGATCGATGGTCTCCGCGGATCGCGACGCTGGCGGCTGCTGATGGCACTAGGGCTAATGCCCGATTCCGAACCTCCGAGACGCTTGCAGAGGGCTGCTCAGGTCCAGGAGGCTCGCATCCGCGATGCCAAGAACTCTCTGAAGACTTCTTAGACCGTCGCCGCAAACCGATCCGGCCGCATCCCATGCCCCACCTGGCATTGGCCCCCGAGGTAGCCTGTGATCAATTCCGAACGACCCGATTTCTCTTATACCCCCGTCTCTTCTCAAAGGCCAAATTATCCGTACTGTTCGGCAACTCATTCGGCCAGGCCTATCGTGTCGGTCCTGACGGCCTATTACAACACGGACGAATCATTCCTGGAGACCGCACGCTCGATCCTCAACCAGTCTCTACAGACCTGGGAGTGGGTGATCGTGGACGATGGATCAACTGACCCGGACGCGGTCACCCGACTGGCCGCTACGGCAGCCGCCGAGCCCCGCATGCGCATCTTCCGACAGGACAACACCGGCCCTGCAGCGGCAAGAAATCGGGCATTTCGCGAATCGATGGGGCAATACGTCTGCCTGCTCGACAGCGACGACCTCTTGGAGCCTACGTACCTCGAAAAGTGTGTCTGGTTCCTTGAGTCCCATCCAAACTTCGGCTTTTGCAATTCCTGGACGGCGAACTTCGGGGAGGAGGAGTTCTTTTGGCGCATCGGCTTCGAGCGGGGTAAAGCCCACATCGAGTCTAATAGCGGTCCGATATTCTCGGTGATCCGTCGCGAAGCGTACGCCGCCTGTGGCGGATTTGACGCTTCGATCCGCCTTGGACATGAAGACTGGGATTTCTGGCTGGCCATGGCCAATGCGGGCTATTGGGGGCACACTTTGCCAGAATATCTACAGTGGTACCGAAAACGCAAGACGGGACGCTATTTTAGGGTGATGGCGTCCGCAGGCCTGCATCGGGAGTTCGAATCGATGGTGGCCCGGAAATATGCGAGCCTTGAGACACGATTTCCCGCTCCTCGGCGCTGCCCCCCAGCCGCCTTTGAGGCAGTGTCCTCGGAGCTGCCTTTCCCCAATCTGCTCGCCAAAGATCCCAATACTCGGCGCATCCTGTTCCTCATCCCCTGGATGGTTACGGGGGGAGCGGACCGGGTCAACCTGGACTGGATCGGGCTGCTGCGACAGCGTGGCTATCAGGTGACGGTTTGCGCCACGCTCGAGTCCGACCACAACTGGCTGCACGAGTTTACCAAGCTCACCCCCGACGTCTTTGTCCTGCCGAATTTCCTGAGGCTGGTTGATTTTCCCCGTTTCGTCCTCTATCTGATCCGCTCGCGGCAGATCGACACCCTCTTGGTCTCCGGGAGCACCCTGGGCTATCAGATCCTTCCCTACCTTAGGGCATTCGCCCCGGAAGTGGCGTTCCTGGATCTGTGCCATGCGGAAGAGCCCCACTGGCTGAACGGAGGCCACCCGCGTTTTGGGGTCGGGTATCAGGAGATGCTTGATCTCAACCTGGTGACAACTGGACACCTGCGCGCTTGGATGCGCGGACGAGGGGCGGATGGGGAGCGGATAGCGGTGTGCCATTCGGGTATCGATCTCCGCGATCGCCAATCGGACGCCCTCACCCCCGACGACCGGCGCACACCCTTTGGCCGTGCCGAGTCCCTTCCGGTCATAATCTTTGCGGGGCGAATCTGCGATCAAAAGAGACCCCTCTTTTTCGCCGACATCTTGGGTGAGCTCTCCCGCCGGGGGGTGGAATTTGAGGCCTTGGTGGTAGGCGACGGTGAACTACGCGGGGCCCTCGAGCAACGCGTCGAGACGCTCGGACTCAAGGGGCCGGTCCGCTTCCTTGGGACCCTCGATCACGCCAACTGGCTTGCAACCCTGGCGCAGGCGGACATCTTTCTGCTTCCTTCCCAATACGAAGGCATCTCGGTCGCGCTGCTTGAAGCGATGGCCCTCGGGGTGGTGCCGGTCGCGTCCGCGGTGGGGGGACAAGCCGAGGCCATGACCCCGGATGTTGGTTTTCTCATCCCCCAACGGGATGGCGAGTTAGATGCCTACGCAACCGCCCTCGTCCAACTGTTGGGTGACAGCAAGCAGCGCCTGTCGATGGGGCAGGCTGCCCGAGAATGGATCGAGCGCAACTTCAGCCGCGAGGCCACGGCAGCTAGACTCCTCTCGCTGCTCGACCTAGCCCACGACCTGGCGGTTTCCGACCCGCGCCAGCGACCCAGCCCCGGCTTCGCCCGGGAGCTGGCAACCCTGGCTGTGGAGTACGCCCGGCTCAGTCGGGTGGCCGATCAGCTTTGGACCCAGCGGGTACAGGCGGCGTCTGGGATCGGGGCGGCCGATACCCCGATCCCCCTGAACGGGATCGCCCTGCTATTGACGCGTCTCGGCAATACCCGGATCGGCTCCGCGGTGCTGCGCAGCAAGAAGCTACGCAAACTCGGGCAATGGATGCTCAACCGTTTCCCGGTGAACCAGAGCCAGTCCCCTTAGGCCTTGAGTCCGCTGGAGAGGCCTCATCGTACGCGCCCAAGTCATCGAGTGGCGGTTGCCGGGGCGGGCGTGCGGCGGGGTCAGCACCTCCCAGGACCAGCGGGCTTCGGTGAGGCTCTCTTATTGAGGGTCTCACTCAAGCAAGGGGTCGACCTGGCTCCCTGAACCCAACAGCAGGCTCGTCACCCCGCTCAGGGGGCCGCATTGGCTCCCCTGTCCAGACGGCCGCGCACTCCATCCCGCACGCCACGCAAGGCACCACCGAGCTTCGCCCGGCGCCCATCCTCGAAGCGCAGGATGCGAACCAGGTCAAGCAGTGCGCTGGCCATATCGAAAGCCACCCAGCCCGGCCAACGGTGCCAACGCTCACGCCACAAGGTCACCCGGTTACGAAATATATGGTAGCGACGCCAGGGATTGTGGTGGGTCACGGCGAGGGGACGACCCCCGAGCCGTTTGTGCTCCGTGCGTCCCAAGCGGTGCTCGAGCCGCGCATCCGACACGGCGACGATCGTGTAGCCCGCCTCGCGCATTCGCAAACAGAAGTCCACATCGACGTAATCGATGAAAAACTCCTCGCGCATCCAACCCACCTGTCCAAGGGCGGCGGCCGATATGAGGCTGCCAGAGGCAATGGCAAACATGAGGTCCTGGAGAATGGATTCTTCTCCGAAGGAGCGACGGCGCAATTCCAGGGGGTGCCGCGCGATGGCATAGGCCTGCTCCCGTCCCAGGCCGAGCCGATCGATACGCGGTGAAAGCAGGCCGATTGGACAGCGTCGGGGGACATCGCGGTAGGCGGCGAGCATAGTCGCCACCATCCCCGGAGTCGGCAAGCCGTCGTCGTCCAACAGCAGTACCCAACGATCGCCATCCGCCTACGCCCGGGCCATACCCTGATTCTGAGCGCGGGCCAGGCCCATGTTGCGATTATTGAGCACCACGACCAGCCTCTCGCCCAAAGAGCGTCTCAGCTCGCCAAGGACCTCCAGGGTCTGGTCATCCGAGCCGTTATCGACCAGGATCAGCCGCTCGACCTGGACCAAAATGGCTGGCAGGGTCGCCCGGAGCCGTCCGCCCGTGTGGTAACTGACTACAACGGCGCACACCCGCTCGTCGCCCAGCGGCTCGGCTGGGGGAAGCGGGCGCACGTCAGGTGTCCCGCGCCGGGTCTTGGCGAGCGACCAGGTGAAGGCTTGAGCTAGCTGGAGCGCCGGCACCCGATGCCCCGTCTGGATGGCGCGCCGGCGAGTCAGCACATCGGGGAGGGCCCGCAAGGCATCGCTCAGGGCGTGGGCTTTGATGCTTGTTTGATCTCGCAGGAGGGACCGCAGCAGGATCAGCGCAGCCGGCACGAGGAGCATCAGCAGGAGCCCGCCCGGCATGTTCTTGATCAGCGTCCAAACCCGGTTGCGGGTGATGTGGTAGACGCTGAAGGGGCTCCCCGTACCGGCCATTGCGGAGCCCAGGTGATCGACGACCGCGGCGGGCACGAACACGCACCCCTGCCCATAAAGACGGAGACGAAAAGCGAGGTCCACGTCCTCGTAATAGCAAAAGAAGGACTCATCGAACCCCCCGGTGGCGAGAAACACTGCCCGCCGATATAGGGCGGCGGCCGCGCAGGGGCCGAACACAGTGCCCTCCAGGGGTAAGCTCTCTGCCACCGCCTGATCCTTGCCGCCTCGCCAGGCGAAACCGAGGGGTGAATAGGCGTCACCGGCCCCATCCAGGAGCCTAGTATCCTGCGCCAGTCGCTGTGTTGAGGCGAAGGAGGCGATTCCGGGGTGCCGTTCCGTTGCCGCCAACAATTGCTCCAGCCAATCCGGTGCCGGAAAGGCATCGGGATTGAGGGTCGCCAGCCAGGGGGCGCGGGCCTCACGCGCCGCCAGGTTCGTCGCGGCAGCAAACCCCAGGTTGCGGCCTGGGCGGATCAGCCTCAAGTTGAGATGCGCCGTCGCCTGGTCATCGGTTTGGTCGTCACCCCCGCCGTTTTCCACCAACAGGACCTCGAATGTGGGGTGCGTCTGCACCGCCAGCGCCGCCAGGCATCGGCGACGGAGGGGGCCAGAATGGTAGTCGACGATAAGAACCGACACCTCAGGGAAGGGCAGGCGATCACGCACGGCGCCGGGCTGGCCGCTGCTGGCCCCAAGGGGGACACTGCCCAACATGGGGGGGGTACTCGCTGGCGCAATAGCGAACTTTGGTGTTTCCACTTGACCCGACTTCCTCCACGGGCGGTTTGAAAGCGATTAATCTAGGCTCGGTGGGTGCCGCTTGGTCAGGGCGGTATAGGAGGTGTTTCTTGGGCTCGCCGGCTGGTGCAACATGTCTTCTGGCAGTTTCTCGGTCGCTCGTTTTGCGGTGCTTTGTCGATCACAGCGATGAGGGTGCGTAGCCCCGAAGAGCGGAGGCCAGGAAAGCACCGCCGCCGGACCGCGGCAGGCTCTAACCGCAGTCGATTTCTTCGGGGCGTTGCCACTGCCACCCACGTCAAGCGTCGAGCCGAGGGCCCGACGACGAGTACATCATCCCCTAGCGAATGCGTCGGAATCCCTCGGGATCCACGTCCTAGATGGCGCCGCCGAAGCCTGGCACATCCTGGTCACCGACGCCGCCAAGATCGAATGCGCCCACTTTCTCAACGCCCAACCACAGGAACGCACGGATCTCCGCCAATGGCTCCAAGTCTAACAGCGTCGTCACCCGCGTCAGCGAGAAGTTCTGGGACGTCCCCGGGATGAGCGGCGGTTCCTATCCTTCCGCTCCCCAGAAGCGCTCGCGTACCGAGCAGACGGTCAGGATCGCGCGCGCCCAGATGTACCTGCAGAACGTCTCCACGCGCAAGGCTACCGGTGGTCTCGTCGCACTCTTCGGCCCGGAGGAGGAGATTGCCGCGATCCAGACCAGCTGCCCCGCCGAGCCGTTCGACAAGACCGGCAGCCTCAATGACCGAGCGCAGAACCCCGCTAAGGTGTTGCGATGGGACGGAACCAAAGACAACCCAATGTGGAGAGAGGGCGACGCTCATGATGTTGAAGGCTCAGGGCTGCCGCACAATGCCTCCGAGGCCACGGGGCCCCAGAACGGACGCGAGCCCTGGCGTTGCGGCACAAGCCGCATCGTCGCGCGAAGTTCACCCCGGACACGCCCCTGTGTGGGGTGGTGGCCGAGCGCCTGTGCGAGGGCCGGTCCCCGGAGCAGGTCGCTAGCACACTCAAGCGATTCCGGCCCAACGACTCCACCCCGCGCGGGTCTCAATAGACCCTCTGCAACGCCTCGTACACCTGCCGCGCGGGGAACTGGGCAAAGGGACTGCAGGGCCACACGGAGCACCGGCGGCACACCCAGGGTACCGTTCGGCGCGGCCAGATCCCTCGCATCCGGGGCCTGCGCGTGCGCCCGCCCGCTGTTGACTATCTCAGACCGACCAGCGCGAGAAGCACAAAGCTTTCCGCTCCACCTTGCGGACCAGCATCGAATCGCCGCGAAAGAAATCATCGGGGAACGGGGCAAAGTGCTGGTGCTCTCCAACTACGCTTACTATTTCTCGAACCTGGAGTACATCGTCAAGGAAATGCTCGGGGTCTCCAGCGCCTCGGTCCTGGCGACGGGAAGTGCGGAGTTTCTGGCCCCGGAGGCGCTGCGGTCCTTCGACCGGGTGGTGCTGTTCGAGGGCAATAGCCTGGACCCTTCGGTGGGCAGGGCTAGCTCAGTGGCTGTCCTCGACGGCCAGGGAAGTCGCTGGCAGGATTCGCCCGATGCCAGGCGATCGGGCACCGGTGCCCCACCGCCGGATGTCCGGATTGGGGCGGGGGAGGACTACCTCGATGTGACGACCGCACCGGACGGGGTCGGGACCCTGGTGCGCTGTCTGTACATGGGCTCCTATGTGGGCTGTTATCCGGTGCCACCGCGGTATCGTCTGTTCCTGAACGCCGTGAAGCCCATCGAGAGGCTGGAATTCCTCGAGAAGACCCCCGAGGGCGTCTCGGAACCCTTCGTCTATGTACCCCAAGCCAGGCGCTGAGACAGTTGCGATCAGACTCATCGGGGCCCTGGGTTGCGCATGCGTCCGATCGATACCCCGGCGAGCGCGGAGGGGTGTCGGCATCGCTCAGGGCGGCCGAGGTGAACCCCCGTCAGCCGCGTGCGGCTGGCCGGTCGAGCTCACCGAACCAAAGGCGAGTTGCCTCGTCTCATGAATTGATTGGCTCCCGCGGCCGGGCAGGCTAACTTATCCCCCTGCTCGCATCTTCCTCGACCAGGTCGGACCCTGATGGATCATCAACGTTTCGTGTTCCGCGACCCTGAAGGTGGCCGCTGGCGGCGGGTGCGTCGGTGGGCGGTCGCGGGCTGGGCGCTGGTGGTGCTGGGGGCCGTCGCCTTCGTCTATTCGCTGCTCGAGGATCCCCGGCTCCAGTCCCTGCCGGAATCCCAGGTCCAGGGGGCGGCCCTGTCGGCGGGCGCTCCGCCCGCTCACCCCGGTCGCCCCAAGCCTCCGGCCTCCTGGTTGAGCGGGGTCACGGGTCAGCGCGGCGAACTGCGGCTGTCCTCCCCGCCGTTCGTGCGCCTCGGCTTCTTGGACGACGATCGGGAGCGCGCGATGCAGTCGCTGCGCGCCCACGGCGCCCAGCTCACCCACCTGGCCCCACCCTGGTTCAGGCTGGTCGGACTGCCCGCGCGTCTGGAGGTGAGCGCGGATGGGGAGGTGGCGGCCCTCGCGGCGGAGCAGGGTGTGGCCCTGATGCCCATGCTGACCAACCTCACCAACGAGACCTTCGAGCCCGAGCCCGTGGAGCACCTGCTGCGCGCGAGTGCCCAGGAGCAGCAGGCGCTGGCCGTGGCGCTCCGGGAGGGGCTTCGCAAGGCCCACGCCCGTGGCGTGATCATCGTGTGGGAGACCCTGGATCCAGCGTACCACGCGGAGCTCACCGCCCTGATGGGGCGTCTGCACCGGGAGCTGAGCGGCGCCGGACTGGAGCTATGGCTGTCGGTGCCCGTCGGGGACGACATCAAGATCTTCGACCTCGACGACCTGGCGCCCCTGGTCGACCGCTTCGTGGCCACGCTCTACTACGAGACCGGTGAGGACGACGGCCCGGGTCCCATCGCCTCCCTCGCCTGGGCTCGGGAGTGGCTGGAGGCCCTGGTGAAGCATGGTGACCCCGCCCAATGGGTCATAGGGGTGGGCACCTTCGGCTTCGACTGGCCCGCCGGTGGGCAGCCCACGCTGGTGTCCTTTCAGGACGTCATGGCTCGGGCCGCCACCGCCGGGGCATCGGCCCTGGCCAATGGGCCGTCCCTGGAGGGGCTCAGTTTCTCCTACCGCGCCGGTGAGGTGGAGCACGCGGTCTGGTTCCTGGACGCGACCACCTTCTGGAACCAGCAGCGCCTGGCGCTCCAGCACCAGGCGGGCGGGGTCGCCATCGACCGCCTGGGTACGGAGGACCCGGGGGTGTGGACGGCGCTGGGCTGCGGTTCGGGCTGCGACCCGGGGCGCTTCCAGCCGGTCGATGTCACCGACAGCGTCGCCACTGTCGGGGAGGGGGATTTTTTGACCGCCTCGTCGCACCGCCGTACGGGTAGCCGCCTGGTCAGCGTCAATGAGGAGGGCTTCTGGGGTGTCACCTATCGGGAGCTTCCCCAGGTCCCGCTGGTGCGGCGGGTGGGCGATAGCGCGCCGGAACGGGTGGCGCTCAGCTTCGACGATGGACCCGACCCCCTCTGGACCCCGGCCGTCCTGGACATCCTGCAGGGGGCGGGTGTGAAGGCGGCCTTCTTCGTCACCGGGCAGAACGCCAACGCCTACCCGGAATTGGTACGACGCATCGTCGCCGAGGGCCACGAGATCGGTAACCACAGTTTCAGCCACCCGGACCTCGCCGAGAGCAGCCGCAAGCGGATCGCCCTCGAGCTCAACGCCACCCAGCGGGCGATCGAGCACATCACCGGCAGCTCGACCCTGTTGTTCCGCCCGCCCTATGACGCCGACCGCACCCCCCACAGTTTGAAGGAGCTCACCGCCCTCGAGGTGGCCCAGAAACTGGGCTATACACCCGCGATGGCGAGCATCGACCCCCTCGACTGGCAGGAGCCCTCTGCCGATGAGATCCTCAAGCGGGTGCGGGCGCAGCGACCACGAGGCAGGGTGATCCTGCTGCACGACGGTGGTGGGGACCGCTCCCAGACGGTGGCGGCCCTACCCGGGGTCCTCGGCTATCTACAGGCACGTGACGACGAGATCGTCCTGCTCCATGACCTGCTCGGCGTCACCGAGGAGTCCCTGATGCCGGCGATCTCGCCGGCGGATCCCGCCGCGGAGCGACTGGTGGCGGGCACCGGGCTCGGGGTCTTGGAAACGCTGAAGCGCTGGGTCTGGGCCTTCCTGCTGGGGAGCACGGCGCTGCTGTTCCTCCGCACCCTCTTCATCGTCAGCCTGGCCCTGCGCCGCGCCGCGAGCGAGCGGCGCACCCCCGGCGAGTCACCGACCTTTACCCCCCCGGTGTCCGCGGTGGTGGCCCTGTACAACGAGGAGAAGGTGATTGGCCAGACCCTCACCGCGCTCCTGGCAAGCCGGTATGCAGGAGAGCTGGAGGTGATCCTGGTGGACGATGGCTCAAGCGACCGCACCTCCGAGATCGTCGCGGGCATCGCAGCATCTGATAGGCGGGTACGATTGCTCCGGCAGGCCAACGGGGGCAAGGCCTCCGCCTTGCGGGCCGGGCTGGCCGCGGCACGCCACGAGATCATCCTGATGCTCGACGGCGACACCCAGTTCGAGCCAGACGCCCTGGGGGAGCTGGTGGCGCCCCTGCGGGACCCGCGGGTGGGGGCGGTATCCGGCCAAATCGACGTCGGCAACCAGTCCGGGCTGCTGGGCCGCTTCCAGAGCCTGGAGTACGTCTCCGGCTTCAATCTGGATCGCCGCACCTACGATGCCCTCGATGCCATCAGCGTGGTGCCGGGGGCCGCCAGCGCCTACCGGGCCTCCGCCATCACCAAGGCCGGAGGGATCCAGGCGGACACCCTTGCCGAGGACACGGACCTGACCCTGGCCCTGCACCGGGCGGGCTATCTCATCCGTCACACCACCAGGGCGCGGGCGGTGACCGAGGCCCCGGCCACTGCCCGGGCTTTGCTGCGACAGCGCAAGCGCTGGGCCTTCGGGACCCTGCAGTGCCTGTGGAAGCATCGATCACTCCTGCTCAATCCCCGCTTTGGCTGGCTCGGGCTCTTCACCCTCCCGAGCATCGGGTTCTTCCAGGTCCTCCTGGTCGCCATTGCCCCCTTGGTGGACCTGGGCGTCCTGGTGGGCCTTCTCCAGGGCCACACGGGGCCCCTGCTTCTGTACACTGGACTCTTTACCCTGATCGATGTGGCACTCGCGATGGTTGCCTACCACCTGGAGGGCGGGCCCTTGCGTAATGCCCTGCTGGCCATTCCCATGCGCTTCGTCTACCGGCCCATCCTCAGCCTGGCCGTCCTCTCCTCCCTCTACCGGGCGCTAAGGGGCCGCTGGGTGGGCTGGGGGGCCCAGGAACGCCGGGGTTTCACGCGTCGCTGGGCGGCGCAGGGGGTCTGATGGCCAACCTCGCCGGATTGCGTGCCTTCGGCCTGGCCCTCCTCGCGCTCACGGCCCCGGCCCTGGCCGCGGAGGAGCGAATGACCCTGGCGGTCCCCCAAAGGGGGGCCTATACGGGGGCCTATGTGGAGTTCGGAGAGAACGAGGATCACGTCACCCTGGAGGCGATCGAGGGTTTCTCCAGTCTGGTGGGCAAGCACCAGGCCATCGTCGCCTTCTCGAGCTTCTGGGGGCGTGGCCAGTTCCCCAGCGCCCAGGCCCGCATCGTCCACAACGCCGGCGCCGTGCCCCTCATCCTCTGGTACCCCTGGGACAGCGATGCGGACCGTGAGCGCAGCCGATTCGACCTGCAGCGGATCCTCGCCGGTGCCTGGGATGGCTACATCGACCGCTGGGCCCAGGGTGCTCGTGCCTACGGTAAGCCGTTGCTCCTGTCCTGGGGGCTGGAGATGAATGGCGATTGGTTCCCCTGGTGCGGGGTGCTGCAGGGGGGCGGCACGCCGGTGCCGGACACTGATCCGGTCCGCTATCAGGGACCGGAGACCTACAAGCGCGCCTACCGCTATCTGGTGGAGCGGGTGCGAGCGGCCGGTGCGGACAACATCCAGTGGGTCTTTCACGTCAACAACACCCCGGCCCCTCCCCACTCCTGGAACCGGATGGCCGCCTATTACCCCGGCCCAGACTATGTGGACTGGCTGGGCATGAGCGCTTATGGCCAACAGTTTGGCGAAGAAGACTGGTTTAGCGTCGAGGACATGGTGATGGGGCCCTACGCGGAGTTGGCGGCGGTGGACCCGAACAAGCCCATCATCCTCGCCGAGTGGGGGGTGGGCGAGTTCCCCAAGCAGGGGAGCAAGGGAGACTGGATCAAGGAGCTGTTTGCCCGCGCCCCCCGCGACCTGCCACGACTCAAGGCGGCGGTGTTCTGGCACGAGCGCTGGCAGAACGCCGACCTTACTTACAGCAACCTCCGGGTGAATTCCTCCCTGGAGGCCCTCACCGCCTATAGGGCGGGGGTAGCCAATCCCTTCTGGGTGGATCAGCCTCTTTACCTTCCCCCCAACCCCGCGGCTACCTCCCTGGCTGCCAGGCTGCCGGGGACCCCGGGATCGGCCAGCAGCGCCGCTGGGCGGGGCATCAACTAGGGCTGCTTCCCGAGAGGAGCGCGAGGGCCAAGAGCCGACCCGGGCCCCCTTGGTCGCCACCTCGCCATGCCCCGGTTGCGCCGAGCCCTGGGCTCACTAACAATGCCCCCGCCAGGGAGGGCGGTTCCCCTTTCAGTTGAATCGAGCGAGACGCCCATGTGCTGCTGGCCGCGTATCCTGTTACTGCTGGTAGTTGCCCTCCTCGGGGCGGGCAACCTGATCACCGCCTGTGGTCTGAAGGGTGACCTCTACCTTCCGGAGAAGGGCCAGCCCGAGCCGAAGCGCTTCTAGCCCATGGACCACTTCCAGTACCGCGGCCCCGAGCTCTACGCCGAGGAGGTACCGCTGCGGGCGATCGCCGCCCGCTACGGCACCCCCTCTATGTCTACTCCCGGGCCACCCTGGAGCGGCACTGGCACGCCTTCGACAACGCCTTCCCTGGCCACCTTCACCGGGTGCAATTCGCGGTCAAGGCCAATTCCAACCCCCGCTGAGACCCGCGAGCCCTGTCTCCGAAGAAAAAGCGCCCAAGGGTCGCCCTCCTGCACTGGCGATAGCGGCCACCCCTCGGTGGCGAGGGACCGCGAACGAACATCCTGTTGCTCAGACTACTAGAGTACCCTACCAACTCCGTTCAACAGCCGCTCACCGCACGCGTGCTTCGTCCGCGATACCTGCCAAACGCGGTAGTCATCCAAAGGGCGCTCCCCGTATAGAGGGCTGTAGACGCAGGCAACAGAAACTGGCTCGGCAGGCGGTGCGGAGACACAGCCGGGGTTAAAGATGCCCCGAGAATTCAGTCGCAATAGGAGACAATGATGCTGGACAAGCTTCGCATCGAAGATTGGCAAGCCCACCTGGACGAAGTCTTTAACACCCTCCCCTCGACGGGCGAGGCTATTGAGCTCCGGTTGCTAAGTGTCGCGCCGTTGGGCGCCGAGCAATGGGATAGGCGTCAGCCGTATTCCCTGGAATTTGGCGGACCGCTGCAGCCCCTTCTGCCTCAGGCGACTTACAACCTGTTCAACCGCGAAATGGGCGAGCTGGGGATCTTCCTGGTGCCCCTTGGGCCCCGTGGCGGGATGATGGTTTACGAGGCGATTTTTACCTAAGACGGACGCTGTTCGTATGACTACTCGGGCTTCGCTTCGAGGAGGAGGTAGACGCCCTTGTCCTCGACTGTCCTGAAGCCAAGCCGTTGGTAGAGTCCGAGTGCAGGGTTGTAACGCTCGACATGAATACTGAGGCTCTTGGCGCTTTCCGCCGCTTCACGCAGCAACTCCGCGATCCAGTAGCTGCCTATTCCACGGTTGCGGTGCTCGGGAAGGAGCGCAATGTCCATGATACGGATCTCCTCTTCCCACCGCGCTACGTAGAGTCTCCCAATCGGTTCCTCGTCCTCGAGAATCAGATCTAGGCGAGCACCCGGGTAGTGATGTCGATAGTGCCGATCCTGGGCGGCGCATTGTTGATCGAGAAACTCTCTCTTCCAAGCCTCGTCCTTGTCGAGCAGCGCCATCTCGCCGGCCCGAGTGCCCGCATAGATCCGGTACAACAGCTCCCGGTCATCGGGCAGTACCGGCCTCAAGCTCAACATCGCTTGTCAACTCAGGGCAATAACAGGTTGAATAGGGCGCGGTAGTCCAACCCACTCTTTGTTGCTCCAGCGGGCTCTATGTAGAGCTGAAATTTGCCCGCGTTTGGGTGCTCGAAGAAATAGGTTCCCGGATCGAGCCGACTGTTTGTGGGGCCGCGAAACCGCGCCACGAACTCGTCGGTCTCACTTCCCAAGAATCTATCCTCCAGAGAGATGAGATCAACCTTCACCACATAGCCCGGCCCGCTCCCGCCGTAGACACCAAAACTCTGCCCGATGTAGGCCTTGAGAATCGCGTAGCTAAACCCTGCATCGAGCGGTAACAGTTGCGGCGTCGCCTTGTTCCGCGTCGGCGACACGGCAAGGCATTCCGCTCCCCATGAAGTGGAAGCCAGGCCCACCACAACCGTCGTAGCCGCGAGAAACGATCTTCTTTTCATTTCGATTTTTCCGGGTTAGGTGCTCAAGTGCGAGGCGAAAATACCCCCTGCAGGGCGATGCAAAAATAAAAGGTCAGGTAAGGCTGCATGTTGTTGTGCGGTTGGTCGCCACCGGCGGGGGCGAGGGCCTCGGGGGCCGCACTGGCGTTTGGCGCATCCTGGTACAGGCTGCCGCCTGAGGAGAGGGCAAAGCTGGCGTTTGGATTCACCGCGTTGGTATCGGCTAGGTCGATTGCATTCGCCCGTAGTTGGTGGGAGTGCAGCGGGATTTCCGATTCGAGCAGCGTGACCGTTTCGTTGCCGCCACTCTCCCCGAGATCATGCAAAGACAACCCCGGCCCCTGTCCTGGATGCATGGGTGCTCGCCCTTGTAAATCCGGTAATGCGAAATTCGACTTGCCGTTGCCGCCATAGGTGGTGCCCAGGAGGGAAAAGAGCGCCGTGTTCTGTGACAGCGGCAGCAACTGCCCATCGCACCACGCCCAGCCTTTGGGGGCGAAGTTGAACGGGAAGATGCGGATTTCCGCGACGAATGGATCGGCCATGTTCTTACTCCTAGGTCGGAGACGGAAATATCCCGAATAGCGAAATGATAAAACTGATGCACAAGTACGGCTGGAAGTTGGTGTGCGGTTGGCTTTCGCCAATGACTGTGATCGCTTGGGCACTCATGTCCGCGCTCGGTACGTCATTGATGTAGGGCGTGATATTAAAGGAGTTGGCAGGCAGCGCCCCCGCCGGGCTGAGTTGATTGCCTGTCGTAGCGGACGCCAACAGTGGATGGGAATGAGAGGGGATCTGTGACACCGTCAAGGTGACTTCCTCTGCCCCGCCGGCTTCCGCCAGAATGTAACTGTTCCCCTGGTGCAGTGGGAGGCGGCCGCGCAAGTCCGGCAGCGCGAAGGTGGATTGGCCGTCGCCGCCATAGGTCGTGCCGATCAGTTGAAACAGCGTCTCGTTTTCTGAGATGGGGAGCAATTGGCCCTCGCAAAACTGCCAACCCGCTGGGGCGAAATTGCCCGCGAACATGCGAATCTCACCGACATAAGGCTGTGCCATGGGTCTCTCCTAGGTGGGCGAGGGGAAGATTCCCTGCAGGGCAATGCAAAAGCTGAGGGTCAGATACGGCTGCATGTTCAAATGCGCCTGACTTGCACCCCCGTTCAAGACAGAGCCCGGATCCATGGAAGTGAGATTGGCGGGCGTACTGTAGACATTGTTACCGCCGCCGAGGACGCGCCCGGCTGGGCTCGCGTTGCCGCCGGTCGCCGCCGTGGAAACGGCGAGACTATGGGTGTGGGTGGGCAGTTCGGCAATCGACAGCGTATGTGCCTGTTCGCCGCCTCGTTCGCCCAGCGTGTGGCCGCTGCCCACGTGAATGGGTACCCGGGCCCTGAGATCTGGCAATGCAAAGTTCACCCGGCCGTCGCCACCGAAAGTGGTCCCCAGCAAGGAAAAAAGGGCCTGATTTTGATTGATCGGCAACAACTGCCCGTTGCACAAGGCCCAGCCTCTCGGAGCGAACACAAAACTCATTAAGCGGATTTCACTCAAAAAT
This sequence comes from uncultured Chromatiaceae bacterium, assembly GCA_964519095.1. Classification (GTDB taxonomy): domain Bacteria; phylum Pseudomonadota; class Gammaproteobacteria; order Chromatiales; family Chromatiaceae; genus JAEHCY01. The sequence continues at coordinate 22,294 of CAZFHV010000001.1, read as the reverse complement.
GGTTCAGCCATGACTTTTCCCCGCTGATCGAAACCCTAACTCGATTAGGGTGGTACAGGGCAGGCCGCGCCGCCCACGTATCCGCCCCCGGTCGGGACGGTGTTCGAAGCTACTGCGCTAGGCACGCCGTCACCACCATTGTTGCTAATGAGGAAGGTCTGTACGGCCGTGTTGTCGTTGTTGACCCCGCCATAGCTCGGCAAACGAACGGTGGTCGATTGGCGCTGCCGCAGGCGGATATCCTCGCCGCCTGAGGCCGAGTTGTTCGGCGCGCCGGAGGTTGAGAGAGAATTGGCCAACGCCCCCGCCCCGCCAATGCCGGAACAGATCTGGTAGGTATCACCGAGCACCGTGCCCCCATTGAGGTGCACGCCGTTTTTGGCAATGACCGCAGTGGCCGGGTTGTTGCCCGGATTGGCGATGGTGTTGCCGGTGATGGTGGTGTTCATCGCCCCGCCCATCGCAGAAGCACCACCGCCGGTAAGCATCTCGATGCCGAAGTTGTTGTACCAGCGGACGGTATTGCCAGTCATCGCCACCGTGATGGTTCCCATTCCAGCGTTCTGGAGTTTGACTGCGGAGCCCTCAAGGGAACCGGAGTTGGCGGTGGCTAGCACCCCGACGTTGTTGTTGGTGAAGGCACCGACGACTGTGCCGGGGTCGGTGGACTTGACCAGCAGGATGCCGACGCCGAGCGCATCGCGGAAGCTGTTGTTGGCGATATTGAAGGTGAAAGTCGCACCGAGAGCCACGTTGTTGCCGCTGACGATGGTCACGCCGCCGCCGCCGGTGGCGATGGCCGGGTGATTGTTCGACAGCGTATTGCCGGTGAACACCAGGTCTGACGTGTTGTTGCCGTTTAGGACGAAATTGAACAGATCGCCCCGCGCCGACGTGAAGCTGCTGTTTTGCACCGTGACGTTGATGGTGGCGCTGCCGGTGCCTTCGATGTTGATGCCGTCATTCCCCGACACCGCATTGTTGGGACCGATGGTGGTGTTGGTAAAGGTTAGGCGATTCAGCGTGCCGCTGCTATTGAGCAGCTTGAAGTTATCCTCGATTCCGCCGCTGATGTTGCAGTTCGAGACCGTCGCCGAGCCGGTCAGGCCAACGAAACGCACGCTACCTTCGTCCGCGACGGGATCGTTGCCGTTCACGCCGCTGATCACGCTGTTGTTGAGGGTGAAGTTGGTCACCGTCGTGCCCCGGATCGCAAAGTCTCCGAAGTCGTTGAGCTGCATCCATGAGAACGAGGGACTCAGGGTGCTGGTCAGGCTGATGCCTATGGCTTTGTTCTGAATGGTGCCACCCGTTCCCGCAGCGCCGTTGCCGCTGACCGTCAAACCGCCACTGCTCCCCGTGTTGTTCAGCAGGATGCCGTTGGTGGCGCCGCCGTTGCTGGAAATGCTGCGGAAATTCAGGCCGCTGGCCCCTATGGTGGTATTTTGCACGTTGAGTGCCGCGCCGGTGGTGCTGGTAATTGTGTTGCCGGTGCCCTGTACGGTGACGGTGCCGCCGCTGGTGGCGCTAAAAGCCGTTCCCGTGGTGCTGGCGATAGATAAACCGCCGCCGAGGAAGTCCACCGAAGCGTTGGTCAGATCGACCGCCGTCGCCGTGGTCGTGGTCAGATTGACTTCCTGAACGACAGCGCCGCTGATCCCTGCCGCCGCATCGTTCAGACCTACCGCCGCTCCGGTGTTCAGGTTCAGCCCCTGTACGCGCGTGTTGCTTTCTAGCGTGACCGTGCCTTGTAGGGTCGGGCGCGTACCGTTGATGGGCGGACGCGTGATCGTCCCCGCCGGCGGCGTAATGACAAAGAACGCATCGAAACTGGCTCCCGTGGCGCCTTGCCCGATCAATTGCTCGCCGTTCAGTAAGGCCAAACCCTCCGTGTAGGTACCGGTGTAGACGAACACGCGATCATTCGCGCTATCGACCGCCGGCACACTACCCAAGGTCTTGAACGGCTGACTCAGGGTGCCATTACCCCCAGCCGCAGCGGCTCCATCCACGAACCAGATCACCGGCCCGCTGACCGTGATGCTTATGGTCGCCGGCGCGCTCGTCGCTGCCGGCAGCGGGCAGCCGTTGTCTTGCACCGTGTAGTTCACCGTCGCGGTACCGGTAAATCCGGGGGCCGGGTTGAAGTCGAAGGTGCCGGCGGCAAGATTGACGTTTGACACCGTCCCGCCGGTATTGGCGGTAATGCTTGCCACCGAGAAAGTCGGCGCGCAGCCATTTACCCCGCTGTCGGCGTCGGTGACGCCGGTCAACAAGCCGGCATTGATGCCCTGCAAAGTCATGTGGGCCTGGGCGGTGAAACCCGACTTGTTCTGGGCCACCGGCGGGTCGTTGACTGGCGTAACCGTGATGGTGAAGCTCTGCGCCGCCGAGGTGTCCACCCCGCCGTTGGCGGTGCCGCCGTTGTCACTGAGGGTGATCGTGATCGTGGCCGTGCCGTTGACATTGGCTGCCGGGGTATAAGTCAGGGTTCCGTTGGCTGCTATCGCAGGACCAGCACTGAAGAGCCCCGGATTGGTATTCCCCGTCACCAAAAAAGTGAGCGTCTGCCCCGCTTCATTCGCTGGCCCCGCGCTGATCCCCGTGGCCCACCCGGTGACGGTCTGCGGCCCGGCGTCTTCGAGCACCGTCTGATCGCTCCCCTTGGTGAAGCTCGGTGCATCGTTGACTCCGTTCACGGTGACGGTAAAGGTCTGAGCCGGTGAAGTGTCCACCCCGCCGTTGGCGGTGCCACCGTTGTCTTGTAGCACCAGCGTGATCGTGGCCGTGCCGTTGGCGTTGGCCGCCGGGGTGAAGGTGAGCACACCGGTGGGGGAGACCGCCGGACCCGCCGAGAACAGTCCGGGGTTGGTGTTGCCGGTGACGTTGAAGGTGAGGGTCTGGGTGCCGCCGTCGCCGTCGCTGATGGCGGTGGCCCAG
>CAZFHV010000001.1:13154-19254 GCA_964519095.1 uncultured Chromatiaceae bacterium | reverse complement strand
GGGTCTGGGTGCCGCCGTCGCCGTCGCTGATGGCGGTGGCCCAGGGGTTCACCGTTTGTGCGCCGGCGTCTTCGAGCACCGTCTGGTCGGGCCCCTTGGTGAAGGAAGGCGCCGAGTTGATGGAGATGATGGTGACGGTCGAGGTGGCCGTGGGGCTGTCGAGCGCACCGTCGTTGACCACGCAGGTGACAATGCGCGCCGTGGTATTGGGATTGGACGAGCTGTTGGCGTAGCTGAGGGTGCGCAGCACCTGTTGATAGTTCGCCAGGGTGTCGGCCCCACTCAGGGTGAGCGTCGGGGCGGCATAGGTGGCGGTGATCGAGGTGCCTGCGACATTGGCGGCGAGCGTCTCCTTGCCCGCGTCGAGCAGGTTGGTGATCGTCACCGTGGCCGAGGCAAGACTGGCGCTATCGACATCCGTTACTGTGAGGTTGGCCGCATCCACGATGGCCACAGCGCCGCCGCCTTCGGTGAAGGTGGCGCTGAAATCGATGTCGCCGCCGGGGTCGTCGGCCGTGCCGTCGAGGTCCAGCACCGGGGCGTCGTTGAGGCAATCGACGGTGACGGTCACGGTGGCGGTGGAGCCGCCGGGGGTCAGGGTGTAGCTAAAGCTGTCTAGGGTGGTGCCGGGCGGGTTGTTGCAGTAGTTGGCACTGGGTTGATAGGTCAGGCCCGCACCGCCCCCGGTGATCACCACCACGCCGTTGGCCGGTTGCGTCACGGAACCGATGGCCATGGGTCCGCCGTCAGCATCCGTGTCGTTGGCCAGCACGTTGATGGCGGTAGCTGCCGCATCCTCGGAGAGCGTGGCGCTGTCGGCCACCGCCGTGGGCGGATCATCCACGGCATTGACCGTAATGGTGAAGCCCTGGGGGGCCGAGGTGTCCGCCCCACCGTTGGCGGTGCCACCGTTGTCCTGTAGCACCAGCGTGATCGTGGCCGTGCCGTTGGCGTTGGCCGCCGGGGTGTAGGTCAGGGTCCCGTTGACCGCCACCGCCGGACCCGCCGAGAACAGTCCGGGGTTGGTGTTGCCGGTGACGTTGAAGGTGAGGGTCTGGGTGCCGCCGTCGCCGTCGCTGATGGCGGTGGCCCAGGGGTTCACCGTCTGCGCCCCGGCATCCTCGTTCACCGTCTGGTCGGGCCCCTTGGTGAAGCTGGGGGCGTCGTTGACTGGCGTAACCGTGATGGTGAAGCTCTGCGCCGTCGAGGTGTCCACCCCGCCATTGGCGGTGCCACCGTTGTCTTGCAGCACCAGCGTGATCGTGGCCGTGCCGTTGGCATTGGCTGCCGGGGTGTAGGTCAGCGTGCCATTGGCCGCTACCGCAAGACCCGCACTGAACAGGCTCGCATTGGTATTGCCGGTGATATTGAAACTCAGCGTCTGGCCGGATTCGTCCGCTGGCCCCGACGAGATCGCCGTCGCCCAACCGGTCACCGTCTGCGCCACGGCGTCTTCGAGCACCGTCTGATCGCTCCCCTTGGTGAAGCTCGGCGCATCGTTCACAGGATTCACGGTGATCGTAAAAATCTGCGCTGGTGACGTGTCCGCCCCGCCGTTGGCGGTGCCACCGTTGTCTTTTAGCACCAGCGTGATCGTGGCAGCCCCGTGGGCGTTGGCTGCCGGGGTATAGGTGAGCACACCGGTCGAGGAAACCGCCGGACCCGCCAAGAACAGGCCGGGATTGGTGTTGCCGCTGATGTTGAAGGTGAGGGTTTGGGTCCCGCCGTCCCGGTCACTGATGGCGGTGGCCCAGGGGCTCACCGTCTGCGCCGCGGCGTCTTCGTTCACCGTCTGGTCGGGCCCCTTGGTGAAGCTGGGGGCGTCGTTGATATTGGTGAGGTTGACCGTCACCGTGGCCGAATCGGAGAGGGCCGGCGCACCATCGTCAGTGACCTCAACCGTGAGCCCGAAGCTCGGTGTCGTCTCGAAATCGAGCGCCGCGGTATTGGCCACAGTGATCTGACCCGTGCTGGCGTTGATGGCAAGGGCGCCACTGGTATTGCCAGCGGTGATGGCATAGGTCAGGGTCTGACCGGGGTCCGGATCCGAGGCTGAGACGGTGCCGACCAGACCTCCATTCGGCGTATTTTCGGCAATTGTGAACGCCTGATCGGCAATGGTTGGCGGATGATTAGAGGAAAAGTCGGCACGAAAATAGAGCCGCAAGCCCTCCTGCGCGGCATAGATGCTGGTCAGATCGGTGCCGACAGCGTCGCCCGAGGGATCGGTTGCCAAGGGAGCGCGACCATTCCAATCGGTGATGATCCCGTCTGCGACGATGGCTGCCAAGGCCGTCCCGATCGCCCCACCAAAGAAGACCACCACCAACACAAGACTTCGCATGTGGGGATGGCGTCTCCAAACCCACAGGCCCGTCAAGACCATGAGGGCAGCGAGTAGCATCAGCTCAACCCGGTTCAATGTCGGGATGGGTTCTGGTGGGGGTGGTGGAAATGGTGCGGATAGCCTGAAAGCAAATCCATGTCCACCCCGAGTGACGGCGTCCACGGTTTGGTTGTTGCTATCCCGGCCGGTAAACCCAAGGCGGAGTGTCGCGGCGCGAATGCCTAGGAACGAGATCGGGACATAGGTCTCGACCGCACCCTCGCCGCTCGGACCCTGCTGGAGCGCCACGGGCCAGCCGCCGGAACTCACTTGCCGCGGTGGTCCGAAAGCACCGGTTGCCGAATTGACGCACTCCTGTAGGGCCACCCCTGTAATGAGGCCCCCGGAAAATTCGGTGGTGAGAAGACTCTCTACGCCTTTGAACGGCCCGTCTACCGTCGGCACGGTACAACCGGTGGTCGGATCGTTGTTGGTATCAAACAGGACCTGGAATTGTTCTCCAGCCGCTCGATTAGAAAAAACCATCGCGCTGCTGAGCAATATCCAGACGAGCATAAACCTGAAGGTCGCCGGGAATTTCATCACAGTACTCAGGTCCTCGTGGCACTTCGGGGGACAGGTTTCCCGCGAACCGGCTCTGGGATGAACCCTGATGTCGATGCGTGCTCCGTATAACATGGCCTGTCGCAGGCCAGCAAGCATAGAAAGTAGGGAATAATTGTGTGATTAGCGCCGCGCTCAGCCAGCTCGTGCGACGCCGAGGCGCGGCCGGACTTCTGGGCAGGGTGCGCCGTTCGCACAGGTGGACAGGCATCGCCCGACCCAGGAGCGCAGATCGAAGCGCCGATTGGCGCGGTGCTGCGGTTCGGCCTAGAGGTAACGCTGGGGTGCTGCGGGACTTGAGGTGATGATCCCAAAGCCGGCAGATGGACGCTGTTCAGTGGGGGTCCCGGATGATCACTCCAAGTGGCCGTTTCCCCCTGACCCCCTAGGCGAGGGTGACGATTGCCCTTGGCCGTCTCCTTGTCCCGACATTTCGGCCCCTCAGCGCGTCCTGAGCAAGGTCCAACTACTGCGCCTTCTAGGTGTAGACGGGCGTGGGGAGGGAGGGAAGATAGCGGACCCGAGCCCCTGGTGGCCACCTCGCCATGCCTCAGTTGCGCCGAGCCCTGGGCTCACTGACAATGCCCCCGCCAGGGAGGGCGGTTCCTTTTCCTGCTGATCGAGCGAGACGCCCATGTGCTGTTGGCCGCGCATCCTGTTACTGCTGGCGGTTGCCCTCCTCGGGGCGGGCAACCTGATCACCGCCTGTGGTCTGAAGGGTGACCTCTACCTTCCGGAGAAGGGCCAGCCCGAGCCGAAGCGCTTCTAGCCCATGGACCACTTCCAGTACCGCGGCCCCGAGCTCTACGCCGAGGAGATGCCGCTGCGGGCGATCGCCGCCCGCTACGGCACCCCTTGCTATGTCTACTCCCGGGCCACCCTGGAGCGGCACTGGCACGCCTTCGACGACGCCTTCCACGGCCATCCCCACCTGGTGTGCTTCGCGGTCAAGGCCAATTCCAACCTCGCCGTGCTCAATCTCCTGGCGCGGTTGGGGTCGGGTTTCGACATCGTCTCCCAGGGGGAGCTGGAGCGGGTGCTCGCCGCCGGCGGTGACCCGGCCAAGGTCGTGTTCTCCGGGGTGGGCAAGGGCGAGGGGGAGATGCGCCGGGCCCTGGAGCTGGGGATCCGCTGCTTCAACGTGGAATCCGAGGCCGAGCTGGAGCGCCTGAGCCGCGTCGCCAGCGAGCTGGGGCGGGTGGCCTCCATCGCCCTGAGGGTGAACCCGGACGTGGACGCCCGCACCCACCCCTACATCGCCACCGGCCTCAAGGAGAACAAGTTCGGCATCGACGTGGCCGCGGCGGAAGGGGTTTACCGCCGGGCCCTGACCCTTCCGGGCCTGCGGATCAGCGGCATCGCCTGCCACATCGGCTCCCAGCTCACCGAGCTGAGCCCCTTTCTCGATGCCCTGGAGCGGGTGCTCGAGTTGGTCCACCGCCTGGAGGACCAGGGCATTCGCCTCGATCACCTGGACCTGGGCGGGGGCCTGGGCATCCGCTACACCGACGAGGCACCCCCCGAGCCCGACGCCTACGCCCAGGCCCTGCTGGGGCGGCTCGCGCCGCTGCCTTACGAGATCCACATCGAGCCCGGCCGGGCCATTGCCGGCAATGCGGGCATCCTCTTGACGCGGGTGGAGTACCTCAAGGCCACCCCCCACAAGGCCTTCGCCATCCTGGACGCGGCCATGAACGACCTGCTGCGCCCGGCCCTCTACCAGGCCAAGCAGGCCATCGTCCCGGTGCTGCAGCGCGCCGACGTCCGCCCGGGGCGCTACGACCTGGTGGGCCCCGTGTGCGAGACCGGGGATTTCCTTGGCAAGGGGCGGGATCTGGCCCTGGAGGCAGGGGACCTGCTGGCGGTGCGCTCCAGCGGGGCCTATGGTTTCACCATGAGCTCCAACTACAACAGCCGGCCGCGGGCCGCCGAGGTGATGGTGGACGGGGGCCAGTGCTATCTGGTGCGGGAGCGGGAGACCCTGGCGAGCCTCTATGCCGGGGAGCGGACCCTGCCATGAGCGGGCCCAGACGCTTCACCAAGATGCAGGGCCTGGGGAACGACTTCCTGGTCTTCGATGCCACCGCCGAGCCCCTCGACCTCAGCCCCGAGGCCATCCGCTCCCTCGCTGACCGCCACTTCGGGGTCGGTTGCGACCAACTGCTGCTGGTGGAGCCCCCCCGCAGTCCCGACACGGATTTCCACTACCGCATCTTCAACGCCGATGGGGGCGAGGTGGAGCAGTGCGGCAACGGGGCCCGCTGCTTCGCCCGCTTCGTCCGAGACCGGGGCCTGACCCACAAGGACCTCATCGACGTGGGCACCCGCGCGGGCAACATCCGCCTGAGCCTTGAGCCCGACGGCCAGGTGCGGGTGAACATGGGCATCCCGCGCCTGCACCCCGCGGAGGTCCCCTTCCTCGCCGACACGCAAGCGGCGAGCTACCCGCTGGAGGTGGAGGGGGAGACCCACCAGGTGGGTGTGGCCTCCATGGGCAATCCCCACGTGGTGCTGCGGGTCCCGGACGTCAGCACCGCCCCCGTCGCCCGCCTCGGGCCCCTGATCGAGCGCCACCCGCGCTTCCCGCAGCGCGTCAACGTGGGCTTCATGCAGGTGGAGGATGGGGGCGCCATCCGGCTGCGGGTGTTCGAGCGCGGCACCGGCGAGACCCTCGCCTGCGGCACCGGCGCCTGCGCCGCGGTGGTGGTGGGGCGGGTCCAGGGGCTGCTGGCGGAGCGGGTGCGGGTGACACTCCCAGGGGGCCAGCTTATCATTGCCTGGGCCGGGCCTGGGGAGCCCCTGTGGATGACCGGGCCTGCGGTACGGGTCTTTGAGGGGGAGATCGAGCTGTGACAGCAAAGCGCGCGGCGAAGAAGGTAGTTCCGATCACGCCGGACGGGGAACAGGTGGTGGCCTATCTCCTGGGGCATCCGGAGTTCTTCGAGGAGCACGCGGAGCTGCTCGCCGAGCTGCGCATCCCCCACGCTTCGGGTGTCGCGGTCTCCCTCATCGAGCGTCAGGTGGAGCACCTCCGCACGGAGCTCCAGCAGGCCCAAAAGAAGCTGGTGCATCTGGTCAACCTCGCCAAGGACAACGACTCGGTGGCCACCCGCATGCACCGGCTCACCCTCTCCCTGGTCTCGAGCAGGG
>CAZFHV010000001.1:0-13144 GCA_964519095.1 uncultured Chromatiaceae bacterium | reverse complement strand
GAGCAGGGACTTCGACCAGCTCCAGGCCGCCCTCAGGACCCACCTGCGCGACGAGTTCGGTGCGGATGCCGTCCGCTTTCTGCTCTTTCCCGCCGACCCACCCGCCCCTCCGGCGCCGGCTGAGGGGGCCGAGGCACAGTCGGTGGATCCCCAGGTGAGCGACTTCCTGGGCTTCCTCGCCGCGGGTCGGCCCCTCTGCGGACCCCTGCACGCGGAGCAGCTCCGGACCCTGTTCCCCGAAGAGGCGGAGCGGGTGCGATCCGCGGCCCTGATTCCGGTGGAGGCGGGCCCGGTGCTGGGTATCCTTGCGATCGGCAGCGAGGACCCCGAGCGCTTCCGACCCGCCATGGCCACCGACTTCCTGCGCCAGCTGGGCGAGATCATCGGCCACAAGCTGCGCGTCATCCCCCTGCCCGGTGTCTGAGCCCGAGGCGAGCGCCGGCCTGGAGCCGGCGCTGGAGGCCTTCCTCGCCCACCTGGCCAACGAGCGCCGCCTCTCCCCTCACACCCTGAGCAACTACCGCCGCGACCTCCAGCGCTGGCGCACCTGGCTGGAGGAACGGGGGAGTGGGCACTGGCAGGGACTCACGGAGCCGCTGGTGCGCCAGTTCGTGGCCTGGCGGCACCGTCAGGGCCACCGGGGCAAGACACTGCAGCGGGAGCTCTCCTCCCTGCGCAGCCTGTTCCGTTACCTGCTGCGGGAGGGGATCTGCACCCAGAGCCCCGCCCAGGGTGTGCGCGCCCCCAAGACCCCGCGCCGGCTCCCCGCCACCCTGGACGCAGACCAGCTCGGGCGACTGCTGGATCAGCCGGGCGAGGACCCGTTGGAGCTGCGGGACCTGGCCATCCTGGAGCTGTTCTATGGCTCGGGGCTGCGGCTGGCGGAGCTGGTGAGCCTCAACCTGGGGGATGTGGACCGGGCGGACGCCTCGGTGGAGGTCACGGGCAAGGGCTCCAAGACCCGGCGGATCCCGGTGGGGCGCCAGGCCCTCGCCGCCCTGGAGCGCTGGCTCGGGGTGCGGCCGGGACTGGTGGGCGCCGACGAGCGGGCCCTGTTCGTGAGCCGCCGTGGCCTACGCATCCACCCCCGCACGGTGCAGGTGCGCATCAAGCGCTGGGCCCTCAAGCAGGGCGCCACCCGGCCCCTGCATCCCCACCTGTTCAGGCACTCCTTCGCCAGCCACCTGCTCGAATCTTCCGGGGACCTGCGGGCGGTGCAGGAGCTGCTGGGTCACAGCAACCTCAGTACCACCCAGATCTACACCCACCTCGACTTCCAGCACCTGGCCCAGGTCTACGATCAGGCCCACCCCCGGGCCAAGAAGCAGCGCTGAGCCGCAGGGCGGCCGATGTGGCAGAATTCCCTTTTTCGATGACCCGGCTGGAGGCATCCGTGGAGCCACTCAAGGGCACGACCATCCTTTCGGTGCGCCGAGGGGGCCGCGTGGTGATCGGCGGGGATGGCCAGGTCTCCCTGGGCAATACAGTGCTGAAGGGCAACGCCCGCAAGGTGCGGCGCCTCTACAAGGAGCAGGTCATCGCCGGCTTCGCCGGGGCCACCGCGGACGCCTTCACCCTGTTCGAGCTGTTCGAGGCCAAGCTTGAGAAGCACCAGGGACACCTCACCCGCGCCGCCGTGGAGTTGGCCAAGGACTGGCGCACCGACCGCATCCTGCGCCGGCTCGAGGCCATGCTGTGCGTGGCCAATCGCCAGTCCTCGCTGATCCTCACCGGCACCGGCGACGTGCTGGAGCCCGAGCACAACCTGATGGCCATCGGCTCCGGCGGTCCCTTCGCCCAGGCGGCGGCCCGGGCCCTGCTGGAGAGCACCGACCTCTCCGCCCGCGAGATCGTGGAGCGGTCCCTGGCCATCGCCGCGGACCTCTGCATCTACACCAACCACAACCGGGTGATCGAGGAGATCGAGAGCCTTGACTGAGCCGGCGGCACGCCCGGCCCCGCCTCCCTCTCCCGCTACCCTGCCACGCGAGCCGTACCATGTCCGAGATCACCCCCCAGCGCATCGTCGAGGAGCTCGACAAGCACATCATCGGCCAGGACCAGGCCAAGCGGGCGGTGGCCATCGCCCTGCGCAACCGCTGGCGCCGGGCCCAGATCGACGAGCCCCTCCGTAGCGAGATCACTCCCAAGAACATCCTCATGATCGGTCCCACCGGTGTGGGCAAGACCGAGATCGCCCGCCGACTCGCCCGCCTGGCCAATGCCCCCTTCCTCAAAGTGGAGGCCACCAAGTTCACCGAGGTGGGCTACGTGGGCCGGGACGTGGAGTCCATCATCCGCGACCTGGCGGACGTGGCGGTCAAGATGCTGCGCGAGCAGGAGATGGCCAAGGTGTCGGACCTGGCCGAGGCAGCGGCCGAGGAGCGGTTGCTGGACGCCTTGCTGCCGCAGCCCAGCCCCAGCAGCTTCGAGGAGGAGAGCCGCCCGAGCGGGGGCATCTCCTCCGCCACCCGCGAGAAGTTCCGCGAGCGGCTGCGCCGAGGCGACCTCGACGAGCGGGAGGTGGAGATCGAGGTCAGTGGACCGGCCCTGGGGGTGGAGATCATGGCCCCGCCCGGGATGGAGGAGATGACCAGTCAGCTCCAGGGCCTGTTCCAGAGCCTCGGCGGGGGTCGCAAGCGGCGGCGCAAGCTGCGCATCAAGGATGCCCTGGGGGTGCTGCGCGACGAAGAGGCGGCCAAGCGCATCAACGAGGAAGACCTCAAGCTGCGAGCCCTGGAGAGCCTGGAGCAGCATGGCATCGTCTTCCTCGACGAGATCGACAAGGTGGCCAAGCGCTCGGAGCACGGGGGTCCCGACGTCTCCCGGGAGGGGGTCCAGCGGGACCTGCTGCCCCTGGTGGAGGGCTCCACCGTCTCCACCAAGTACGGCATGGTGCGCACCGACCACATCCTCTTCATCGCCTCGGGGGCCTTCCATCTCGCCAAGCCCTCGGACCTGATCCCGGAGCTCCAGGGGCGGTTGCCCATCCGGGTGGAGCTCGGCGCCTTGAGTACCGAGGACTTCGTCCGCATCTTGACCGAGCCCGACGCCTCTCTCACCGATCAGTACCGGGCCCTGTTGGCCACCGAGGGGGTGGCGCTCAGCTTTACCCCGGAGGGCATCCGACGCATCGCGGAGATCGCCTGGCAGGTCAACGAGCGCACCGAGAACATCGGCGCCCGCCGCCTGCACACCGTGCTGGAGCGGCTGCTGGAGGACGTGTCCTTCGAGGCGTCGGAACGCGCGGGACAGACCCTCGTGGTGGACGCGGACTACGTGGATAGCCATCTGCGGGACCTGGCGGCCAACGAGGACCTGTCGCGCTACATCCTCTAATCCCTCCGGCGGTGCGCCCGACCGCCGCCGGGGCACCGAATCGGGAGGTCACCGAGCATGTCCAACCCCGTCCCCCTGGAGATCAGCCTGCACCGCCAGTCGCGGGTGCTGGAGATCAGGTTCGACGATGGCGCCACCTTCAACCTCCCCTGCGAGTACCTGCGGGTGTTCTCCCCCTCCGCGGAGGTGCAGGGTCACAGCCCTGGGGAGCGGGTGCTGCAGGTGGGCAAGGAGGAGGTCAACATCCAGCATATCGAGCCGGTGGGCCACTACGCCGTCTGCCTTCACTTCGACGACGAGCACAACACCGGGATCTACTCCTGGGAGTACCTCTATCGCCTCGGCGCCCACCACAGGGAGAACTGGTCCTCCTACCTCGCGGAGCTGGAGCGGGCGGGTCACAAGCGTCGGGAGCCCTCCGCCTGAGGGACTACTGCGCTGCCGGCTCGGGGGTCAGATCGAGCCAGCGGTCGAGCAAGTCATGGACCTCGTCGATCCCCTGACCCTTGAGGGACGAGAAGAGCTGGACGCTGAGGGGGCCATCCCGCTCCGCCAGCGACTGCTGCATCTGTAGCAGCACCGCCCCGGCCGCCCCGCGGCTGAGCTTGTCGGCCTTGGTGAGGAGGATGTGGGTGGGCAGGCCCCGCCGGGCGTTCCAGTCCAGCATGTGCCGGTCCAGCTCCGTGAGGGGGTGGCGGCTGTCCATGAGGAGCACCAGGCCCCGCAGGCAGCGCCGCTCACGCAGGTACTCCGCCAGGCTCTCCTGCCAGCGCTCCTTGATCGCCAGGGCCACCCGGGCGTAACCGTAGCCGGGAAGGTCCACCAGTCGGCGCTCCCCGTCGAGGGCGAAGAAGTTGAGGGTCTGGGTGCGCCCAGGGGTCTTGCTGGCCCGCGCCAGCCCCCGCTGGCCGCAGAGGCGATTGAGGGCGCTCGACTTGCCCACGTTGGAACGCCCCGCGAAGGCCACCTCGTAGCCCCGATCTGCTGGGGCCTGGGACAGCAGGGAGGCGCTGGCGAGGAAGCTCGCCCGCCGGTAATAGGGGTTCACGCCGGATGACCTCCCGTGGCGCCGCTCAGGTCCCGTCTCCCCTGGACCAGTGACCGCTGCGGCCACCGGATTTCTCCAGGAGCCGCACCCCCTCGATGCTCATGCCCCGGTCCACCGCCTTGCACATGTCGTAGACGGTGAGCAGGGCCACCTGCACCGCGCACAGGGCCTCCATCTCCACCCCGGTGCGGGCGTGAGTCTCGGCCCGGACCTGGCAGTGGACCGCGCTCTGGTCGGCCTCGGGGGTGAGGTCCACCACCACCCGGGTCAGGGGCAGGGGGTGACAGAGGGGGATCAGCTCGGCGGTGCGCTTGGCGGCCAGGATCCCCGCCACCCGCGCGATCCCCAGCACATCACCCTTGCGGTGGTCCCCGGCGAGGATGCGCGCGAGCGTCGCGGGCTCCATGTGGATGCGGCCCTCGGCGATGGCCACCCGGTGGGTCTCGGCCTTGTCCGCCACGTCGACCATGTGGGCCTCGCCGGCGGCGTTGAAATGGGTCAGCTCGGGCATGGGGTCGCGGGTGACTCTGGGTGGGGCTGGGGGGATGACTCAAGCAGTAGTGGCGAATCGGCCCTGGGGAAACTCGGGGGCGAGGCTCTGGATCCCCACCGCCAGGGTATGGAGGTCTGCCAGCACGTAGGTGGCCGGGGCGCCCCCCACCCCGCCCACGGTACCCGGGTTGACCAGGAGCGTGGTGCCGCCCTTGAGGTTGGGCAGGCGGCGGATGTCGGGCTTGTGGCTGTGTCCGCAGCAGACCAGATCCCAGTCGCCGGTGGCGGCCATGGCCCGGGCGTAATGGGGATAGTGGACGACGAACAGGCGCCGCCCGCCCAGCTCCAGGGCCGCATCCATGCCGTGGTAGTGCAGGCAACCGGCGGGCCGGGCCGCGAGGCGGCCGAGGCTGTAGAGGTCGCCGGTGTTGTTGCCGTGGATGACGTGCACGGGCAGGCCGTACTTCTCCAGGCAATGCAGCGTGCTTGGGGCCACCAGGTCCCCGCAGTGCACCACCGCCTCCGCCCCCGCGGCCTTGGCCTCGGCCACGGCGGCGTCCAGCAAGGCGATATGGTCGTGGCTGTCGGAGAGGATGCAGATCTTCATGGGCACCGGTAGGTGGCGACCGGGGGAGGGGGTCCCCGCCGCCTAGAAATTGGGCTTCTCCGGGGCCTCCTGGTAGAGCCGCACGCTGGCGAGGATCTCCTGCTTGGCCTCGTCGGCACCGCCCCAGCCCTCCACCCGCACCCACTTGCCCTCGTCGAGGTCCTTGTAGTGCTCGAAGAAGTGGGCGATGCGCTCGAGCAGATCGGCGGGCAGGTCACGGTAGCTATCGACGCTGCGATAGGTCTTGCACAGCTTGTCGATGGGCAGGGCCAGCACCTTGGCGTCGTCACCCGACTCATCGGTCATCTTGAGCACACCCACGGGGCGGCAGCGGATCACCGAGCCGGGGATCAGGGGCGCGGGGGTGAGCACTAGCACGTCCACCGGGTCACCGTCGGCGGAGAGGGTGTGGGGGACGTAGCCGTAGTTGCAGGGGTAGCGCATGGCCGAGGACATGAAGCGGTCCACGAACATGGCGCCGGTCTCCTTGTCCATCTCGTACTTCACGGGCTCCGAGTGGGCCGGGATCTCGATGATGACGTTGACCTCGTTGGGCAGGTCGCGACCGCTGGAGACAAGACGCAGATCCATGATAGGGGTTACCTCAGGGCGCTAGGGGAGTGGAGCACGAGTCGCCGGGCTTACCGTGGGGGATGCCGATCGCAGAGAAAGAAAGAGCCCGGAACGGGTCAGGGGCGATTGTAGCCCAACCCGCCGGGCTCGGGTGAGGGCATCCCTGCCCCTAGGGAGACCGCCTAGATCAGCGGCACGATGAGGAGGGCGACGATGTTGATGATCTTGATCAAGGGGTTCACGGCGGGACCGGCGGTGTCCTTGTAGGGATCGCCGACGGTGTCACCGGTGACCGCCGCCTTGTGGGTATCCGAGCCCTTGCCGCCAAGGTTGCCGTCCTCGATGTACTTCTTGGCGTTGTCCCAGGCACCACCACCGGTGGTCATGGAGATGGCCACGAAGAGGCCGGTGATGATGGTACCCATCAAGATACCGCCGAGCGCCTTGGGGCCGAGGACGACACCCACGACGACTGGGATCAGAACGGGTAGCAGTGAGGGTAGCATCATCTCTTTGATGGCCGCCTTGGTGAGCATGTCCACGCAGGTGCCGTATTCCGGCTTGGCCTTGCCTTCCATGATCCCCGCAATCTCACGGAACTGACGACGCACCTCAATCACCACGGCACCGGCGGCGCGACCGACCGCCTCCATCGCCATGGAACCAAAGAGGTAAGGGACCAGTCCGCCGATGAACAGCCCGATGATCACCATGTGGTCGGACAGGTCGAACATGCCGTGCACGCTCATGCCCTTGGCTTCCAGGGCATGGGTGTAGTCCGCAAACAGCACCAGGGCTGCGAGGCCCGCGGAGCCGATGGCGTAGCCCTTGGTGACAGCCTTCGTGGTATTGCCCACGGCGTCCAGAGGATCGGTGATACTACGGATTTCCTTGGGCAGCTCGGCCATCTCGGCGATACCGCCAGCGTTGTCGGTGATGGGACCATAGGCATCCAGGGCCACGATCATGCCGGTCATGGACAGCATGGAGGTCGCCGCGATGGCGATGCCATAGAGACCACCCAGAGCATGAGCCGCCCAGATGGCGGCGCAGACCGAGAGTACCGGCAGGGCGGTGGACTTCATCGATACGGCCAGCCCGGCGATGATGTTGGTGCCGTGACCCGTGGTGGAGGCCTGGGCGATGTGCCGCACCGGGGAGAACTCGGTAGCGGTGTAGTACTCGGTGATGACCACCATCAGCGCGGTGAGAACCAAGCCGATGAAGGCCGACCCGTAGATGCCGACCCAGGAATAGCCGGGAATACCTTGCATCATCACCCAAGTCACGGGCAGGAAGGCCACTGCGGCGATGACGCCGGAGACGATCACCCCGCGATAGAGGGCCGTCATGATCTTCTTGCCGGGCTCGGCCTTGACGAAGAAAGTGCCAATCACCGAGGCGATGATGGACAAGCCGCCTAGTACCAACGGGTAGACCACGGCGGCATCGCTGCCCTTGATCAGCAGCCCGCCGAGCAGCATGGTGGCGATGAGGGTAACGGCATAGGTCTCGAAGAGGTCGGCCGCCATGCCGGCACAGTCGCCCACATTGTCGCCCACGTTATCGGCGATGACCGCGGGATTGCGTGGGTCGTCCTCCGGAATGCCCGCCTCCACCTTGCCCACCAGGTCGGCGCCCACGTCCGCGCCCTTGGTGAAGATACCGCCGCCCAACCGGGCGAAGATGGAGATCAAGGATCCGCCGAAGCCGAGGCCGACCAGGGCGTGCAAGATGCTCTCGTTACCCAAGCCCATGGTCTTCAGGACGGCGAAGTACCCGGCCACGCCGAGCAGGCCGAGACCAACCACCAGCAAGCCGGTGATGGCGCCGCCGCGGAAGGCGAGCTGCAGGGCGGCGTTGAGGCCATTGTGTGCCGCCTGTGCGGTGCGCACATTGGCCCGTACCGAGATGTTCATTCCGATATACCCCGTCGCCCCGGAGAGGACGGCTCCGATGGCGAAACCGATCGCGGCATACCAGTTGTGCAGGCCGACACCCAAGAGGACGAACAGGACCGCACCCACGATGCCGATGGTGGTGTACTGCCGGTTGAGATAGGCCTGAGCACCTTCCTGCACGGCCGCGGCGATCTGCCGCATCCGTTCGTTGCCATCGGGCTGTTGCAGGATCCACTTGACGGACCAGGCCCCGTACCCCAGGGCCACCAATGCGCACAAGAGTGCGAAGACTAAACCACCACCTGACATTGACAGCTCTCCTATCGGTTAGATTGTTTTATCTTTCAGCGCCCCACACCGGAGAAATCGGTTCCGGGCCTGAGGTCGAAAGCGCGCTCCAATCCCAGCTCTGCGATCAGGCCATCGGCCGCCGCTTGTCCGTGCTCCCGCTGCACCTCCCCAAGGATGAGGCGCACAGCATTCCGATTGTATCCGCCACCGAACCCCAACTGCACGTTTATCAGCTCACGGGCCTTGTCGAGGGTCATCGGCGGCACCCCCCTCGGCAGGGGGGTACGCACCACCGCGCGGTGCCGGTGCCCCCCATCAGAGCTCGAAGGCCGAGCCGAGCTTCTTCGGCACCGGGGCATTCTTGAGGGTCACGTACTGGGGAAACCCGCCGGTGTAGGGCGGATAGTCCTCCCCCTGGATCAGGGGATAGAGGTAGTCGCGGCACTTGTCGGTGATGCCGTAGCCGTCCTCGCTGATGAAATCCCGGGGCATGAACTTCTCCACGTTGGCCACCTGCGAGAGGGGCGCGTGACCCACCTCCCAGGCGTAGGGCTTGGAGGAGGTGCGCACCACCGTAGGCATCACCGAGTTGTGACCGGCCAGGGCCAGCTCCACTGCCGCCTTGCCCATGGCGTAGGCCTGCTCGACGTCGTTTCGCGAGGCGATGTGGCGAGCGGCGCGTTGCAGATAGTCGGCCACCGCCCAGTGGAACTTGTAGCCGTGGGCCTCCTTGATCAGGTTGGCCACGACGGGGGCGGCGCCGCCCAACTGGGCATGGCCGAAGGCATCCCGGGTGCCCTGCTCGGCGAGGAAGTGCCCATCGGGCCAGTGACAGCCCTCGGACACCACCACCGTGCAGTAGCCGTGCTCCTGGACCTTGGCCTTCACCGCAGCGAGGAAGCGGTCGAGATCGAACTCGATCTCCGGGAACAGGGTGAGCACCGGGATCCCCTGATCCGCGACCAGGGCACCGGCGGCGGCGATCCAGCCCGCATGGCGCCCCATCACCTCGATAACGAAGATCTTGGTGGAGGTCTTGGCCATGGAGCGCACGTCGAAGGAGGCCTCCAGGGTGCTCACGGCGATGTACTTGGCCACGGAGCCGAAGCCCGGACAGTTGTCGGTGATGGGTAGGTCGTTGTCCACGGTCTTTGGCACGTGGATCGCCTGTACCGGATAGCCCAGGGTCTCGGAGAGCTGGCTCACCTTGTAGCAGGTGTCGGCGGAGTCACCCCCGCCGTTGTAGAAGAAGTAGCCGATGTCGTGGGCCTTGAATACCTCGATGAGGCGCTCGTACTCGCGGCGGTTGGCCTCGAGGCTCTTCAGCTTATAGCGGCAGGAGCCGAAGCCGCCGGACGGGGTGTGGCGCAGGGCGGCGATGGCCGCATCGGACTCCTGGCTGGTGTCGATCAGGTCCTCGGTCAGGGCCCCGATGATCCCGTTGCGCCCCGCGTAGAGGTTGGCGATCTGTTGGGGGTGCTTACGGGCGGTCTCGATCACCCCGCAGGCGGAGGCGTTGATCACCGCGGTGACCCCGCCGGATTGGGCGTAGAAGGCATTTTTGGCGCTCATGGTCTCTCCCTCTAGAAGTCCTCAAACTACTCGTCTCTATGAAAACTTGAATCCTCGCGGGCGCCCCGGCTCAACGACCGCTGGTCGGCAGATCACCCCGGCGCTCGGCGGCGAAATCGGCCTGGGCCTGCAGGATGGCCACCGCGCATTCGGAGAGGTCGTCGTACTCGTCCACGCCGGTGCCCATCTGCTTGTAGGGCTGATAGAAGAACTGGCAGCGGTAGCGGCGCTCCCCGGTCTTGAAGATCACGAAGTTGCAGCCGTCGTCCGCCCGCCAGAAGATCACCGGGCAGGGGGTCAGTTCCCGGTCCGAGGGGTGCAGGCGCACATCGGCGTCCGCCAGGTCGATCTCCAGGGCCCGCCCGTAGCGCTCCTTGAGCGTGGTCTGGACGATCCAGCGCTCGGTGTCGGTGATGTCGGGGATCTCAGGCATGGCTGCTAGGGCATCCGCCGGCGCCCGATGGCCCGACGAGCACTTCTCCCTCCCACTACAGGGTTCATAAGCGTAACCCCAGCCCTGGGCCATCGCCAGTCAAAAACTTGGATGGGCGGATGGAATCTGCTAATTCGCTTATCGACCCAGGCGGCTCAACCGGGTCCGTCTCCTTCAGGGCCGGGCCAGTGGCGGCAGCTCTCCCGAGAGCCCCAGCGCCTGGCGCATGAACAGGGCCTTGAGGGGGGGGAGCCGATCCGTGACGCCCAGCCCCAGATTCCGCGTCCAGACGAGGGGAGCCAGGGTGGTGCCGAACAGGCGCTTGAATCCGTCCATGGCCGCCAGCATGGCCAGGTTATCGCCCCAGCGGGCGCGCTCGTAGCGCCGCAGCACCCGCAGGGCGCCGATGTCCCGCGCCCCCGCCCGCGCCTCGCCCAGCGCCTCCGCCAGGGCCGCGGCATCCAGAAAACCCAGGTTGACCCCCTGTCCCGCCAGGGGATGAACCGCATGGGCCGCATCGCCGATGAGGGCCAGGCGCGGCAGCACGTACTGCTTGGCCTGCTCCACCCGCAGCGGCACCGCCGCCCGGGTTCCCACCTCCAGAATGGGGCCGAGGCGATGCTCGAAGGCCTCGCCGAGGGCCTGGCCGAACCCCGCCTCGTCCAGGGCCGTCAGCTCCCGGGCCCGGGGCTCGTCCGCGGACCAGACGATGGAGCAGCGGCCGTCGCGGAGCGGCAGGAAGGCCAGGGGTCCGCTGGGCAGAAAGCGCTGCCAGGCGGTCTCCTGGTGCCAGCGCTCGGTGCGCACGTTGGCGACGATGGCGAGCTGTTCATAGGTCCAGCCCTGGGTGCCGATGCTCGCCTGGGCGCGTACCAGGGAGTCCCGGCCGTCCGCACCGACCACCAGGGCCCCGTGCAGCACCGCCCCGCTGCCCAGTAGGACCTCCACCGCCTCGGCACCCAGGGTGAGGCGCGCCAGGCGGTCGGGGCAGTAGAGGGTCACCCCTTCCAACCCCTCCAGCCGCTCCCACAGGCCGAGCTGGGTGACCCGGTTCTCGACGATGTGCCCCAGGTCCGGCTCACCGATCGCCGCGCTGTCGAAATGGATCCCCTCGCTGCCGGGGGCCTCCCACACCCGCATCTCCCGATAGGGGCCCACCCCGAGCCCCACCATGCGCTCCCAGGCCCCCAGCCGCCCCAGGATGCGCTGGGAGGCCCGGCTCAGGGCCGAGACCCGCAGGTCCACCTCCCCCGCGGGCCAGCTCCGCTGGGGTGGGCGCCCCTCCACTAGGGCGATCCGCAGCCCCTGGAGGCCGAGGGCGCAGCCCAGGGCCGCGCCCACCATGCCGCCACCGATGACGACCAGGTCGAAGCGGGCCCTGGGATCAGCGGGGGGCGACAAGGGGCAGACCTCGGGAAAGGCGGGGCAAAGGGTCGGCCAGGCCCATCAGGCGCCGCGCCAGGGCGGCCTTGGGACCGGGCAGGAGGTCGAGGGCCAGGAGGCCCGCGTTGCGCAGGGCCACGAGGGGGATCAAGGGGTTGGCGAAGCCCCGGGCGAGGGCATCGGTGAGGAGGGCGGTGGTGCGCAGATCCCTCTCCCGGAGGGCGGCGAAACGCTCCAGGACCTCCCAAGCGCCCGGATCCCGAGCTTCCGCCAGCACCTCGGCCAGCACCGCCACGTCCCGCAGCCCCAGGTTGAAGCCCTGTCCCGCCACCGGGTGGAGGGTATGGGCGGCGTTGCCGATGAGGGCGACCCGCTCCGCCACCGGGTGCTGTACCCGCAGCAGGCGCAGGGGATAGGAGGCGCGCCGACCCAGCCGCCCCAGGCGACCCAGTCGGTAGCCGAAGCGCTCCTGGAGCCGCGCCAGGAACTCCGCCTCCGGGAGGGCCAGGAGTCGGGGGGCCTCCCCATCCCGGGCGGTCCACACCAGGGAGTAGCGACCCTCGGTCATGGGCAGCAGCGCGAGGGGTCCGGTGTCGGTGAAGCGCTCGAAGGCGACCCCTGGGCGGGGCCGCTCGGGGGTGAGGGTGGCGATCACCGCCGTGTGGCCATAGTCCCACTGCCAGGACGGCAGGCCCAGCCGATCCCGGATGGGGGAATCTCCCCCATCGGCCGCCACCAGGAGCCGAGCGGACAGCGTTTGGATCTGACCCTCGTGATCTAGCCGGATCTCCACCCGATCCTTCTCCGCCCGGAACTCCAGGAGCCGGGCCGGACAGAGCAGGCTCGATCGGCCCTGGTCCGCAAGCCGCTGGTAGATGGCCTGCCCCAGCGCACGGGCAGGGGCCACGTACCCCAGGGCCTCGGTGCCCTGGTCCTCGCAGCGCAGGCGGGCGAGACCGCAGTGGCCCCGGTCGGAGATGTGGACCTCGCGGATGGGCTCCGCCTCGGGGGCCAGGGTCGGCCAAAGCCCCAGACCCTCGAAGATGCGCCGGCTGCCCCAGGAGAGGGCGATCACCCGCTCGTCGTAGCTCGGCTGGGCGGGACCCCGCAGGGGTAGCGCCTCCACCAAGCCCACCCGCAGGGGGGTCTTACCCAGGGCGCAGGCCAGGCTGGCGCCGACCAGGCCCCCGCCGACGATCAGGACGTCGTAGCGGACATCCACAGTGCTAGCCCGCCATCCAGGCCTCGATCTCGGCCACGCTCTTGGGCACCCCCTCGGTGAGGACCTCATGGCCCGTCGCGGTCACCAGGAGATCGTCCTCGATGCGGATGCCGGTGCGCCAGTAGCACTCGCGGACCCCCTCCATGGCCGGGGGCACGTAGAGCCCCGGCTCGATGGTCAGCACCATGCCGGGCTCCAGCAGCCGCCATTCGCCGTCCACCTTGTAATCGCCCACGTCGTGCACGTCCATGCCCAGCCAGTGGCCGGTGCGGTGCATGTAGAA